>NZ_JCANNB010000031.1:0-80653 GCF_059553435.1 Micromonospora sp. PRAS1
CCGGGCTCGGCGGAGTACAACCTGCCGGCGCCGGGGCGGTGGACCGGGGAACTCCGGGTGGACGCCCTGGAGACCGCGCTCGGCACCGTGGTCGCCCGGCACGAGGTGCTGCGGACCCGGCTCGTCGCCGACGCCGACGGCGTCCCGGCGCAGGTGATCGACCCGCCGGGCGCGTTCCGGCTGCCGGTCATCGACGTCAGCGGCGCGGCGGACCCGGCCCTGGCCGCCCGGACGCTTGTCGCCGCCGACGCGGCCCGGCCGTTCGACCTTGCCACGGGCCCGCTCATCCGGGCCACACTGGTGCGGCTGGCCCCCGACGACCACGTGCTCGCGCTCGTGACGCACCACGTCGTTTCCGACCAGTGGTCGACCGGGATCCTGCGACGGGAGCTGGCGGCGCTGTACCGCGGCGACGCGTGTCCGGAACTGCCGGTGCAGTACGCCGACTTCGCCGTCTGGCAGCGGAACTGGCTCACCGGTGGCGTGCTCGAGGACCAACTGGCCTACTGGCGGGCCCAGCTCGCCGGGCTGCCAGCCCTGGAGCTGCCGACCGACCGGCCGCGGCCGCCGGTACGGTCCACGGCGGGCGCGGTGACCCGGTTCGCGGTGCCCGGACCGGTCGCCGCCGGGCTGCGGTCGCTGACCCGCGAGGCCGGTGCGACGATGTCGATGACGCTGCTGGCCGCCTTCTCGATGCTGCTCGGCGCCTACGGCGACACCGAGGACGTCGTGGTCGGCACCCCGGTCGCCAACCGCAACCGAGCCGAGATCGAGGGCCTCATCGGGTTCTTCGTCAACACGCTGGTGATGCGGACCGACCTGTCCGGCGACCCGTCGTTCGCCGAGCTGCTCGGCCGGGTGCGGGCGACCGCCCTGGCCGCGTACGCGCACCAGGATCTGCCATTCGAGCAGGTGGTCGACGCGCTCGTCACCGACCGGGACCGGTCGCGTACGCCGCTGTTCCAGGTGTCCTTCGACTACACCGAGCAGGACGGGCCGGCGGCGCCGCCGGACGAGCGGGACCAGCGCGACGCTGGCGTGCCGGTGAAGTTCGACCTGTCAGCGACCTTCGGGCCGGACGGGGACGGGCTCGCGGGGGAGCTGCGGTACAGCACCGCGCTCTTCGACGCGGCCACGGTCGAGGGGCTCGGCGATCGGCTGGTCGCGCTGCTCGAGCTCGTGGCGGCCGACCCGGCGCGGCGGCTGTCCCGGCTGCCGGTCGGCCCCGTCGACCCGGGTGCCGTCACCGGTTCGGTGCCCGTCGCCGCCGGCGTGCATGAGTTGATCGCCCGGCGGGCCGCCGTGGCCCCCGACGCGCTGGCCGTCGTCGGCGGTGGCCGGTCGCTGAGCTACGGCGGGCTGCTTGCCCGGGCCAACCGCTTGGCCCACCATCTGTGCGCCGCCGGCGTCGGCCCGGAGACGGTCGTCGGTCTGTCGCTGGACCGCGGCGTGGACCTCGCCGTGGCGATCCTCGCCGTCTGGCAGACCGGGGCCGCCTATCTGCCGCTCGACCCGGACTACCCGCCGGAGCGGCTGATGTTCATGGTCGCTGACAGCGGTGTGCGCGTGCTGCTCACCCGCCGGTCCATCGCCGCCAGCCTGGGCACCGGCGCGCCGCCGACGGTCGTGCCGATCGACGACCCGGCCGTCCTCGACGCCCTGCGCGGAGAGCGGACGACCACGCCGGCCGCAGCGGCGGCGGGCGGCCTGGCGTACGTCATCTACACGTCGGGCTCGACCGGCCGGCCCAAGGGCGTGCACGTCGCCCATGACAGCCTGCTGAACCTGGCGGCCGCGATGGACCCGCTGCTCGGGACCGGCACGGCGACGCGTGGGTTGCTCTTCGCCGCGCTGAGCTTCGACGCCTCGGTGTGGGAGCTCGTCATGGCGCTGGCCGCCGGGGGGACCCTCGTCGTGGCCACCGACCGCGAGCGCGCCGAGCCCGGGGCGTTGTCCCGGTTGGTCGCCGCGGCCGGGGTGACGTCGGCGTTCGTGCCGCCCGCGCTGCTGCGGGCGATGCACCCCGGCGAGCTGGCCGGCCTCGGCACCCTGCTGACCGGCGCCGAGCGGGTCGATGCCGCGCTGGCCGACGCGTGGGGCGGGCGGCACCGGCTGCTCAACGCCTACGGCCCGACGGAGGCGACCGTGTGCGCCACGATCGCCGAGCTCGAGCCGGGAGCCGCCGACGCGCCACCGATCGGCAGCCCGCTGCCCAACACCCGGGTCTACGTGCTGGACCGCCGGCTCAACTCGGTGCCCCCCGGCGCGCCGGGGGAGCTGTGGATCGGCGGCGCCGGTGTCGCCCGCGGCTACGGCGGCCGGGCCGCGCTGACCGCCGAGCGGTTCGTCGCCGACCCGTTCGCAGGCACCGGCGCGCGTATGTACCGTACCGGCGACCGGGCACGGTGGCGCCCCGACGGCCGGCTGGACTTCCTCGGCCGCGCCGACGACCAGGTGAAGGTGCGCGGCCTGCGTATCGAGCCGGGCGAGATCCGCGCCGCCCTCATCGCGCACCCCGAGGTGGCCGACGCGGTCGTCACGGTGACCGGCGCGGGCGCGCAGGCGCGCCTGGTCGCCTACGCCGTCCCGACCGACCGGGGCGCCGGGTTGCCCGCGGCCGCGCACCTGCGGGAGCACCTGCGCCTCGGCCTGCCCGAATTCATGGTGCCGTCCCTGTACGTCGAGCTGTCCGTCATCCCGTTGCTGGCCAACGGCAAGCTCGACCGGGCCGCCCTGCCCGAGCCCGACCGGGCGGCGCTCGGGCCGGCCGCGTACGTGCTGCCGTCCGGCCCCGAGGAGCAGCTGCTCGCCGGCATCTGGCGCGAGGTTCTCGGCGCGGACCGGATCGGCGCCGAGGACGATTTCTTTCAGCTGGGCGGGCACTCGATCCTGGTGACCCAGATCGTCGCCCGGGTCCGGGCGGCCGGATACGACCTGAGCGTCGGCGACCTGTACGAGCACCCGACCGTCGCCGGCCTCGCCGGGCTGCTGCGCACACAGGACACCGGTGCGCAGCTCCGCTCGGCCGTGCGGATCCGGGCGGGGCGCACGACCCCGGCGATCTTCGCTGTGCACACCATCACCGGCGAAGTCGCCGCCTACGCCGCACTGGCCGGCGCGCTGCCGGCCGGCGTGCAGTTCTGGGCGTTCCAGGCACGCGGCATCACCGGCGAGGACCGGCCGCTGCGGTCGGTGCCGGAGATGGCCGCCGCCTACGTCGAGGAGATGCTCCAGCTGCAGCCGGAAGGACCCTACCTGCTGGTCGCCCAGTCCGGGGGGTCCTACGTGGCGCTGGAGATGGCCCGCCGCCTCGCCGAACTCGGCCGGGAGGTCGGCGGCGTGCACCTGCTGGGCCCGGCCCGCCAGCGGTTCACGCCCTGGCTGCTCAAGCCGCTGAACCGGGTCGAGCGCACCATCCTGCGCCACCTCGACGAGACCATCGACGCGGCCCCCGGCACGCTGCTGCCCGGGCGCACGCTGCGGCGGCTCCTGCGGTACGGGGCGGCTGCGGACGACCGGCTCGTGGACGGCGTCCGCGAAGGCGACAAGCACGCCCTGCGCATCGTCCGGGGGGTCGCGACCAACGGGCTGGCCTACGCGCATCACGGCAACCTGCTGCACCACCGGCCGAACCCGTACGACGGCCCGGTCGTGCTCTACATGCCGCGCGACGACCCGGAGCAGGACCGGCGCGACACGCTGCGACAGTGGCGGCCCGTGCTGCGCCGGCCGCCGGTCATCGTCGACGTGCCGGGCACCCACGGCACTGTCCTGGAGGGAGCAGCCGCGCGGGCGATCGCAGCATCGCTGACCGAGGGAGGTCACCGTTGACAAGGCATCCGGCGTCTTTCCGAGGCAATTCACGGATGCCTGTGCAACTGTGCGGCGTGCGCAGTTGAACAGGCGCGGTGCCCAGGGCGCGCACCGGCCTCTCGCGCTGCTCGGGCACCACCTGACGACGTTGCCGGGGCCGCATTGCCGGCCGGCCACCTGCTGAAAATTGATCAGTTCTGCAAAACTTGCCGAGATTTCAGGCATCGCCGCGAGCAGGGGTTTTGCGGAAGATCCGCGATCATGGTCCGGCATTTGCCCCAATACTGCAGTCTTGGGCGGTGGTCCACATCGCAGGGCGTGGCTACCATGCACATGGACACCGATCATTCTGACTGTCATCCCGGCGTGTCACGCTGGGCCTGCACGGCCAAGGGCTAGAACTTCGGGGAGTTGCCTTGGAAAGAATGCATGTCTCATTTGCGATGCCCGAACACACAGATGCTCCCAATTGGGAGAATCCAACCACGCCACTCGCTCTGACGCATGATTCGCAGGAGACAGGGTGGGTGCCGGTGCGGTCGCTCTTACCGGCCGACTCGCCTCGCCAGACCATTGAAGATCTCGAACATACCAGAATGCTCGCGAAGATCGACGGCCGGCTCCCGCCGATCATCGTGCACCGGTCGACCATGCGGGTCATCGACGGCACCCACCGCCTCGGAGCCGCACTCCTGCGCGGCGACGAACTCATTGAGGTCAAGTTCTTCGACGGCACCGAGCAGGAAGCCTTCGTGCTCGCCGTGGAGACCAACATCACCCACGGGCTGCCGCTGTCGCTGGCAGACCGCACCCGGGCCGCCGAGCGCATCATCGCGTCGTACCCCAACTGGTCGGACCGCGCGATCGCTGCGGCGGCCGGTCTCGGTGCCCGGACCGTCGGCCACGTCCGCCGCCGGCTGCAGATCGGTGCCGACGCCGCCGAGGTCCGGGCCCGGACCGGGCGCGACGGGCGGGTCCGCCCGGTCGACAATGCCGAGGGGCGCCTGAAGGCGTCGGCGCTCATCAAGGAGCGGCCGGAGGCGTCGCTGCGCGAGATCGCGCGCGAGGTCGGTGTCTCACCCTCCACCGTCCGCGACGTCCGCCGGCGGATCGAGCGGGGCGAGGACCCAGTGCCGGACGTCCGCCGCCGCGCGGCCAAGCACGGCGCCGACGCCGGCGCTGGACCACCGAAAGGCCCCGGGCTGGCGCTCATGCTGCAGGGTCTGCAGACCGACCCGTCGCTTCGGTTCAACGAATCCGGCCGGAACCTGCTGCGCTGGATATTCACCCGGGCCATTCGCTCGCAGGAACGCGTCGACGTCGCCGATAAGGTGCCTCCGCACTGCACATACATTGTGGCAAACGTCGCCCGCGCCTGCGCCGACGAATGGCTCCGGCTCGCCGACGAACTCGAGCAGCGCGGCATCAGCTCCGCCTGAATCCGCGGGTTGGGAGCGATACTGGCCAAGCCCGGAGGATTTTTCATGAAAGGTGGCTGGAGCATCTTGGATCTCAAGTGATGTGGCCGGTGCGTAGCGCTCGTGGGGGAGCGGCGGTAGCCGGTCTTGAGGATTTTCCATCTCTTGAGGCGAGCGGTGGAGCGTTCGACAGCGGCTCGGGTGCGCCTCCGGGCCACCTCGACAATCGCCCGGCGGCCTCGACTGATCGGGATCAACACTGTCAACGGCGTCCTGAAAACGCCTCATGGTGTTTTTTGCCGCATTGACACCTGATGACGGCTAGACTCTGCCACATGACGTCCTCCGACTCCTCGTCAGAAACGAAGAACAGGTCTGTTGTCCTCATTGTCCTCGGAATTGTCGCGGCCGTGGTGGTGCTGCTGGCCGTCGTTTTCGCATTTTCCACCGGCGGCAATCATTCCCAGGTGCCGGGAACGGGCGAGGGCACGGTGACGGCCACGTAGCTGGCACCAGCGCTCCCGGGACGGCCGCCGGCTCGCCCGGCGCCGGCGCCACCAGGGTATGCAGCCGTCCGGCATCCGGTGTGCGACCGGCGGTCGGCACCGCGTAGGCGTGCAGCCGAGGTGGTCGGCGGGGGTCGCCCCGGCCAGCGCCTCCTCTCGGGCCAGCAGCAGGGCGTGCACGCCGTGCCGCCGGGCATCAGCCGGCTCCGTTCTCGTCGTGCCGGGCCGAGCGCCGCAGTTGGACGTGGCTCGCCCCGCCGCCCGAGCGCACCTATTGTCGACCTCATAAGGTGATCATGTCTTAACGGGGTGTGACGAATGGAATTCACGGTTCTCGGCCCGGTGGGCGCCCGGCTTCACGGCCGCGAGGTGGATCTGCCAGCCCCCAAGCTACGTACCGTCCTGGCCGCGCTGCTGCTGGCACGTGGCCGAACCGTAGCCGACGCCGTGCTGGCCGAGCTGCTCTGGGGCGGGCGGGCACCAAGGACGGTCAGCGCCCAGCTCTACACCTACGTCTCCCGGCTGCGGACCAGGCTGGGCCAACCGGTGCGAATCGATCGAGAGGCGGGCGGATACCGGCTGCGGATTGTGGACGGACGACTCGACATTGACGAGTTCACCCGGCTGGCCGCGCGTGGCCGCAACGATCTGCGCATCGGCTGGCCCGAGGCGGGGGCGTGGTCGCTGCGGGCCGCTCTGGCGCTGTGGCGCGAACCGGCGCTCGGCGGCGTGACCGTCCAACTGCGGCAGGCCGAACTCCCGTGGTTGACCGAGGCGCGGATGGCGGCCCTGGAGGACCGGATCGACGCCGACCTCGCGCTCGGTGAGCATCGCGAACTGGTGCCGGAACTCACCGAGCTGGTGACCGGACACCCGCTGCGCGAACGCCTGCGGGCGCAGTGGATGACCGCGCTGTACCGGTGTGGGCGGCAGGCGGACGCGCTGGCCGCGTACCGCGCCGGGCGGGACCTGTTGACCCGCGAGGCCGGCCTCGAGCCGGGACCGATCTTGCGGGCCACCCACCTGGCCGCGCTCAACGGCACCCTCTGAGCGCGCCACCTACTTCGCCTGCAGCGGGTACCCGTAACGCAGCAGCAGCGGCCAGGTGATCGAGGTGACCAGCCGGCGGTCGCGGGACGGCAGCGCCGACCGCCACGCCAGATCCGCGCGGATCGGGATCCGGCCGGTCTGGAACCGCATCGGGTTGCCGGCCACTGTGTGCGCGGCCGGCAGCTCCATGTAGCCGTCCCCGACGAAGTCGAGCGCCTCGGCGGTGGACGGCACCCCGAGGAACTCCGCCAGCCGCCGGGTGGTGCCGGCAGGGTCGGCGGTGAGGTCCTCGTAGCGCATCCGGAGCACCGGCACCCGCTGCCGGCGCAGCAGCTCGGTGCCGACATTGAAGGCGTTCCAGCGCATTGCCATGGTGTGCGGGCGAAACCGCGGCATGTACGAGGTCTTGCCTGGATCGTCCGGGCGGAGCACGGTCTTGGTCCAGGCGTGGCAGACCGCCCGGGCATCCCGGACGCAGTGCAGCACGCGCAGGTCCACGTCGTCGCGCTGGGCAAGGATGTGTCCGAGCGAGGCGTGCTTACTGGAGTCGACCACCACCTGGGCGTCGGCGGCGGCGGCCGCTGCGCGGTAGACGGCCGCGTAGTGGTCGCCGTAGTCGCGCATGGCTTGTGACATCGGGTCGTCGCCGCGCGCGGCCAGCGGCCGCGGCGCACGCCGGGACCGGCGCATCAGCGGCGGGATGTGCCAGACCCGATCGACTTGCCTGGCCAGCCGCAGCATCCGGTCCGGGTCCACACCCGACCAGCCGCCGAAGGCCCGCTCACCGACCTCGGCCCAGAACTGGCAGGCGGAGAAGGCGAGACCGCAGCCGCACCGCTCGTCGAGCTCGATTCCGCGATGCCACAGGTGATTCACCTCGCCGAGCCCGGTCGTCCCGGGCAGGGCCGACATGATCCGGTCGGCCAGCGTGGACCCGCTGCGTCCGATGCCAGCCACCAGCACCACTCGTACCGTCATTTGCTCTTCTCCCGCCGTTGGCGTCGGCGGGCGGTCACGCCACACCGACCAGTTGTTGCAGGGCCTCGGCGATCCGGTGCGCGCCGTCGGTGGCCAGCGCCGCGTTCCGGTCGATCCGCAGGTGAGGGGTGACCGAGCCGGCGCCGGTCTCGGTGGCGTGCCGGGCCCGGCCGCCACCGGTCACGTTGAGCAGCACCCGGTCGGTACGCCGGATCCGCCCGGCGGCCACCGCCTGGCGCAGTACGGCGATCGCCACCGCTGGCGCCGGCTCGATGTCGATGCCCTCCAGCTGCTCGAAGCCCGCCCGCGCCCGGGCCGCATCCGCCGCACCGGCCACCAGCACGTCACCGCGACTGGCGGTCAGGCAGTCGCGGACCCCGCCGGTCACCGCGAACGGGGGGATCCGGTTGGTCAGCTCGGGCGCGAAGACGTCGCGCGTGGCGGCCGTGTCCCATGGGTCAGCCGGGGCGCCGGGGGAGTGCCAGGCCCGGTGCAGCGGGGCGAAGGACGCGTTCTGCGCCAGCAGCAGCCGGGGCGGATCCGTGCCCGCATCGGCAGCCAGCAGGCGCATCGCCGCCTCGTGCGTGGCGACGGCCCCGGTGCCGCTGCCGACCGCCTGGACATAGTGGTCGGGCAGCGTGCCCATCGCCTCGAACGCGGCGAGCAGCACGGTGCCCAGGCCATCGCGCCGGGCCACATTGAGAATGCCGCCCTCACCGTAGAAACCGGGCAGCGCGGAGAGGGCGCCGGCCAGGCGGATGCAATCCGAGTATTCGGCGTGGGTGACCACGATCACGCGTACCGCAGGGTCACCGGTGGCCGGTCCGAGTGCGGCAAGACCGGATTCAGGGATTATCAGTACGGCGGGGGTTCCGCTGCCTGAGCAGCTGGCCAGGAACGCGGACGCGGTATTTCCGGCAGATGCTACGACCAGGTTTCCGAATGATTCGGGAAGTCGGGCCGCGACGGTTCGCGCCTCAAATTCCTTGAACGTTCCGGAGGTGGTGAATGCGCCTTTCTCTGGCCAGTAGCCGCTGAATGCGATCCATAGGTCGGACAGGCCGATATCGAATGCCAGTCGTTCACTGTGAAAGACGACAGGGCGGCCTGTGCCATGTGGAGAGCGGGCCACCGGGAGCCACTTCGCATACCGGCCGATGCCCTCGGCGGCCGGGTCAACGGTGAAACCTTGGTGCGCGTAGTCAGTGTGCAGCAGCGCCGGTGGATGAGTGTCTGGGCAGCTCAGGAGCAGTCCGTCGTCGGCCTGGCGGTGGCCGCAGCCGGCGCAGAGCAGCGTGTAATGGGTTCTGTCCCCCATAGTCTCGTCTCCGCCTGTCGGTTGGAAGAACAGACTCCCGGGCGGGTGTCGAACGGATTTCCGTCGATGGTTCCGCCTTGCGGACGGCCGGGATCCCCGGCCGTCCGGCGACCGATCCCGGGTGCGCCGTCATCGACGTTAGAACTCCGGTGACGTTGTTGTCCACCCTTTCAGTCCAGATTCCATTTGTTTCCCGGCTGTTCGGCAGGTGAGCGTAAAACGGTCGAATCGGGCATCTCCTGACTGTTTCTGCGCGTCGGTTGGACAGTGCAGCACCAGTGACGGGCGAATATAGATTTCTTGGAGGTTGAGTGTGTTCAAGTGACGATGCAATCCATTGACTGGGATCTTTCACGTTGATACGCTCGCTCCGCCAATCAGCCAGGTGAGCCCGACGAGGGAGGATTTCACGTGGCGTTCTTCGGCGGATCTCGTAGCGATCTGCGCGCTCAATATCTGTTGGTCCGGAACCGTTTGGCTATGCGGGCCCAGGCAAGCCGCGGCGACGTCGCCGCCCGCATTCTGGCCCGCCCGCTGACCAGCGATCCGTACCCGCTGTACGAGCAGGCACGCGAGCACGGCGTGGTGAGCCGCAGCAGTCTAGGCCCGCTGTACGTCACCGCCAGCCACCGGGAGGTGAGTCGAGCACTGCGCGATCCGCGGCTCGGGGTGCTGACCTTCCCGTTCCGGCTCACCGACACGGTGCAACCGGTCGAGGACTCGTTCCTGATGAAGAACCCGCCGGACCACACCCGGCTGCGTCGGCTGGTCGCGCCCTGGTTCACCGGGCGTGCGATTCAGCAGCGCCGCGCGGACGTGGCTCGGGTGGTCGACCGTACCCTCGACGAGTTGGCCGGCCGGGACTCGCTCGACGTGGTCCAGGACTTCGCCCTCCCGGTGGCGGTCCGGGTGATCTGCGACCTGATCGGGCTGCCGGAAGGCGAGGAGAAGCGGCTGGCCGGGTGGGGCGCGATGCTTTCGCTCTCCCTGGACCGGGTGCGTACGCTGCGCCAGCGTCGCCGAATGCAGGAGTCGCTGGCCGACCTGGACCGGTTCTTTGCCGAGGTGATCGACTCCGGTCGGGCGCCGGCCGGGTCGGTGCTGGCCGCACTTGTCGAAGCCGCCGGTGACCCGCAGCAGCTGACCCGCCGCGACGTGGTGGCGACCAGCGGCCTGCTGCTGCTCGCCGGCTTCGAGACCGTGGTCGGGCTGATCGGCAGCGCCGCGCTGCGCCTGCTGCGCGAACCCGAACTGCGGCAGCGGGCACTGGCGGATTCGGCCGTGATGACCGGCGTCGTCGAGGAGACCCTGCGCCTGGAGCCGCCCATCCAGTACACGCTCCGGCGGATCAACGAGCCGTACGAGATCGACGGCACCGTGCTGGCGCCCAACACTCAGATCCTGCTGCTGCTTGCCGGTGCCTGCCGAGATCCGGAAAAGTTCGAGCAGCCGCAGCTGTTCCGGGCGGACCGCTCGAACAGCCGCGACCACCTGGCCTTCTCCGGCGGTGTCCACTACTGCATCGGTGCCGGGCTGGCCCGCGTCGAGGCCGAGGTGGCGCTCAGCGGCCTGTTTCACCGCCTGCCGGGACTGCGCCTGGGCAGTGCGCCTGGCTGGTACCCGCTGCGGAACCTGCGCAGCCTACGGACCCTGCCGGTCACCCGGGACGCCGCCGGCCGCCCTGGCGCCCCGCTGGCCACCGCCGGCGAATCGGCGTGACTCCGACAGCACCGAGCCCACGACCGAAGCCCGACGAGAGGGAGATCCTGATGTCCCGTGCCCGGCACCGTACGCCTGTCCACACCGCCGGGAGGCCGGCGTGAAGGTCGACGGAATCTCGCTGGAAGCGGTCGGCAGCTACCTGCCTCCCGCCACACAGCTTTCCGATGTGGTCGAGGCCGGGCTCTTCGAACGCTCGGCGGCGGCCGAGAGCGGCCAGATCAGCGTGCTCATCGCGGGCGACGAGGCGGCACCGGACATGGCTGTCGCTGCCGCCCGGGTAGCGCTGCGGCGGGCGGGCCGTGAGCCGCACGAGGTGGACGCACTGATCCACTGCTCGGTGTTCCAGCAGGGCCCGGAGATGTGGACGCCGCCCGGCTACATCCTGCGTGTGCTCGCCGCCCGCGACATCCCCGCCTTCGAGCTGCGGCAGGGCTGCAACGGCATGCTCGCCGCGCTGGAGACGGCCGTGTTCCGGCTGGTCGCCGACGAGCGCTGCGGCTCGGTCCTGCTGACCACCGCGGAGAACCTCAACTCCCCGCTACTTGACCGCTGGCGGGGCGGGATCATCGGCCTGTTCGGCGCGGACGGCGCTGCCGCGGCGGTGGTCGTCGCCGGGCCGGGATTCGCCTCCGTCGACGCGATCAACTCCGCGGTGTTCAACGAGATCGAGGAGATGGCCCGTGGGGCGGAACCGCTCTTTCCGCCCGGCTCTGCGACCGCCCAGCCGTTCGACTTGGTCGACCGGACCGTGCACTTCGCCCAGACGGTACGCCCGCTGTCGGAGACCGTCGAGGTGATCCGCAAGGGCCAGCTCGCCCTGGCCGAGCAGACCCTGGCCGAGGCGGGTGCCGAGCTGGCCGACATGCGCTGGGTGATCTACGTCAACGGCGCGCGCTGGCTGATGCAGCGCAACCTCACCGAGCCGTTCGGCATCCCGTTTGAGCGCACCTCCTGGGAGATCGGCCGCACGATCGGTCACATGGGCGCCGGAGACCACATGGCGTCGCTGGAACGCCTGGTACTGGACGGGCGGCTCGACGTGGGGGACCGGGTCCTGATCGTCGGCGGCGCGCCCGGCTGGTCGGTCACCACGACCGTGCTCACCATCACCGACGTGCCCGGCTGGGGGGCCGGTCCGTCCGGTCCGCCCGCCGGGCAGCGCTGAGAACGGGGAGACGATGCCGAACGTAGCCACCGAGCCGATCGCGGTGATCGGCATGTCCTGCCGCTTCCCCGGCTCCCCGGACGTCGACGCGTTCTGGGCGGCACTGGTCGCCGGCACCGACGAGGTCACCGAGGTCCCGCCCAGCCGCTTCGACATCGACGCCGTGCACGACCCGCGGCCCGGCACCCCCGGCCGTCTCCTCTCCCGGTACGGCGGCTTCCTGGACGGCGTGGACCGGTTCGACGCGGCGTTCTTCGGTGTCTCCCCGCACGAGGCCGCCCGAATGGACCCGCAGCAGCGGCTGTTGCTGGAGGTGGGCTGGGAGGCGATCGAGGACTCCGGCTTGGGCCCGGCGCAGCTGAGCACGCGGCCCACAGGCGTCTTCGTCGGACAGCTGACCACCAATTACTGGGAATTGCTCAACCGCGCCGGAATCCTCGACATCTACGCCAACCTGGGTACCGCCCGCAGCGCCCTCTCGGGACGGCTGTCGTACGCCTTCGACCTGCACGGCCCCAGCGTCTCGATCGATTCCGCCTGCTCGTCCTCGCTCACCGCGGTGCACCTGGCCTGTCGCAGCCTGGCCGCTGGCGACTGCGACACCGCGCTGGCCGCGGCGGTCAACCTGATTCTGCTGCCCGAGGAGAGCATCACCTTCTCCTCGGCGAACATGCTCGCCGCCGACGGCCGGTGCAAGTTCGCCACCGCGGCCGCCGACGGGTACGTACGCAGCGAGGGGGTGGCCGCGCTAGTGCTCAAGCCGTTGGCCCGCGCGATGGCCGACGGCGACCCGATCCACGCCGTGCTCCGCGGTTCGGCGGTCACCAACGACGGCCGCAGCGGTGGCACCATGATGAGCCCCGGCCGCGAGGGGCAGATCCGGACCCTGCGGGCCGCGTACGCCGACGCTGGCATGTCGCCCGACGAGATCGGATACGTGGAGGCGCACGGCACCGGCACCGCCGCAGGCGACCCGGTCGAGCTGGGCAGTCTCACCGAGGTGTTCGGCACGCCGAGCCGCGCCCGGCCGCTGCTGATCGGCTCGGTCAAGACCAACATCGGGCACACCGAGGCGGCCGCCGGGATGGCCGGCCTGATCAAGGCGATCCTCAGCGTCAAGCACCGGCTCGTCCCGGCCACCCTGCACGACGGCACCCCGACACCGGCGGTGGACTGGGCGAACACGCCGCTCGAGGTGGTCCGCACGACGACCCCCTGGCCGGGCCCGGACGACAAACCGGCCTGCATCGGGGTCAACTCGTTCGGCATCTCCGGCACGAACGCGCACGTCATCGTCGCCGAGCACCGGCCCGCCCCGGCACCGCGTCCGGCGGCTGGCGCCTTCACCGCCGACCCCGATCTCCCGCAGTTGCTGGCGCTCTCCGCGTCCGGCCCGCAGGCCTTGCGCGACACGGCCACGGCCTGGGCGGAGTGCCTTACCGGCGACACGGGCGGTGCCGCGTTCGGCGCGGTCTGCCGCGGTGCGGCCCGCCGGCATCGGCTGGACAGCCGGCTGACCGTGGTGGCCGACTCGGCTGGCGAGGCGGCTGCCGCGCTGCGTGCCTGGACAGCCGATCCGGAGGCCGCAGAGACGGACGTCGAGTCGGCCGAGGACGTCGCCGACCGGCCGCTGCGACCCGTCTTCGTCTTTCCCGGTCAGGGCTCCCAGTGGGCGGGCATGGGGCTGGAGCTCTACGAGTCGTCACCGGCCTTTCGCGACGCGATGGACGAGTGCGACGCCGCCGTCCGTGCCGAAACCGGCTGGTCGGTGCTGGATCGGCTACGTGATCCGGCCGGGCTCAGCGGCATCGATCGGGTGCAGCCCGCGCTCTGGGCGGTCCAGGTCTCGCTCGCCGCGCTCTGGCGAGCCCTCGGTGTGCAACCGGCCGCCGTGGTCGGGCACAGCATGGGTGAGGTCGCCGCTGCCCACGTCGCCGGCCTGCTCGATCTCGCCGACGCCGCCGCGGTGATCTGCCGGCGTAGCGCCCTGATGCGCGGCATCGCCGGCCGGGGCGAGATGGCAAGCGTCGAACTGGCCGCGGACGACGTCGCGAGAGTCCTCGCCGAGCTGGGCGTGCCGGCCGGGATCGCGGTCGAGAACGCGCCCGACCTGACCGTCGTCGCAGGTGACGGCGACGGAGTGCGCCGGGCGATCGAGCGGTTCACCGCCGACGGGGTCTTCGCCCGCCTGGTCAACGTCGACGTCGCCTCGCACAGCCCGGCCGTGGACCCGCTGCTTGACGAGCTCAGGACGGTGCTGGGGACGCTGCGCCCGCACCCGGGGGAGGTCCGGATGGTCTCCACGGTGACCGGTGCCGACGTCGCCGGGCCGGAACTGGGCGCCGGATACTGGGCGGACAACCTGCGCCAGCCGGTCCGGTTCGCCCCGGTGATCGGTGACCTGCTGGCCGCAGGCCACGACACGATCATCGAGGTCAGCCCGCATCCGGTGCTGGTCTCCGCCGCCGGGCGGTGTGCGGCGGCCGGCCGGAGCCGGCCGTTGGTGCTGCCGACGCTGCGCCGCGAGGAGCCGGAACGCCGTACTGTGCTGGAAGGGCTGGGCACGCTCTTCCGGGCTGGCCGGGACGTGCCGCTGGAGGCAGCGACCGGGGACGCCGGGCCCGCGGTCCGGCTGCCCCGGTACCGGTGGCAGCGCCAGAGCCACTGGCTGCCCGCGTCGCCCCGGCAGCCGGCCTCCCGCGACACCGCCGACCACCCGCTACTCGGCGTCGAGACCGGAACCGGTGACCGGGTCTGGACCGGGCGGCTGGACCTGCGGCGCAACGCGTACCTGCTGGACCACCGGGTACAGGGGCACGCGGTGCTGCCGGGGACGGCGTACCTGGAACTGGTCCGCGCCGCGCTTGTGGACGCCGGACTGCGCGACCACACCCTGCGCGACGTCCGCTACCTGCGCGGGCTCTACCTCTCCGCGAGCGAGCGGCCGCAGCTGCGGGTCACCCTCGCCGACGGCCCGGACGGTACCCGGACGGTGCGGGTGCACAGCCGGGTCGAGGCCGAGGAGCCGTGGCTGCTGCACGTCACCGCGGTCGCCGAGGCCGCTGGACCCGCGATGCCCCGGCCGGGGCGCGACGAGGCCCTGGCGAACTGCCCGCAGCAGGGTGGCAGCGAAGAGTTCTACAACCGCTTCGCGGCCTCCGGCAACGTCTGGCGCGGTGCGTTCCGCGCCATCACGCAGCTGCGTGTCGGCGACGACCGGGCAGTGGGCCGGGTCGAGGCCGGACCCGGCGTACGCCCGGACCACCAGCACTTCCACCCCGCCCTGCTGGACGGCTGCGGGCAGGTGCTGGCCGCGACCCTGCCGGACGCCGCACCGGCAGCGCCGTTCATGCTCGACTCGATCGAGCGGATGACCTGGCACCGCGAGCCCACCGGCCCGATGTGGAGCCTGGTCACCCGCCGCCCCGGCACCGCGCCCGGCCTGCTCACCGGCGACGTGCACATCGTCGACGAGGGCGGCCCGCTCGCCGAGTTGACCGGCCTGACGCTGCGCTTCATCGAGGAACCAGCAGCGGTCGCGGCCACTATCGACAGGTACACCGTCGAGTGGCTGCCCGCCCCGCCCGTCACCGCCAACGCCTCCGGCGACCTGGTGATCTTCACCGACCGCCAGGGCATCGGTGTCGACCTGGCCGCCCAGTGGCCCGGCCGGGTGGTGACCGTCCGCGCCGGCCTGGGCTTCCGCCGCCTCGGCCCGGACCGTTACGAGGTCGCTGCCCGTTCCCGCGAGGACCACCAACGGCTGATCCGGGAGATCGCCGCGGACACCACCGCGACCTGGGCAGGGCTCGTACACCTGTGGAGCCTCGACGCACCGCCCGACGACGCCGCGGCACCCGCGCCGGACCCCGCGCTGTCCGGCGCGGTCGGCCTGATCCGGGCGCTCGCCGAACAGGGGCTGCCCGGAGCACCGGCGCTCTGGCTTGTCACCCGGGACGCCCAGCGCGTCGTGGACGGTGACCGGGTCAGCGCCGTGCGGGCCGCCGCCCTCTGGGGGCTGGGCCGTGCGGTGACCATCGAGCATCCCGGGTTGCGTACCCGGCTGCTTGACCTGCCGGTGACCGGGCTCGCCGCCGGCGCCCTGGTGGGCGAGCTGGCCTCGAACGACGACGGCGAGAACCAGGTGGCGTTGCGCGGAGCCAACCGCTACGTCGCCCGGCTGCGTCGCTGCCCTGCGATCACCCGGGTCGATCCGCCGCAGTCGGCCGCCACCGAGGGCGCTGCCCCGACCGAGCCGGGCCAGGTGGCGATCCGGGTCGAGCACGCCGGCCTCAACTTCCGGGACGTGCTGATTCGCAACGGCGTCTACCCCGGGCCGGTTCAGGGCGGCCCGATCGGCTGGGAGTGCGCCGGCACGGTCACCGCCACCGGCCCCGGCGTCACCAAAGCGGCCGTGGGTGACCGGGTGCTGGCCTTCGTCCCGCACAGCATGACCGGCCAGGTCGTCGCCGACGCCAGGCTGGTGTTCCCGATCCCTGCCGGGCTCAGCACCGCCGAGGCGGCCACCCTCCCGATCGCGTACCTGACCGCCTGGCACGGCCTCTGCGAACTGGCCCGACTGGAGCCCGGCGAACGGGTGCTGATCCACAGCGGCACCGGCGGCGTCGGGATGGCGGCGATCCAGGTGGCCCGCGCCCGTGGCGCGGAGGTGTACGCCACCGCCGGCACCCCTGAACGCCGCGCGTTGCTGCGGATGCTCGGTGTCGCGGGTGTCGCCGACTCGCGAGGCGGCCGGTTTGCCGCCGACATCCGGGCGGCGACCCACGGTGCCGGGGTGGACGTGGTGCTCGGCGCGCTGCCCGGTGACGGGATGCAGGCGAGCCTGTCGGTGCTGGCGCCGTACGGGCGGTACGTCGACATCGGCAAGCAGAGCGGGCCTGTCGGTGTGCTCGGTGACAACGTGGCGTACCTGACGCTCGACGTGACCGACATGATCCTGCGCCGGCCCGAGGCCGTGGTTCGGACGTTCAACCGGGTACTGCGGGCGGTCGCGGCCGGGACGCTCACGTCGCTGCCGTACGAGAACGTGCCGGCCGACCGGGCTGACGAGGCCTTCGAGCGGATGGCCCGGGCCCGGCACGTGGGCAAGCTGGTGATCGACTACGGCGCCGGGACACCGGCAGCGGCTCCCGCGGCTGCTCGGCCGGCGGTGATGCTGCGTGGCGACGCGACGTACCTGGTCACCGGCGGCCTCGGTGATCTCGGCCTGCATGTGGCCGGCTGGCTGGCCAAGCACGGCGCCGGACACCTGGTGCTACTCGGCCGCACGGCACCGCCGCCGCGGGACCGGTGGGATGCCCTCGAAGCCGGCGACCCCTGGTTCGAGAAGGTCCGGCTGCTGCGCGGCATCACCGGCGCCACCGTGACCGTGGAGGCGGTCGACGTCGCCGACGAGGCCGCGGTGGCCGCGCTGCTGCGTCGCCGGGAGGCCGCCGCCGAGCCTCCGGTACGCGGCGTGATCCACGCGGCAGGCGTGCTCGGGTACGGCCCGGTGACCGACCTGGGCAACGACGACCTCGCCGCCGTGCTCGGCCCCAAGGCTGCTGGCGCCGCCGTGCTGCATCGCCTCCTCGCCGATCGGCCGCTCGACTTCTTCCTGCTGTTCTCCTCGGCCTCGGGGGTGCTCGCCTCGCCGATGCTCGGCTCGTACGCCGCGGCCAACGCGACCCTCGACGCGCTCGCCCACCACCGCCGGGCGCGCGGACTGCCCGCCACCTCCGTCGACTGGGGCTTCTGGGACGGTGCCGGGATGGCGGCCCGGATCGGCCGCGACCGCGGGCGGTCGCTGAACCCGCAGGGCATGCGGCCGTTCAGCGTCGCCGAGGGACTGGCGACGCTGGGCGCCCTGCTCGCCGGGGAGAGCCCGCAGACCGTGGTCCTGCCGGTGGACTGGGCGGCGTGGCAGCGGGCGTACCCCCAGGCGGCGCTCTCGCCCCTGCTGCGCGAGCTCCTCGGTGGCCCGGCGCTCCCGACGGTCCCGGCGCTCCCAACGGTCCCGGCGCTCCCAACGGTCCCGGCGCTCCCGACGGTCCCGGCGTTCCCGATTGTCCCGGCGCCTCCGACCGTCCCGGCGACGGAGGTCTCGTCCTCCGCCCCGGCGGCGGCCGAGCCGCAACCGGTGTTGGCGACCGTGCCCGAAACCGCCGCGACCGGCCAGGGGCCCGATGCCTTCCTGCGCGAATACCTCGGCGATGTCCTCGGACTACCGCCCGACGGCCTCAACCCGCACCGCCCGCTGAGCCGGCTGGGCCTGGATTCGCTGATGGCGGCCCAGGTGCGCAGCGCTGTCCACCAGCGGTACGGCGTGCTCATCCCGATCACCCGACTGCTCAGCGGTGCCAGCCTGACCGATCTGGTGGCCGACCTGGACGCCGGCACCCGCGGCGACCGACCCGAGACCGCCACGCGATGACCGATACGGAGGAGACGTTGTTCCGGGAAATGCTCAGATCCAAGATTCATCGTGCCACGGTGACGCAGGCAGACCTGCACTACGTCGGCTCCATCACGATCGACCGCACCCTGCTCGACGTGGCCGACCTGCTGCCCGGCGAGAAAGTCGACGTGCTTGACGTGGACAACGGAGCCCGGCTGTCGACGTACGTCCTGGAGGGTCCGCGGGACAGCGGCCTCATCGGGATCAACGGCGCCGCCGCCCACCTGATCTCCCCGGGGCATCTCGTGATCATCGTGGCCTACGCGGTGCTGGCCGATGAGGCGGCGCGGCGGCTGCAACCGCGGATCGTCTTCGTCGACGGCGACAACCGGCTGGTCCAGGCCGGCACCGACCCGGCAAAAGTGCCGGACGGGTACGGACTGCTCCGGGGTGACCTGACTGCCAGCGGTTCGGTGGGTGAGTCGGCATGGCAGTGACCACCGACCCCGGCATGCTGGTCGACCTCGGGGCCGCCGAGCGCACCACCGCCCTGTTCGACTACTTCAGCGCCCGGTTCGCGGAGCGGATCGGCGCCGGCTCGCAGCCCGGTGTCGTCGAGGTCTTCGGATACGACGAGGCGGTCCGCGTCCTCAACGACCACCACACCTTCTCCAACGACTTCTCCGGCCTGATCCCGCCGAACGAGGCCCAGCTGGCCCTCGTCGCTCGGGGCAACCTGGCCGGCACCGACCCGCCCCGGCACGCCCTGCTGCGCGCCCTGGTCAACCAGGCATTCACGCCGCGGATGATCGCGCGCCTGGAGCCGTGGATCGCCGGCCTCGCCGGCGACCTGGTCGACCGGGCGCTGGCCACCGCCGCCGACGGCACGACCGTGGACCTGATCCGGGACGTCGCCAGCCCGCTGAGTGCCACCGTGATCGCCGAGCTGTTCGGGGTGCCCCGCGAGGAACAGCGGATGTTCTGGGGCTGGTCGGACCAACTGCTCGGGGCGCGCCCGGACGGTGCGCTGGGCGTACCGGACGAGGAGGCGATCCGCCGTCGCGCCGCCCTGGTCCAGGAGGCCGGGGGATACCTGCTCGCGCACATTCGCGGTAAGCGGCAGCACGGCGGCGACGACCTGACCACCGCACTGACCAAGGCCGAGGTCGACGGGCAGGCGCTCACCGACGAGGAGATCATGGGGGTGATCGGCATGTTCCTGATCGCCGGGCACCTGCCCACCTCGCTGCTGATCGGCAACACCGTCACCTGCCTGGACGAGCACCCGGAGGCAGCCGCCGCGCTGCGCGCTGACCCGGCCGGGCTGGACACCGCGATCGACGAGGTGCTGCGCTGGCGGCCACCGCTCGTGCGTGACCAGCGGATCACCCGGACCGAGACGAAACTCGGCGACCAACTGGTGCCGCCCCGGACGATGGTGGTGGTCTGGGTGGCTTCGGCCAATCGCGACCCGGAGCACTTCACCGAACCGGCCCGGTTCGATCCGTCCCGCCGCCCGAACCGGCACCTCACCTTCGGTCGCGGTATCCACTTCTGTATCGGCGCGCCGCTGGCCCGGCTGGAGACCTTGATCGCCCTGCGTGCCCTGCTGGAACGCACCGGCGAGATCACCGTCGAGCGTGACGGTGTACGGCTGCACCGGTCGATCGGCATGCTCGGCCCGGTCCGCCTGCCGGTTCGACTGACCGCCGCCACCGGGAAGGCCGCCCCATGAGGATCCTGTCGATGGCGGCTCCGGCCTCCGGCATGTACCTACCGACCGTGCCGCTGGCCTGGGCCCTGCGCGCGTCCGGGCACCAGGTGCTGATGGCCAACAACGGCGACGCCGCGGCCACCACCGCCCGGGCCGGGCTCCCGGTAGTCGCGGTCTGCCCGGACCGGGACGTGTTCACCGAGTTCCTCGCCGCCGGCCCGCCCGCCGGCCCACCCGGCTTCAACCTCGGCCTCTTCGGCGAGGCCATGCTCGAGGACCTGCTCCGGCATGCCCGTGCGTTCCGACCGGACGTGGTCCTGGCCACCCTGGAACAGGGTGCTGGCCCGCTGGTGGCGGCTGCGCTCGGGGTGCCGCTGGTGGAGCAGAGCGTCCGGCTGGCCTGGGCCGGTCCGGACGAGCAGGCCGTCCAGTACCGGGCCGGGGCAGCCGCGCGGCTGGAGCCGGTACGGCGGCGACTCGGGCTGCCCGAGCCGGCCGAGGCGAGCGCGGTCGTCGACGTACGCCCGCCCAGCCTCGGTGGCCGCGACGAGCCGGGCGTGTGGCCGATGCGGTACGTGCCGTACAACCACGGCCTGGTCCTGCCGGAGTGGCTGGCCGAGCCGCCGGTTCGCCCGCGGATCTGCGTCACGCTCGGCAGTTTCCTGCCCGGCCCGGCCGCTGCTCGGCTCGGCGAGCTGATCACAGCTCTGTCCACTCTGGACGCCGAGATCGTGCTGGCCCTCGGCGATGCCGACCTCTCCGCGCTGGGGCGGCTGCCGCCCTCGGTCCGGCCGGCTGGCTGGGTACCGCTCGACGCGCTGCTGCCGTCCTGCGCCGCGATCGTGCACCACGGCGGCGCGGGCACCTCGTTCGCCGCGCTGGTTGCCGGGGTGCCGCAACTGGTGCTGCCGCGCGGCGCCGACCAGCCGGCCAACGCCGCGGTGGTCGACCGGCGTGGGGTCGGTGTGGCGCTCGACCCGCGTACCGCCGACGGCGCCGAGCTGTTGCGTGCCGCGCGTCGCACCCTGGTCGACCCGGACCTGCGCGCGGTCGCTGCCGAGGTGGCCGCCGAGATCGCAGCGCTTCCCTCGCCGGCCTCGGTCGCCTCCCGGATCGCTGGCCTCGGCACGGGGCACCCCTCCGAGGCGGTCGTCACCGTCGCTGGGTGAACGCGCCTCGCACCCGAATCCGCCGTCTCCCGGAACCCCGATTGTGGTGATCTTGATGGTTCAGTCGACCAGCCGCCGTCCCCTGACCGCCGGGCAGTCCGGCATGTGGTTCTTGCAGCAACGGGATCCGCAGAACCCGGTCTTCGTTGGTGGGCAGTACCTCGAGATCGAGGGCGCCGTCCGATCCGATCTGCTGGACGCCGCCGTCGAGCGGGTCGTCGCGGAGAGCGGCGCCCTGCGGTTGCTGTTCGTTGTGGACGGCGACGAGCCGTACCAGGAGGTGGTGGAGCGACCGTGGATCCGCCAGCCGGTGGTCGACCTGAGCGGCCGGCCGGACCCGTGGGCCGAGGCGCGGCGCTGGATGGACGCCGAGATGGCCCGCCCGATCCGGCTGGACCGGGACCGGCTGTTCTTCTCCGCACAGCTGATCCTGGCCCCGGACCGGCACCTGTGGTTCCAGCGTGGTCACCACATCGCCGTGGACGGGTATTCGTCGGCGCTGCTGGCCGGCCGGGTCGCGGAGATCTACACCGCGCTGATCGAGGGGCGACCGGTGGAGGAAGGCAGCCTCGGCAGTTTCGACTGCGTCCTGGAGGACGACGAGGCGTACCGGGCAGCGCCGCAGCGCGAGCAGGACCGCGAGTACTGGCTCGACGTGCTGCGGGACCGTCCCGACGCCCCGGCACTGGGCGGCCCCGTGATCACCCCGTCCCGGACCTTCCACCGGGTCCAACTGGACGTGCCGCAGGAGACCGTCGACGGGCTGACCGGACTGGCCCGCGCGGTACGCACCGGCGCCCCAGCGGCGGCCGGCGCCGCCCTGGCGCTCTACACCTCCCGGGTGACCGGCCTGGACGACGTGCTGCTCGGGCTGCCGGTGGCGGCCCGCAACGGCAAACAGATCCGGCGAACCACCGGGATGTTGGCGAACGTGCTGCCGCTGCGGCTGGCCGTCACCCCCGGCATGCCACTGGGCGACCTGGTCCGCGCGACCGCGGAGCGGATCCGGCTGGCACTGCGGCACCAGCGGTACCGGTTCGAGGACCTGCGCCGCGACCTGCGGCTGCCGATGGGCCAACGGCTGTTCGGGCCGTCGCTGGACATCCTGCGCTTCCAGGACGACCTGCGGTTCGGCCCGCACCGCGCCACCGTGCACATCCTCTCCAACGGCCCAGTCGACGACCTGAACGTCTCGGTCTACAGCGGCGCCCACATCGACGGCTGGCGGGTCTGCCTGGACGCCGACTCGGATGCCTATCGACTCGGCGACGTGCGGATCCACGCCGAGCGGTTGGGCCGGGTGCTCACCGCGATGGCCGAGGCGCAGCCGCAGACCCCGCTCGCCGCGATCGAGTTGACCTCTGCGCAGGAGCGGCAATCGCTCTTCGCGGCCGGGACCGGACCGCGCCGGGCGGTCGACGAGACCGGTGTGGTGGGCATGTTCGAACGGCAGGTGCGGCGCACACCGGAGGCGCCGGCTGTCTCCGCCGACGGCACCACCCTGACGTACGCCCAGCTCAACGCCCGGGCGAACCGGCTGGCCCGCTGGCTGGTGGCCGCTGGCGCAGAACCGGAGCGCTACGTCGCGCTGTCGCTGCCGCGCACCACCGACCTGATGACCGGACTGCTCGGGGTGCTCAAATCGGGTGCCGCGTTTCTGCCGCTCGACCCGGAGCACCCGGCAGACCGGACCAGATACATGTTGGAGCTGGCCGACCCGATTCAGACGCTGACCGAGGAGGTGATCGCCGAGGCGATCGGCGGGGACACACCGGACAGCGATCTGATCGACGCGCAGCGGCGCGCTCCGCTGCGACCGCAACATCCGGCGTACGCGATCTTCACCTCCGGATCCACCGGGCGCCCGAAGGGCGTCGTGGTGCACCACCATGGCCTCGCCGACTTCCTCCAGTGGGCGGTCGGCTTCGTCGGCCCGGCCGACCTGGCCAGGATGCTGGCCAGCACGTCGACCACCTTCGACCCGTGCATCCTGGAGCTGTTCGCCCCGCTGGTCTGCGGCGGCCACGTGGAGCTGCTGTCCGGCCCGCTGGCGCTCGGCGACGCGCCCCGCTCCGGCACGTACGCCACCATCGTCCCCTCGGTCTTCACCGCGCTCACCCGCGACCGTGATCTGGACCTGCGGGTACACACCGTCGGCTCGGTCGGCGAGGTGCTGCCCGCCGAGGTGGTACAGCGGCTGCGCGAGCTGATTCCCGGCTGCCGGGTCGCCAACCTGTACGGCCCGACCGAGTCCACCGTGTACGCCACCGCAGCCGTGAGCGCCGACGGCGTCCCCGGCATCGGCGAACCGCTGCCGAACCTGGACGTCTATGTGCTCGACGGCCACCTACGCCCGGCCCCGCCCGGCGTCGTCGGCGAGCTCTACGTGAGCGGCGACGGTCTGGCCCGCGGCTACCTGAACCGTGTGGGGCTGACCGCGGAGCGCTTCGTGGCCTGCCCGTTCGGCGAACCGGGCCGCCGCATGTACCGCACCGGCGACCAGGCCCGGTGGACCCCGGACGGCCGTTACGAGTACATCGGCCGAGTCGACGACCAGGTGAAGGTCCGCGGCTTCCGGGTCGAGCCCGGCGAGGTCGAGGCGGTGCTGGCCGCCGTGCCCGGGGTCGCCCGCGCGGTGGCCGTGCTCCGCCGCCGCCAACTGGTCGGATACGTCGTGCCCGGGCCCGGCGCGGTCCTCGACCCGGTGGCCGTGCGTGAGCAGGCCGCCCGGCGGCTACCCGGTTACATGGTCCCGGCCGTGGTGACCGTCCTGGACGAACTGCCACTGACCGCCAGCGGCAAGCTGAACCGCCGGCTGCTGCCCGACCCCACCCCGCTCGGCGGCCGTGAGCCGGCCACCGAGCCGGAACGACAGCTCTGCGCCCTGGTCGCCGAGGTGCTGGAGCTGGACCGGGTCGGCGTCGACGACGACTTCTTCGCGCTCGGCGGTAACTCGCTGCTCGCGCTGCGGGTGGTGAACCGGGCCCGGGTGCTGCTCGGTGTCGACATCGAGATGAGCGAAATCTTCGACACCCCGACCGTCGCGGCGCTCGCGGCGACCGCCGCGACGTCCGCCCCGACGCGACCGCGGTTGCGCCGCCGGACGACCACCGCCGAGGAGATCCTCAATTGATCCCGCTCTCCTACGCCCAGCGCCAGCTGTGGTTCGTCAACCGGCTCGGACAGGATGGGGCGGCGTACCACGTCCCGGTGGCGGTGCGGCTCTCCGGCACGCTGCACCGGGAGGCGCTGCGCGAGGCCGTACGGGACCTGGCCGACCGCCACGAGGTGTTGCGGACCGTGCTGCCGGAGCGGGACGGGGTGCCGTACCAGCGGGTGACCACGGCCGACGCGATCGAGGTCCGTGCGGCCACGGTCACCGAGCCCGACCTGGCCGCGGCGATCGACGCCGAGGTGTCCAGGCCGTTCGACCTGACCGCCGAGCTGCCGGCCCGGGCGGTCCTGTTCACCCTCGCCGACGCCGATCATCTGCTGCTGTTCGTGGTGCACCACGCGGCCGCCGACGGCTGGTCGATGGGTCCGTTGGCCCGCGACTTCGCCACCGCGTACGCGGCCCGCGCCGCTGGCACCGACCCGACCTGGCACGAGCTGCCCGTCCAGTACGCCGACTACACCCTCTGGCAGCGTGAGCTGCTCGGCGACCCAGCGGACCCGGCCTCGCGACTGGCCCGGCAGTTGGCGTTCTGGCGCGCCACGCTGACCGGCGCTCCGGTCGAACTGGAGCTGCCCACCGACCGACAGCGCGGCCGGCAACCGTCCGGCGCCGGCGGCTCCGTCCCGCTGCGGATCGGCGCCGACCTGCACCGTGCCCTGGCCGAGCTGGCCCGCCGGCACCGGGCGACCACGTTCATGGTGCTACAGGCGGCGCTCGCCGCGCTGCTGACCCGGCACGGTGCCGGGCCGGACATTGTGCTCGGCAGCCCGATCGCCGGCCGCGTCGACGACGCGCTGCACGACCTGGTCGGCCACTTCGTCAACACGCTGGTGTTCCGGATATCCACCGACGGCGAGCCCAGCTTCGGCGAGTTGCTGGACCGGGTACGCGACGTGGACCGCGCCGTCTACGCCCACGCCGATGTGCCTTTCGAGCTGCTGGTCGAGGAGCTGAACCCGCCGCGCTCGCTCGACCGGCATCCGCTGTTTCAGGTGATGCTGGCGGTGCAGGACCGTGCCGAACACCGCCTCGACCTGCCCGGTGCCACCGGGACCGCGTGGCTGGTCGACACCGGCGCGCTGCCGTACGACCTGGCGATCAACCTCGACGAGTCCTGGTCGCCTGGCCGGGTGCCGGCCGGGATCGAGGGCCGGCTGCGCTACTCGGCGGCGCTCTTCGACGAGCAGACCGCAGCTGCGCTGGCCGGCCGCCTCGTCCGGATGCTGGAGCAGGTGGCCGCCGACCCCGGCCACCGAGTCGGTGAGCTGGACCTGCTCACCGACGCCGAGCGCCGACAGTTGCAGGACTGGCACGGGCCGGTCTCGGACGGGCCGGCGCCGACCGTGGTCGAACTCTTCGCCGCGCAGGCCGTGCGTACCCCCGACGCGGTGGCGGTGCAACACGAGGGCGAGACGCTTACCTACGCTGAGCTGGACGCGTGCTCGGACCGGCTGGCTCGGATACTGGCCGGGTACGGCGCGGGGCCGGAGCGGTTCGTGGCGGTGGCCCTGCCGCGCTCGCCGGACCTGGTGGTGGCGCTGCTGGCGGTACTCAAGTCGGGGGCGGCGTACGTGCCGATCGACCCGGACTACCCCGCCGACCGGGTCGCCTACATGCTCGCCGATTCGGCTCCGCTACTGCTGGTAACCACCGGCGACGCGGTCCCCGGCGCCGGAGTACCCACGCTGCGGATGGAGGCGCTGCCCGAGGCCGGTCCGGTCGCGCTGCCCGCTGTCGGGCCGCAGCACCCGGCGTACGTCATCTACACCTCCGGTAGCACCGGCCGCCCGAAGGGGGTGGTGATCGAGCACCGAGCGCTCGCCGTCTACCTGCGGCACGCCGGGCGGGCGTACCCGGCCGCGTCCGGCATCACTCTGTTCCACGCGTCGGTCTCCTTCGACGCCTCGGTCACCACGCTGTTCACCCCGCTGACCCGAGGGGGCCGGGTTCGGCTGGTCCGCCTGGACGACGGCACCGCCAGGCTGGGGGAGCCGCCTACCTTCGCGAAGATCACCCCGAGCCACCTGCCGCTGCTGGAGGCGCTGCCCGCCACCGCGTCGCCGACCGAACTGCTGATCGTCGGCGGTGAGGCGCTCACCGGTGCGGCGATCGGTCGCTGGCGCGGCGCGCATCCAGGGGTGGTGGTGGTCAACTCGTACGGACCGACCGAGACCACGGTGAACTGCGTCGAGCACCGGCTGGAGCCCGGCGACCCGCTGCCGGACGGCCCGGTGCCGATCGGCCGTCCCTTCCCGGACACCCGCGTGCACGTCCTCGACGAGCACCTGCGACCGGTGCCGCCGGGTGTGCCCGGCGAGCTGTACGTCGGTGGCGCGCTGGTCGCCCGCGGCTACCTGTACGCCCCGAGCCGCACCGCCGAGCGGTTTGTCGCCGATCCGTACGGACCGCCCGGCACACGTATGTACCGCACCGGTGACGTGGTCCGCCGCGACCGCGACGGGGTCCTGGTGTGCGTCGGCCGAGCCGACGAGCAGGTCAAGATCCGTGGCTTCCGGATCGAGCCGGGCGAGATCCGGGCGGCGCTGCTTGCCTGTCCGGGCGTGGCGCACGCCGTCGTCCGGGTCCGGGTGCCCGAGGGAATCCGGGCCGGTGAGGGCCAGATCCTGGCGTACGCCGTGGCCGAGAACGGCACCCCGCTCGACGGGGCGGCACTGCGCGAGCGGCTCGCCGGCACCCTACCGGCGTACATGGTCCCGGCCGTGGTGCTGCCGATCCCCGAACTGCCCCGAACCCCCAGCGGAAAGCTGGATGTGGCCGCGCTGCCGGAACCGGACTTCGCGGTGGCCCGCGGATCGGACCGCCCGTCCGGGCCGGACGAGACGATCGTCGCCGGCATGTTCGGCGACCTGCTCGGGGCTACCGAGGTTGGAGCGGAGGCCGACTTCTTCGCCCTGGGCGGACACTCCCTGCTCGCCACCCGGTTGGTCAACCAGATCCGCGAGGTGCTGCGGGTCGAGCTGCCCCTGCGCGCGGTGTTCGAGGCGCCGACCGTACGCGCGCTGGCCCGCCGCATCACCCGAGCGCCCGGCGCCCGGCCCCCGCTGACCGCCGAGGCCGGTCGCGGTGACAGCGCGCCACTCTCCTTCGCCCAGCAGCGGCTCTGGTTCCTGAGCCGGATGGACGCCGGAAACACCGCCTACAACGTGACCCGGGTGCTGCGGCTGGCCGGGCACGTCGACCCGGCCGCGCTGGCCGCTGCGGTCACTGACGTGGTGGCCCGGCACGAGGCGCTGCGCACTGTCTTCCCGGAGCGGGACGGCACCCCCGTGCAACGGGTGCTGCCGGTCGCCGAGGCGGTGGTCCGGCCGGTGCTCGCCGACACCACGCCCGGGGAACTGCCTGCGGTGCTGACGGCGGCCGCGCGCGTGCCGTTCGACCTGACCGGTGAGGTGCCGCTGCGGGTCCACCTGTTCACCCATGGGCCGGACGAGCACACGCTGCTGCTGATGATGCACCACATCGCCGGGGACGGCTGGTCGATGGCGCCGCTTGCGCGCGATCTGGGCACCGCGTACGCCGCCCGGCTCGACGGTCGGGACCCGGACTGGGCGCCGCTGCCGGTCCAGTACGCCGACTACGCGATCTGGCAGCGCCGCCTGCTCGGCAACGAGGACGACCCGGACAGCGCGATGGCCCGCCAGATCGCACACTGGCGGCGCGCCCTGGACGGCATCCCCGAGGAGCTGACCCTTCCGGCCGACCGGGCGCGGACCGCCGCCGCCACCTTCACCGGCGGCGCCGTCGAGTTCAGCACCGGTCCGGACCTGCACGCCGGCCTGCTTGCCCTGACCCGGCAGCGGCGCGTGAGTCTGTTCATGGTGCTTCAGGCGGCGGTTGCGGGCCTGCTCACCCGGCTGGGGGCGGGTACCGACATTCCGGTCGGCACCCCGGTCGCCGGCCGGACCGACGAGGCGCTCAAGGATCTGGTGGGGTTCTTCGTCAACACGCTTGTGATGCGCACCGACACCGGTGGCGACCCGCGCTTCACCGAGCTGCTGGACCGGGTCCGGGACACCGCCCTGGCCGCGTACGCCAACCAGGACCTGCCGTTCGAGCGGCTGGTGGAGGTGCTCAACCCGGCCCGGCTGCTCTCCCGGCATCCGCTGTTCCAGGTGTTTCTGGCCCTCCAGAACAACGTCACAGCGGACCTGGATTTCCCCGGCCTGACCGTGACACCGGAACCGGACGTGACCGGCACCGCAAAGTTCGACCTGGCGTTCAATCTGCACGAACGGTTCGGCCCGGACGGTGCGCCGGCCGGCCTCGGCGGCTGGGTCGAGTACGGCGACGACCGCTTCGACCGGGCCACCGCCGAGATCCTCGTGCAGCGCCTGACCCGCCTGCTGGCTGCGGTGGTCGCCGACCCCGGGGCCCGGCTGGGTGCACTCGACGTGTTCACTGCGGCCGAGCACACCTGGCTGCCCGGCGTCGCGGCGCCCAGCGGCGCGGTCACCCGTCCCGGCGAGACGCTGACCGCCAGGTTCGCAGCCCGGGTGGACGCTGCCCCGGACGCGGTGGTGGTGCGTTGCGGCGACGAGGCACTGACCGGCCGTGAGCTGTCGACCCGGTCCGCCCGGCTGGCCCTGCTGCTGACCGGTGCCGGTGTCGGCCCGCGCGACCGGGTCGCGGTGTTGGTCGACCGCTCGGTGGACCTGCCGGTGGCGATCCTGGCCGTGCTCAAGGCCGGGGCGACGTACGTACCGCTGCACGAGGCCCACCCGCCGGACCGGCTGCGCTGGGTGCTCGCCGACTCGGGCGCGGTGGCGCTGATCGCCGACCCGGTGAACCGGCGGCGGCTGGGCGACACCGACCTGCCCACGCTGGACCCGACCGAGGCCCACGCCAGCCTGCCCACCGCCCCGGACGTGCCGGTCCACCCGGAGGATCTCGCCTACGTCATGTACACCTCCGGCTCGACGGGCGGTCCCAAGGGCATCGGGGTCCCGCACGCCGAGGTCGTCCGGCTCGCCACCGACCCGTGCTGGCGTCCCGGCCACCACGACCGGGTGCTGATGCACGCCCCCTACGCCTTCGACATCGCCAACTACGAGTTCTGGGTGCCGCTGCTCGGCGGCGGTGAGGTCGTCCTCGCCCCGCCCGGCCGCCTCGACCTGGCCGGCCTCGGCGACCTGATCAGCCGGTACGGTCTGACCTCCGCCCACTTCACCGCCGGCCTGTTCCGGGTCGTCGCCGACGAGAACCCGGCCGGGCTGTCCGGTCTGCGCGAGGTGCTGACCGGCGGCGACGTGGTCTCCCCGGCAGCCGTCGCCCGGGTCCTGGACGCGGTTCCCGGCGTGATCATCCGTCACCTGTACGGCCCGACCGAGGCCACCCTGTGCGCCACCCAGCACGAGGTTCGTGCCCCGTGGACGCCGGACCGGCTGCTGCCGATCGGCCGCCCGCTGACCGACCGCCGCTTCTACCTGCTCGACGCGGCCCTGCGCCC
The DNA here is from genome assembly GCF_059553435.1 of Micromonospora sp. PRAS1. NCBI lineage: Bacteria > Bacillati > Actinomycetota > Actinomycetes > Micromonosporales > Micromonosporaceae > Micromonospora > Micromonospora sp. PRAS1. The sequence goes on from NZ_JCANNB010000031.1 coordinate 29,893, forward strand.
GGTGCCGGTCGGCACGCTCGGCGAGGTCTACCTGGGCGGCACCGGCCTGGCCCGCGGGTACGACGGCCGCCCCGTCGCCACCGCGCAGCATTTCGTCGCCGACCCGTACGCCAGCCCGGGTGCTCGGATGTACCGCACCGGCGACCTTGCCCGCTGGAACCGCGACGGCGTGCTTGAGTTCCACGGCCGCGCCGATGACCAGGTGAAGATCCGCGGATTCCGGGTGGAACCGGCTGAGGTCGCCGCGGTGATCGCCCGGCACCCGGCCGTCGCCGAGGTGGAGGTGGTCACCCGCGTCGACGCGGACGGCGACCGTTACCTGGCCGGCTACGTCGTCCCGGCGGTCGCCGCGGTCGCCGGCGACCGCGGCGAGCGGCGCGTCGCCGAGTGGCGCCAGCTCTACCAGGTGATGTACGACAGCACCGGGCAGGTCCCGTTCGGCGAGGACTTCTCCGGCTGGAACGACAGCTACCGTGGTGGTCCGTTGCCCCTCGACGAGCTGCGAGAATGGCGCGATGCCACGGTCGGGCGGCTGGCCGGGCTGCGCCCGCGCAGGGTGCTGGAGATCGGCGCCGGCAACGGCCTGATTCTTTCGCGGCTGTCGCCGGGTACGGAGACGTACTGGGCGACCGACTTCTCCGCAGCCGCGGTGGACGCCCTGCGCGCCGGCACCGCCGGCGCCGAGCCCGGCCGGTTCGAGCTGCGGGTCCAGGCCGCAGACGACTTCCGCGGGCTGCCGCGTGACCATTTCGACCTGGTCGTGCTCAACTCCGTTACGCAGTACTTTCCGGATGCCGCGTACCTGCGCCGGGTCCTCGACGGTGCGCTCGATGCGCTCGCCCCGGGCGGCGCGCTCTTCGTCGGCGACGTGCGGAACCGAACCTTGGCCCGGACCTTCCACTGCGCGGTGGAGTTGTCCCGGTCGGCGCCCGGCCGGGATCCGGCGGAGCTGCGTCGGGCCGCCGACCGGCGGCTGCTGCGCGACAAGGAGCTGCTGGTCGCGCCGGAGTTCTTCGCTGCCTACGCGGCCGAGGTGGGGGTGAGCGCCGATCTGCGAATCAAGCCGGGCCGGGCGCACAACGAGATGACCCGGCACCGGTACGACGTCCTGCTGCGCCCGACCGCCCCGCCCGTGGGCGAGGCCGCGACCCACGCCTGGGACACGCTGCGCGACGGCCTCGCCGAGGTGCCCGCGCTGCTAACCGCCACCGACGGGCCGCTGCGGCTGACCGGTGTGCCCAACGCCCGGCTCGCCGCCGAACTGGCCGCCGCCCGTGCGCTCGCCGACGGGCGGCCCACGGTCGAGGCGCTGGAGGCGCTGGAGGTCGCACCGTCCGCCCCGGAGCCCGCGCTCTTCCAGGAACTTGCCACGCAACACGGGATGAACGCCCTGGTCACCTACACCTCCGGTGCACCGGACGGCCGTCTCGACGTGGTGTTCACCGCCGGACCGACGCAGGCGGGCGCGTTCGGTCCGTCCGTCCGCCTGGCCCGGGCCGAGACGTACGTCAGCGACCCGGCCCTGCTCGCCGAGGCCGACGACCTGCTCGCCGAAGTGCGTAGCGACCTGCGCGACCGGCTGCCCGACTACATGGTTCCGGCAGCCCTGGCCGCCCTGGACCGGCTGCCGCTGACCCCGAACGGCAAGCTCGACCGGGCCGCCCTGCCGATGCCCGAGTTCACCGCACCCACCGCAGGCCGGGACGCCGCCGACGCCGCCGAGGAGATCCTCTGCGGACTCTTCGCCGACCTCCTCGGCCTTCCCCGGGTCGGCCCGGACGACGATTTCTTCGCCCTCGGCGGCCATTCGCTGCTGGCCACCCGGCTGGTCAACGCGATCCGCGCCGGCCTGGGCGCTGAAGTCCCGCTGCAGGCGGTCTTCGAGGCGCCCACCGCCGCCGGCCTGGCCCGGCACCTGGGTGGCGATGCCTCGGCCCGCGCGCCGCTGGCCCCGGCGCCGCGCCCGGCGTCGATCCCGCTCTCCTACGCGCAGCGGCGCATGTGGTTCCTCAACCTGTTGGAGGGCGCCACCGGTAGCTACCACATCCCGATCGCCGTGCGACTGCGCGGACCACTCGACCCGGCTGCGCTCGCCGCGTCGGTCACCGACCTGGTCGCCCGACACGAGGTGCTCCGGACCGTCTATCCGGACCAGGACGGCGAGCCGACCCAGAAGATCCTGGACCCCGCCCAGGCGCGGGTCGAGGTGCCGGTGTGCGCGGTACCGGAGAACGAGTTGGCCGAGACCGTACGGGCGGTGGCCCGGACGCCGTTCGACCTCACCGTGGACCTGCCGCTGCGGGCCGCCTGCCTGCGTGTGGGCGCGTGCGACCACGTCCTGCTGCTGGTCCTGCACCACATCGCCGGCGACGGTTGGTCGGTCGCCCCGTTGGTACGCGACCTCGGACTCGCCTACGCGGCCCGTGCCGCTGGCCACCCGCCCCGGCTGTCACCGCTGCCGGTCCAGTATGCCGACTACACCCTGTGGCAGCGGCGGACCCTCGGCGACGAGGCCGACCCGGGCAGTCTCGCCGCCCGCCAGCTGGCCCGGTGGGCCGAGCGTCTGGCCGGGCTGCCCGAGGAGATCGCGGCCCCCCGGGACCGGCCCCGTCCAGCCCAGCCCAGCTTCGCCGGCGAGGCGGTGACGTTCCAACTCGGCGCGCCCGAGCATGCCACCCTGCTCCGGCTGGCCCGGGAGACCCGGACGACGCTGTTCATGGTCGCCCACGCCGGTCTGGTCACCCTGCTGCACCGGCTCGGGGCGGGCACCGACATCCCGCTCGGCACCCCGGTCGCCGGTCGGCTCAGCGGCAGCCTCGACGGCCTGGTCGGCTTCTTCGTCAACACCCTGGTCCTCCGGGTCGACCTGGGCGGCGACCCGACCGTGGCGCAGCTGCTGGACCGGATTCGGGCCATTGACCTGGAAGCGTACGCCAACCAGGACGTGCCGTTCGAGCGCCTGGTCGAGCTGCTCAATCCGCCCCGATCACTGGCCCGGCACCCACTGTTCCAGGTGATGCTGGCGCTGCAGAACGGACCGGACGCGGGCGGTTCGATGGCCGGCTCCGCCTGGCAGGCGCTGCGGCTGCCCGATGTCGAGGCCGTACCGCTCCCGGTTGAGCTTGGCCGCGCCAAGTTCGACCTCAATCTGAGCCTCGCTGAGGAGTTCGACGAGCACGGCACGCCGGCCGGGGTGGCCGGACGGTTGGAATACAGCACCGAGCTGTTCGACCGGGCCACCGCCGAGCGCCTGGCGGCACGCTTCGTGGCGGTGCTCACCCAGCTGGCGGCTGCCCCGGACCGCCGCATCAGCGAGATCGACGTGCTCGGCGCGGCCGAACGGGAGTTGGTGCTGGCCCTGTCCCGAGGGCCAGCGAGACCGGTCGAGCCGGGCGACGTCGCCACCCGGGTGGCCGAGCACGCCGCGGCCAGCCCGGACGCGGTGGCGGTATGCAGCGGCGGCGAGCGGCTGACGTACGCCGAACTCGACCACCGCGCCACACGACTCGCCCATCACCTGCGGGGGCGCGGCGCGGCACCGGAACGGTTCGTGGCCCTGGCCCTGACCCGCTCGACCGCTACCGTGGTGGCCCTGCTCGCGGTGCTGCGCAGCGGTGCCGCCTACCTGCCGCTGGACGTCTCCTATCCGCCCGAGCGGCTGGAGTTCATGCTGCGCGACGCCGCGCCCGCGCTGGTGGTCACCGACCGGGGCGCCGTCGGCGGTCTGCCGCCGGTGACCGTGCCGGTGCTGGTCCTGGACGAGCCCGGGACGCACGCCGCGATCGCGGCCGAGCCGGCGACGCCGCTGCCCCCGGTGGACCTCGCGCACGCCGCATACGCCATCTACACCTCCGGCTCCACCGGCACCCCCAAGGGGGTTGTGCTCTCCCGCCGCAACCTGGCCGACCACATCGCCTGGGCGGTCGGCGAACTCACCCCGGCCGGCCTGGCGCGGGTGCTCGCCTCCACCTCGCTCAGCTTCGACGTCTCGGTGTTCGAGCTGTTCGCGCCGCTGGCCGCCGGCGGCACCGTGGAGGTGGTCAGCGACCTGCTGGAACTGGCGGACCGCGGGTTCCGCGGCACGCTGATCAGTGGCGTCCCGTCGGTCCTCGCCCGGCTGGCCGAGGCCGGCGAACTCGACATCCGGGCCGACCTGGTGGCGTTCGCCGGCGAGGCGCTGACCGGCACGGTGGCCGAGCGGGTGCGCGCTGCGGTGCCCGGTGCCCGGATCGGCAACTTCTACGGCCCCACCGAGGCGACCGTGTACGCCACCGCCGCGGTGGCGACGGCCGGCGAGGTACCGGGCATCGGCCGGCCGCTCACCAACACCGAGGCTTACGTGCTGGACGAAATACTGCGTCCGGCCCCGGTCGGCGTGGTCGGCGAGCTGTATCTGGCCGGTACGGGGGTGGCCCGCGGTTACCTGGGTCGGCCAGGTCTGACCGCACACCGCTTCGTGGCCTGTCCGTACGGCCCACCGGGCCGACGCATGTACCGCACCGGCGACCTGGTCCGCTGGACCAGCGGGGGCGAGTTGGAGTATCTGGGCCGTGCCGACGACCAGGTCAAGGTCCGCGGTTTCCGGGTGGAGTTGGGCGAGGTCGAGTCGGTGCTGGCCGCCGCGCCCGGCGTGGCCCGGGCTGTGGTCGTGCTACGCGACCAGCGGCTGGTCGGTTATCTGGTGCCGGAACGCGGTGCCCGGCCGGAACCGGCGCAGGTGCGGGCGGTGGCCGCGGCCCGCCTGCCGGGCTACATGTTGCCGGCGATCCTGCTGGTCTTGGACGAGCTGCCGCTCACCCCGACCGGCAAGCTGGACCGGCGCACCTTGCCCGACCCAGCGATGACGGCGCCCGGCACCGCCCGCCGGGCGCCGGCCACGGCCCGGCAGGAGCTGCTGTGCCGCATCTTCGCGGAGACCGCCGGAGTGCCCGAGGTCGGCGTCGACGACAACTTCTTCGAGCTCGGCGGGCACTCGCTGCTGGCCGTCCGGCTGGTCAGCCGGATCCGCGCGGAACTGGGCGTGGAGCTGCCGATCCGGGCGTTCTTCGAGTCGCCGACCGTGGGTGCGCTGGAGCGGGCGCTCACCGTGGCCGACCCCGGGTTGCCGCCGCTGCGCCCGGCCGCGCGTCCGCAGTACCCGCCGCTGTCGTACGCCCAGTGGCGGATGTGGTTCGGTAACCGGTTCGGGCGGGAGGGTGCGGCATACCACCTGCCGGTCGCTGTGCGGTTGACCGGCACGGTGGACCGGGAGGCGCTAGCCGCGGCGGTGCGGGACGTGGCGGGACGCCACGAGGTGCTGCGGACCGTGCTGCCCCAGCACGGCGGTGTGCCGTACCAGCGGGTGCTGAGCCCGGACGCGGTCGGCCTGCGGGTGGTCGAGGTCGGTGCCGGCGGCCTGCTGCCCGCGGTGCGGGCTGCGGTCGGAGAGAGTTTCGATCTGCGTACGGACGTACCGCTGCGCGTGTCGCTGTTCACGGTCACTCCGCAGGACGCGGTCCTGGTGCTGGTCGTGCACCACGTCGCCATGGACGGCTGGTCGGCGGGTCCGCTGGCGCGGGATCTCGCCGAGGCGTACGCGGCCCGCCGCGACGGCCGGTCACCCGCCTGGCAGCCGCTGCCGGTGCAGTACGCCGACTTCGCGCTCTGGCAGCGCGGCCTGCTGGGCGAGGCCGAGGATCCCGGCTCGCGCCTGTCGCGGCAGTTGGACCACTGGCGGCGGGCCCTGGACGGGCTGCCAGCCGACCTGAACCTGCCAGCCGACCGGCCCCGACCAGCGGTGGCCGACGGCCTCGGCGGCACCCTGCAACTGACGATCGGCGCCGACGTGCACCGCCGGCTCACCACGCTGGGCAGGGCCGAGGAAGTCACCGTCTTCATGGCCCTGCATGCGGCGCTTGCCGCCCTGCTCACCCGGCACGGCGCGGGCACCGACATCGTGCTCGGCAGCCCGGTGGCCGGTCGCGCCGACCGCCGCTTGGAAGACCTGGTCGGCCTCTTCGTCAACACCCTGGTGCTGCGAGTCGACACCGCTGGCAACCCGACCTTCCGGGAACTGCTGCGCCGGGTCCGCGACGCTGACCTGGCCGCGTACGCCCACCCCGACCTGCCGTTCGAACGCCTGGTCGAGGAGCTGAACCCGGTCCGGTCCCTGGGTCGACACCCGTTGTTTCAGGTCATGTTCGCCATGCAGGGCGGCGAGCCGGAGCCGCTGGAACTGGCCGGGCTCACCGTGGCCCCGCTGGAGCTGAATCTGGGCGCCGCCAAGTTCGACCTGGAGTTCAACCTGACCGAACGTTTCACCGCCGGTCGGGAACCGGCCGGTATCACCGGCGTGGTCGTCTACCGGACCGACATGTTCACCCGGGCGACGGTGTGCGGGCTGCTGGACCGGTTGGTGCTGCTGCTCGACGGGTGTACCACCGATCCGGGCGTATCGATCGGGAACCTGGACCTGATCACCAGGGCTGACCGGGAGATCCTGGCCGGGGCCCGCGCTGCCGGCGGCGCGGCCGCGCCCGTCGCGCGGACCCTGCCGGAGCTGTTCGCACAGCAGGTCGCCGCGACACCGGACCGGATCGCGCTGCGCTTTCCGGGTGGCACCATGACCTACCGCGCGCTGGACCGGCGAGCCACCCGGCTGGCCAGGGAACTGGTCCGCCGGGGCGCCGGCCCGGAACAGGTGGTTGCGGTGGCCCTGCCGCGCTCGCCGGAGTTCGTGGTCGCCGTGCTCGGCGTGGTCCGCAGCGGCGCCGCCTACCTGCCACTGGATCCGGACTATCCCGGCGAACGCATCACCATGATGTGGAACGACTCGGGGGCGCGACTGGCGGTGGCCGACGCGCAGACCCGCGACGCCCTACCGGCCGACGCGCAGGTGGTGATCGGCGAGCCCGTCGGCGACCCGGACGGGGCCACGCTGCCCGGCCCGCTGCCGGACCATCCGGCGTACGTCATCTACACCTCCGGATCGACCGGGCGCCCCTCCGGCGTCCAGGTAACCCACAGCGGTCTGGCCGCTCTGGCCGCCGGACAGATCGACCGGTTCCAGGTCACCCCGGACAGCCGGGTGTTGCAGTTCGCCTCGCCGAGCTTCGACGCCTCGCTCTCCGAGATCTGCATGGCGTTGCTGGCCGGCGCCACCTTGGTGCTGGCCCCGGCGGAGCGGTTGCGTCCCGGCGCGCCGCTCGCGGCGTTGGCCGAGCGGGAGGGAATCACCCACCTGACGCTGCCGCCCGCCGCGCTCGCGGTGATGCGGCCGCCGATGCTGGCCGGCGTGCGCACCCTGGTCACGGCGGGGGAGCAGGTCGACGCGGAGTTGGTGCGCCGGTGGGCGCCGGGGCGTCGCCTGATCAACGCGTACGGCCCGACCGAGACGACGGTCTGCGCCACCATGAGCGGCCCGCTCGACCCGGACGGCGGCGGGCCGATCGGCACCCCGATCACCGGCACCAGTGTGCACGTCCTGGATGCCCGACTAGGCCCGGTCCCGCCCGGAGTCGTCGGCGAGCTGTACGTCGCCGGCCCCGGCCTGGCCCGTGGTTACCTGAACCGTCCCGCGCGCACCGCGGCCCGCTTCGTCGCCGACCCGTACGGTGCCCTGGGCAGCCGCCTGTACCGCACCGGCGACCTGGTTCGCTGGGACCGCGACGGCCGGCTGCACTTCGTGGGGCGCACCGACGATCAGGTGAAACTGCGCGGGTTCCGGGTGGAGCCGGGTGAGGTGGCGGCCGTGCTCGGCACCCACCCACAGGTGCGCCTGGCCGCCGCTGTGGTCCGCCACGACCGTGCCGGCGATCCCCGGCTGGTCGCGTACGCCGAGCCGCACCCCGACGTCACACCCAGCCCCGACCTGCTGCGCGCCTTCCTGGCCGAGCGCCTGCCGGGCCACCTCGTGCCGGCGTTCGTGGTGCCGGTGACGCGGATCCCGCGTACCCCGAACGGCAAGCTGGACCGGCGCGCACTACCCGCACCCCTGGTGTCCGGAAAGGATGCCGGTCGCTTGCCCCGCACCGAGCGGGAGAGGCTGCTCAGCGCAGCGTTCAGCGAGATTCTCGGCGAGCCGGTGACCGACATTGACGCTTCCTTCTTCGACCTCGGCGGGCACTCGCTGGCTGCCACCCGGCTGGTCGACCACCTGCGTGAGACTGCGGGCCTGGAGATCGGGCTGCCGCTGCTGTTCGAGCAGCCGACCGTGGCCGGGCTGGCCGCGCGGCTGGACGACGGCACGGCAGTGGACCCGTTCCGGGTGGTGGTGCCGCTGCGCGCCACCGGTCGGGCTCGTCCGCTGTTCTGCCTGCCGCCGGCGATCGGGGTGGGCTGGGCGTTCCGCACGCTGCCCGCGCTGCTCGACGAGGACCAGCCGGTGTACGCCCTGCAGGCCGCCGGCCTGGTCGCCGCACCGGGCGGGCTGCCGGAGTTGATGGAGGGGATCGCCGAGGCGTACCTGGAGCACATCCGGGCGGTACAGCCTTCCGGGCCGTACCGGCTGCTCGGCTGGTCGGCCGGTGGGCTCGCAGCGCACGCCGTGGCGCAGCGCCTACAGGCCGCCGGCGAGCGGGTCGAACTGCTGGCGATCCTGGACGCCTATCCGCTGGCCGGTGCCACCACGCCGGTCGACGCCGATCCGGGCGACTGGGCGGTCCGCTTCCGCCGTGAGTTGGAGACGGCGGGGCCCGGTGCCCGGGAGCAGCTGGCCCGGCTCGGCTTCGTCTACCGCGCTCAGGTGGACGCCGCCCGGCGCTTCGTACCGGGCCTGGTCACCGGCCCGGTGTTGCACGTCGCCGCAGCCAAGACCAGGGCTGACGGCCTACTGCGGGCCGACAGTTGGCTGCCGTACGTGGCCGGCGAGATCGAGTTCTGCGAGATACCCGGCGGCCACGAGGAACTGCTCGAACTGCCCTCGGTAGCCGACCTCGCCGCCCTGCTCGCCGCACGGCTGCGCATCGCTGCGGAGCACACCACTGATGCACAGCGTGCGGACCATCTCACTGAAGAAAGTGGCGACGCATGACCAACCCGTTCGAGGACCCGGACGGCACCTACCTGGTGCTCTGCAACGACGAGGAGCAGTACTCGCTCTGGCCGGTCTTCGCCGAGGTGCCCGACGGCTGGCGGCCGGTACACGGCGAGGACAGCCGGGAGAACTGCCTGCAGTTCATCGAAACCACCTGGACCGACATGCGGCCGCGGAGCCTGCGCCTGACCACCGACGCGCCGTAACCCGTCTCGCAACCGGAGGATATCCGTGTCTTACACCCTCGACCACATCCGGCTCTACTCGGAGGATCTGGCCGGTCAGCGTGACCGGCTGACCGGCGCGTTGGGATTCACTGTGCACGCGGTCGGCGGCGTGCCGGACGGCACTGCGGAAACCCACTCGGTGGCGTTGCGCGCCGGCGACATCCGGCTGGTGGTCACCGAGGTGCTGGCGGAAGACCACCCCGGGTACGCGTACCTGCAGGCGCACGGATCGGGCGTGGCCGATATCGCGCTGGCCACCCCGGACGTGGCGGCGGCCTTCGCGGATGCGGTCGGCCGCGGCGCCCGGCCGGTGGACCCGCCACACGAGCAGGACGGCCTGGTCACCGCCGTGATCGGCGGCGTCGGCGACGTCGTGCACACGCTCGTGCAGCGGCCCGGCGGGCGGCCGGGGGACCTGCTGCCCGGCCTGGTGCCGGTCGCCGAACCGGTGGCGCCAGTCGGCGACGCCGGGCTGACGAAGCTCGATCACCTCGCGGTCTGCCTGGAACCGGGCCAGCTCGAACCCACCGTGGAGCAGTACGAGCGGACCTTGGGCTTCGCGTCGGTCTTCGCCGAGAAGATCGAGGTGGGCACCCAGGCGATGAACTCGACGGTGGTGCAGAGCCCGGACGGCACGGTGACGCTCACGCTGATCGAGCCGGACGCCCAGCGCGCCCCGGGGCAGATCGACGAGTTCCTGAAGAACCACGGCGGGGCGGGCGTGCAGCACGTCGCGTTCAGCACCGACGACATCGTGCGGGCCGTGTCCGGGATGGCTGAGCGCGGCGTGGAGTTCCTGCGTACCCCGGGCGCGTACTACGACCTGCTTACCGAGCGGCTGACCCCGCGCCGGCACAGTGTGTCGGTGCTGCGCGAGCGTCACATCCTGGTCGACCAGGACCACGACGGGCAGCTGTACCAGATCTTCGCCCGGTCGGTGCACTCACGCGGCACGCTCTTCTTCGAGGCGATCGAGCGAGTTGGCGCGCGTACCTTCGGCAGCCGCAACATTCACGCTCTCTACGAGGCGGTGGAGCGCGAGCGGATCCAGTAAGCGTTCCGCGCGGCACCGCAAAGCCCGTCGCGCGCCGCGCGACGGGCTTTGCGGTGCCTACTCCTGACGCCTGGCCAGCACATAGGTGGCGAACGAACTGGCCGCCAGCAGGCCGACCGCGAGCGCCCCGAACGCGGCGATCAGCGGCAACATGTCCCCGGCGGTCCGGTCGCTGCTGAGTAGCACCATCATCGGGGCGACCGGCGGCACGTTGGGTATCAGCACCAGCACACCGATCAGGCCCAGGCCCAGGAAGACCGCGTAACCGGCTCGGCGAACCACCATCCGCGAGCAGAGCATGCCGGCCGCGATGCCGGTGATGCCGCAGACCAGCTGCGAGGAGACACCGACCGCGATGTCGGCCGCGGTGATGACCGGGTGCTCGCCGGCGTAAATCGGGTAGATCGTGCCGACCATGGTCAGCGCCACGCAGATCACCAGGCAGGCGAGTAGGTTCGCGGCGAGCACCCGGTGCTCGCCGCCGGCCGCGACCGCGGTCATCGCCCGCTGGGCGCGATCCTCGGTGTTGATCAATGCGGCGGTCATCCACAGCATGCAGATGAAGATGGTCATCACGCACGCCGAGTAGACCTGAGTCAGCGGACCCAGGTCGTTGGTGGTCAGCACCACGATCGCGGAGGCGTACAGCACGAACGGCGCGATGTAGGCCTGGTTGCGGACCAGCATGGACAGGTCGTAGCGGACCAGCGCGGTCATCATGCTTCCCCTCGCCACTGGCTGGCCCCGCCCACCGGGTTGCGGCGGACGCTCTCCACCGACCAACCGTTCTTGATCGCGTCGACGAGTAGCGCGTCGCAGCGCTCACCGTCGATCCGGATGACCACCGAGTCGCGGTCGTGCCAGGCGTCGCGTACCCCGGGCAGGCGCAGCCAGTCCGGCTGGTCAGCGCTCTGGGCCAGCGGGACCAGCTCCACCTCGGCGAGGTCGTGGCCCGGCTGGTGGCCGGTCGGCGGTCGGGGCTCGTGCTCGGCGGCGAGGTTGCCGGCGGTGATCCGGTAGACGGTGGTGGCGTTGGCGCCGACGATCGCCTCCCGGTGATCTGTGAAGATCACTGCGCCGCCGTTGCGGGCCGACTCGTCGATCAGGTCCACCAGCACCTCGTGCGCGTCCGCGTCGAGACCAGACCATGGCTCGTCGAGCACCAGTAGTTGTGGTGGGATCAACAGGGCCTGAGTCAGCGCCACCTTCTGCGCGTTGCCTTTGGAGAGTCGCCGCAACTGGGTGTACGGGCCGCCGACCAGCGACAGCCGTTCGAGTAGGACGCGGGCGCGTCGCTCGGCGTCGCCGGTGCGCAGGCCGCGGATCCGGCCCATGTGCTTGAGGTAGGAGAGCGCGGAGATCCGGCCAGCGGTAGGGAAGCGTTCGGGCACGTATCCGATCACGTCCGGCCGGCCGGAGACGGTGCCGCGGGTCGGGGCGGTCAGCCCCACGGCGATCTTGAGGAGGGTGGACTTCCCGGAGCCGTTGCCGCCCACGACGCCCACCACCTCGCCCGGGTCGACTTCCAGGTCGACCTGTTGCAGCACGAGGCGGCCGGCGCCGTAACGCTTGCTGACGTGGTGCAGTTTGAGGCCGTTCATGAGTCCTCCATCATGCGGACCCTTGCCGGTCCTGGTCGTACGGGGTGGTGCTCGCCGGGCACCTGCTCCGGCTCGGCGGGGTCCGGGTGGGTGGACTCGCGCAGGCCGTACCGGTCGTGCAGGCGACGCAACGGGCCCGGTGCCCACCAGGCGTATCGGCCGAGGACTGCCATGCTTGCCGGAACCAGCAGCATCCGTACGACGGTCGCGTCGATGAGCACGGCCAGCGCCAGACCCAGACCGATTTGCTGGACCGGCGCGAAACCGCCGGTCATGAACGCGGCGAAGACCACGATGATCAGCAGCGCCGCCGAGGTCACCACCCGGCCGGTCAGCTGTAGACCATCAACGATCGCCTTGCGGTGGTCACCAGTGGCCACCCAGCGGTCCCGCATCCGGGCCAGGATGAAGATCTCGTAGTCCATCGCCAGGCCGAACGCGAGGCCGATGACCAGTGGCGGGACGATCACGTTGAGCGCGCCCTGGCCCTCGGTGCCGAGCAGGCCGGCGAAGTGGCCCTCCTGTAGCACGAAGACCACGCCGCCGATCGCGGCGCCTAGGCTGAGCAGGGTGGTCAGCACGGTCCGGATCGGGATCAGCACCGAACCGCTGAACGCGAAGAGCAGCAGCAGGATGGTCACCAGGACCACCGCCAGGGCGATCGGGGTGTACTTGGCCAGCATGTCTTCGTAGTCCAACAGGCTTGCGGCCGCGCCGGTCACCAGAACCGGGGTCGGACCCCGGGCGTCGCGTACGTCGCGCACCAGTTGTAGGGCCTCCTCGCCGTCGGTGGTGCCCGCCGGGGTCAGCCGCAGGATGGTCGAGCCGTCGGTCGCCTGCTGCGGCTGCGCGGCCGACTGTACGCCGGGCAGCTCGGCCAAGCTCCGGGTGAGGCCGGCGTCGGCGCCGGGCGGCAGAATGACGGTGACCGGCTCGCTGGCGGCACCGCTGGGGAAGTGGGCGCTGAGCGTCTCGAAGAACTGCCGGGACTCGGCCGCGGGCGGCAGCGAGCGGGCGTCCCCGCCGGTGAGCCGCATGTTCAGGGCGGGCGTAGCGAAGACCAGCAGCAGCGCGCCGATCACCACCATCACAGTGACCGGAGCGCGGCAGGCGGCGCGTGCCAGCGCGGCGAACGGGCGTCCCTCCCGGGTGCCGGGCTTGGGCAGCTTGACCCGATGGCCCCATCGGGCTAGCAGCGCCGGGATCAGAGTGATCGAGGCGAGCATGTCGACAAGCACCACCACCGCGGCGGCCAGGCCGAGGCTGCGCAGGAACGGGCTCGGGAAGATCAGGATGCCGGCGAGGCTGACCGCCACGGTCAGACCGGAGAAGAAGACGGTACGCCCGGCGCCCTCCACGGTGCGCAGGATCGCCTCGTCCATGTTGTCGCCCGGCAGGGCGCGGCGTTCCTCCCGGAACCGGGTCACCATCAGCAGCCCGTAGTCGACCGCGAGACCGAGGCCCAGCATGGTCGGTACCTGGACGGCGTAGACGGAGATCTCCGTGCCCAGGCTGAACAGGTAGAGCACGAGCAAGGTGGAAGCGGCGCCGACCACGGCGACGACCAGCGGGAGGCTGCCGGCGAGCACGCCGCTGAAGATCACCACGAGCAGAATCAGGATGATCGGCAGAGAGATCAGCTCGGCGCGCTGGACGTCGCGCTCTGCCTGCCGGTTGAGTTCGCCGTTGAGCAGCCGGGTGCCGCTGACGCTCACGTCCGGCGCATCGATCTCACGCAGTCGCTGGGACGCCTCCCTGATGCACGGGGCGAGGGCCGCGTTGTCCAGTCCGGTCTTGAAGGTGACCGGAATGAGCAGCGCCTGCTTGTCCTGCGCGATCTGACCCTGGCCGGAGTAGGGGTCGGCGACCCGCTGCACGCAGCTGAGGGCGGAGACGTCGGTGACTGCCTGGGTGACGGCACTGTGGATGCCGGCGGCGGTGACATCCGTCCCGGCGACCACGCCGGTGATCGTCTCCGGCTGCGGCGATATCTTTCGGAGCAGGTCGCTGCCGTGTTGCGACTCACTGCCCTGCACGGCGCGTACGGACGGGGTGAGCCGGTCGAACAGTCCGATGCCCAGGCCCGCACCGAGGCAGACGACCACGAGCCAGAGGGCAATCACGACCCGGGACCGGCGCGTGGCGAAGCCGGCGATCATGCGAAACAAGAATGTCTCCCTCACGCTTCTCCGGTGCGGGTAAAGCAGGCACCCCGACGCACCGCTCCCTACCTGCGTACTTCTTCTGCACTCCCGATGACTTTCGCGTCGCGATCCGCGGAATGTGATCGAGACCGGCGCTGCGGCTGGCAGTTTATCCAACGGATCTGTGCGGTGGTTGTCGGGATGTCTGAGGTGAGCGATTTTTTCGTAAAGGTCACCTCATCACTACTGTTACCTTATGCGGTGTTCAATTTGTCAGATATGCGGCTGGGTGTCGACCTTGCTAGACCGCTTGTGGCGTGGTAAGGGTGGCTGTCTTCTGTGTGCTGTGGCATGTCGGCCTGTCCGAGTAGCATCGACGCGAACTCACGTTTGTCGATCATCTGGAACGCGGGTGGGCGCCTTGAATTCAGTTGTTCTTAATGTTGTCACTGCTCCCACGATCTATCGGCTCGCCGCGATGCATGAAGACGGATGTCAATGTGTCCGGGAGTCGGCGTGACGGCCGCGATGCAGGCCCGTGGCCTGGTCGTCGCCTTCGACGACAAGATCGCCGTGGACGGCTTGGACCTGACCGTCGAGGCTGGCGAGGTCTTCGGTGTGCTCGGCCCCAACGGTGCTGGTAAGACCACGACGATGCGGGTGATCACCGGTCTGCTCCCGGTCACCGCCGGCGAGATCTCGGTCTTCGGGGTGCCAGCGGGCCGCCGGCCGATGGCGGTACGTCGCCTGGTCGGCTACGTCCCGCAGATGCTCTCCCTGGACGGCGGCCTGACCGGCCGGGAGAACGTCGCGCTCTTCGCGCGGCTCTTCGACGTGCCGCGCCGGCAACGGTCCGCCCGGGTCGCCGAGGCGATCGAGTCGGTCGGCCTGACCGCAGTCGCCGACCGGTTGGCCAAGAGTTACTCCGGCGGCATGGCCCGCCGGATGGAACTAGCCCAGGCGCTGGTCAGCGGTCCGCGGCTGTTGATCCTGGACGAGCCCACCACCGGGCTGGACCCGGTGGCCCGGGAGGCGGTCTGGGAGCGCATCGGGCTGGTCCGCCGGGAACGCGCGATGACCGTCATGGTCACCACCCACAACATGGAGGAGGCCCAGACGGTCTGCGACCGCGTCGCCCTGATGCGGGCGGGCCGGGTCCGTGCCATCGGCACTCCGGCCGAGCTGATCAGCGCGCTGGGCCGGCCCGGCAGCCTGGACGACGTGTTCCGGGAACACGCGATGGCCGACTCCGCCCACGCTGCCTTGGGCGGCGAACTTGAGAAGGGATCCCTGCGCGATGTTCACGCCGCCCGCCGCGCTGCCCGGCGAATGCAGTGACGCCACCCCGGTGCCCGGTGCCCTACGGACGCTGCTGTCCCGGATCGTCGCCCTGTGCCTGGTCGAGATCCAGCGGGTCCGGCACGACCGCTGGGAAGTGCTGATCCGGGCCGTCCAGCCGGCTCTCTGGCTGGTTGTCTTCGGCAGTACCTTCTCCCGGATACCGGACCTGCCCATCGGCGATGTGACATACCTGCAGTTCCTGGTACCCGGTATCCTCGCGCAGGCTGCTCTGTTCACCTCGATCTTCTACGGCGTGCAGTTGGTCTGGGAACGCGACGCCGGTCTGCTCACCAAGCTCATGGTGACCCCGACGCCGGCGGTGGCGGTGGTCGCCGGCAAGACGTTCTCCGCGGGGATCCGGGCGCTCAGCCAGACCGTTGTGGTTTTTGTCGTCGGGCTACTCATCGGCGCTGGGCTCACCACGAACCCGTTGCGCCTGGCCGGCGCGGCGCTGGTGATCCTCGCCGGGTCGGCGCTGTTCTCCGCGCTGTCGGTCGTGGTGGCCGGGCTGGTGCTGGCCCGCGACCGGGTGATGGGGATCAGCCAGGGCCTGATGATGCCGCTGTTCCTCGGATCGAACGCGCTGTATCCGGCGGAGATGATGCCCGAGTGGCTGCGCTGGATCAATCACGTCAACCCGGTCAGTTACCAGGTCGAGGCGCTGCGCGGGCTGCTGGTCGGTACGCCCGCCCGGTACGCCCTCGACCTGGGTGTCCTGTTGCTGGCCCTGGTTCTGGCGATCAGTGCCGCGTCGGCGCTGATGGGCCGACTCAGCCGCTGACCGGTCCCGCCCGACCCGATGTCCAACCGCCTCGCTGACGCGGTTGGACATCGGTTTCCAAGCGTCCGGGACTGCAGTTTCGAGCGCGCATTCGTCCTGTCTGCTCGATCCTCGGAGTCAGGACCGTCGGGTCCGATCCCCGGCCCAGGCCGCTTCGAGGATCGCGGTCAGGCTGGCGGTGTCGGTCGGGCCCGGATGGTTCTGGATCAAGCGGGTGACGCCACTTGCCATTTCCGCGAAACGCGGCAGGTCGGCGCGTGCCACGCCGATGTCCGCCAAGGTGGGCGGGATGCCGATGTCGGCAAGGAGCCCGTCGAGCCAGGTGAGGAACGTCTCCGCGGCCTCGGCAGCCGAGGCGTCGGTCACGTCGAGCCCGCACACCCCGGCGAGGATGGCCAGCCGGTCGCCGATGGCATCCCTGGCCGCGTCCAGCGCGTAGGGCAGTAGCAACCCGACGCCCAGGCCGTGCGGCGTGTGCGTGGCTGCGCCGATGGGGTATTGGAGAGCGTGCGGGGCCGCGTTGCCCGCGTGGGAAAAGGCGAGCCCGGCGAGCATGGACCCGTAGGACATGTCCGCGCGCGCGTCAGTGTCGCCGCCGTCCCTGACCGCACGACGCAAGCTACGGGCGATCCGTTCCGCGGCCAGGAGCGCGTAATGGTCGGTGACCGGGTTGCGGCCGAGGAAGACCTGCTCCACCGGGTCGCGCGGTCCGTGGGCCCGGGGTCGCGCGGTGTAGCTCTCCACCGCGTGACAAAACGCGTCGATGCCGGAGTGGGCGGTGACGGTCGCAGGGCAGGTGTAGGTGAGTTCGGGGTCGACGATGGCGAAGTCGGGCACGATGTGGACGCTGGAGACCCCCACCTTCAGCTCGCGGTCCGGGTCGGTCAACACCGAGACGGGTGTGAGTTCGGAGCCGGTGCCTGACGTCGTCGGGACCGCGACGAGAGGAAACGTCGGCCCCGGCACCTTCGACTCGCCGTAGAAGTCGCGGGGCGTGCCACCGTGGCGCCGGATGACGCCGACGATTTTGGCGAGGTCGATCACCGTGCCGCCCCCGATGGCGAGGATCACGTCGGCGTCCACCTCGGCGGCGACCGAGACGGCCAGGGCGACATCGGCGAGTGGCACGTCTGGAGTCGCGTCGGAGAACACCTCGAGGACCTCGACCTTCTCCCGCACGGCGGCCACGATCTCGGCCACGCGCGGCTGCCCCAGAAGCACCTGGTCGGTCACGATGAGGACTCGTGAGCCACTCTCGGCCACCACTCGTGGGATGTTCTGCGCGACCCCTTCGCCCACTATCAGCTGGCGTGGTCCGCGGACGGTCTCAAGCATGTCAGTGCCTCTCCGCAACGTCGGCGGCGATCTGCTGGGCGGACGTCCAGGTCACGGTAGGTCGATCGCCGCGTACGTCAGGTCGAGGTACTCAAGGATGCCCTCGTGCGACCCCTCCCTGCCGATCCCGGACTGCTTCACGCCTCCGAACGGAGCCGACGGGTCCGATATCAGACCACGGTTGATGCCGAGCATCCCGGTGTCCAGCCCCTCGGTGAACCGGAGCGCCCGCTGCAGGTCACGGGTGAAGACGTATCCGACCAGGCCGTGTTCGGTGTCGTTGGCCTTCGCCAGCACCTCGTCGTCGGACGTGAACGAGATGATCGGCGCCACCGGGCCGAAGATCTCCGCGTCCAGCATCCGCGCATCTTCGGGCACGTCGACGAGGACCGTAGGCGGATAGAAGTGGCCCGGCCCATCCGGACGCGCGCCGCCCACCAGGACCCGGGCGCCGCGGTCGACCGCGTCGGCGACGAGCTCGTCGATCCTGGTGACCGAGGCGTCGTCGATCAACGCCCCGACGTCCACGCCGTCGTCGAGGCCATGGCCCACCGAAAGCGCGCCCATCCGCTCGGCGAAGCGCGCCGTGAACTCCTCGCGCACCGGCTCCTCGACGTAGATCCGGTTGGCCGCGATGCAGGACTCCCCGATGTTGCGCATCTTGGCCACCATCGCACCGTCGAGCGCGACGTCCAGGTCAGCGTCGGCACACACGATCAAGGCCGCGTTGCCGCCCAGCTCCATGGAGGTACGCAGCACGTTGTCCGCAGCCTGTCGTAGCAGCACGCGCCCGACCTCGGTCGACCCGGTGAACGAAAGCTTGCGGGTCCGACCGTCGGCTAGCAGCGCTGAGACCACCTCGCCGGAACGCCTGGTGGTCACCACGTTGACGACGCCCGGGGGAACGCCGACCTCCTCCATGATGCGGGCCAGGAACAGCATGGTGAGCGGCGTCTGGGCGGCTGGCTTGGTGATCGTCGTGCAGCCCGCCGCCAGCGCAGGAGCGATCTTGCGAGCGCCCATGGCCAACGGAAAGTTCCAGGGCGTCACGAAGACGCATGGTCCGACCGGCTTCGGCACGGTGAGGATGCGATATCCACCTGCGGGAGCGGTGCTGTAGCGCCCCTCGACGCGTACCGCCTCCTCGGCGAACCAACGGAAGAACTCGGCACCGTAGGCCACCTCTGCCCGAGCCTCGGCGAGCGGCTTGCCCATCTCGAGCGTTATCAGCCGGGCGACCTCCTCGGACCGCTCGGTCAGTGCCCGGTATGTCGCGGTCAACAACTCCGACCGTCTGCGCGGCGGGGTCACCGCCCACCGCGCCATCGCCTTGCTCGCCGCGTCCAGAGCGGCGAGCCCGTCCACGACGCCGGCGTCCGCCACCTCGGCGATCGTCTTGCCGGTGGCCGGGTCCTCGACGGCAAAGGTGGCTCCGCTTGCGGCCTCGCGCCAGGCGTCGCCGATCCGGAGCCGCCGGTGCTCGGGGGCCAGGACGTTCATCGGGTCACTCACTGCGTCATCTCCTCCGCCGAGACTCGATTGCCGTGTGCGGGCGCATGGTGCCGTCGCCGCCCGGCGCGCTTACCGCCCGGCCTCGGACAGCGAGAGCCCGGTGCCCGCATCGAACAGGTGCGCACGGTCCAGGTCGACCGTGACGAGCAGCCGCTCGCCGGGCGTACCGGTGACGGTGGGTCGTGCCTTGACCTTGACGATCTCCGTCCCCACTAGGACGTCGACCACCGTTCGGTCACCGAGCGGCTCAAGCCCGTAGAGCTCCCCCGACAACGACGCGTTTCCACGCTGCTCGACGGAGAGGTCCTCCGCGCGCAGACCCAGCAGCAGCGCACGACCGTCCTCAGCCGTGGTCCAGCGGGGACGCGGCAGCGTCCATCCCTGCGCACCGACCAGACGATCTCCCTCGGCGCGGCAGGCGAGCAGGCTGATCGGCGGGCTCCCGACGAATCCTGCGACCCACTGGTTGGCTGGACGCTCGTACACCTCGGTCGGCGTGCCAACCTGTTGCACCTTCCCCTCCTTGAGGACCGCGACCTGGTCGGCCATGGACAGGGCCTCAACCTGGTCGTTTGTCACGTAGACGAATGTGGCTCCGAGGCTCCGGTGGATGCGGGTGAGTTCGGTGCGCATCTCGACGCGGAGCTTGAGGTCGAGATTTGTCAGCGGCTCGTCCATGAGAAACGCGCGCGGACGACGGACCAGCGCCCGGGCCAGGGCGACACGCTGCATCTCACCGCCCGACAACTGCGCGGGACGACGCTGCAACAGACGTTCGATGTGCAGCAGGCTCGACATCCGCTTGACGGCAGCGGCGATCTCGCTCGACGAACAGCGGCGTGCCCGCAGCGGCGAAGCGATGTTCTCGTACGCCGTGTGTCGCGGGTAGAGGGCGTAGTTCTGGAAGACCATGGCCAGGTCGCGTGCGGCCGGTGAGTCACCGGTCGCGTCCCTTCCGTCCAGATGCACCGACCCGGCGTCGAGCTTCTCAAGGCCGGCGATCGCCCGCAGGGTCGTCGTCTTGCCGGCCCCGGAGGGTCCGAGCACGACGAAGAACGAGCCGTCCGGCACGTCCAGCGTCACCCCGTCGAGGGCCTGGACCTTGCCGAAGGACTTGCACAGCCCGTGCACTGCCACGGTTCCCATCAGGCCACCAGCTCTTCCGTGCGCACGTCGTAGACGGCCGGTGCACCGCCGGTGTGCCGCAGCCCGACCGGTGCGTCAGCGGCGAAACGGAGCGTGGGCGGCATCCGAACCCGTACGTCGCGCTGGCCGCCGTGGTCAACCACGTAGATGATTTCGTCGCCCAGCCACTCTGCCGAGACCACGCGGGCCGGGACCGAACGTTCCGCTCCTGGTTCCGTGACTTCCAGCGCCTCCGGCCGGACGCCCGCGACCAGGCAACGGTCGCGCGGCAGGCCTGGCGGTGGGGTGAGGACCAGTCCGCCCTGACCGCGCAGCTTCCCGTCGGACACCTCCACCTCGATCAGGTTCATCGGCGGTGAGCCGATGAATGCGGCGCAGAAGAGACTCGCCGGACGGTCGTAGACCTCCAGCGGGGTGCCGATCTGCTCGACGCGGCCCTTGTTGAGGATGGCGATTCGGTGACCGAGCGACATCGCCTCGACCTGGTCGTGAGTGACGTAGACCATCGTCGACCCCAGTTCCCCCTGCAGGTGCTTGATCTCCGTGCGCATGTCCGCCCTCAGCTCCGCGTCCAGATTGGTGAGCGGTTCGTCCATGAGGAATGCGCGCGGTCGTCGCACCAGGGCGCGAGCGAGCGCGACGCGCTGCTGCTCTCCGCCGGAGAGCTGGCGCGGTCGCCGGTCCAGCAGCGGACCGAGCCGCATCAGCCGGGCGGCCTCGTCGACCCGCTTGTGCACCTCTGCCTTGGGCAGTCCCTCGGCCCGCAGTGGGAACGCCAGGTTGTCGCGGGTTTTCAGATGCGGGTAGAGAGCGTAGAACTGGAACACCATGGCGATGTCGCGCTCGGCCGGCGGCAGGTCGTTGACAAGCGTGTCGCCGATGCGGATGTCGCCCGTGCTCTGCCGCTCCAGGCCGGCGATGGCCCGCAGCGTGGTCGTCTTGCCGCAACCCGAAGGACCGAGCATCACGAACAGCTCGCCATCTTTGATGGACAGGTCCACGTGATCAACCGCGACCGTCCCGTCCGGGTAGCGCTTGTGCAGGGCGGTCACCTCGATGCCCGCCATCAGCGTCGCACCGCCCCGAGCGTCACACCGGCGACGAGGTGCTTGCGCACCAGGTAGGCGAAGACGAGCACCGGTAGGGCGAACACCACGGAGGCAGCGGCCACGAGACCCCAGTCCGTCGTGGTGCCACCGATGAGGCCGGCGATGGCGGGTGGGGCGGTCCGCACGCTGTCGCTGGAGGTGAGGAAGATGGCGAACACGAACTCGTTCCACGAGAAGATGAGCGCGAAGACCGCCGTTGCGGCGATGCCGGGTACGAGCAGGGGAAGGGTGAATCGTCGGAACGCCTGCAAACGGGTGTAGCCGTCGAGCATGGCCGCATCCTCGTACTCCGCGGGTACCTCGTCGACGAACCCCTTCATCATCCAGATCGTGAACGGGAGGTTGTACGCGGTGTAGATGAGGATCAGGCCGAGCTTGCTGTCGATGAGCCCGATCTGGCGGTACATGAGGAAAATCGGAATCACGACCACCACGGGCGGCATGAAGCGGGTGGACAGGATGAAGAACAGTTGGTCCTTCTTGGCTTTCACCGCGAAGCGTGAGTAGGCCCAGGCCGCCGGGACCCCCAGCAGGGTGGCCAGCACCGTGGAGGCCCCGGCGACCACTGCGGAGTTGAGGAACGCGACGGACAAGGCCGAGCGACCACCGTCGGGACCGACGAACACGTCCTTGAAGTGGTCCATGGTGACCGTGAAGCCGAAGAACTCGGCTGGAACGGCGTAGACGTCCCGATTTTCCTTGATTGACGTCTCGATCATCCACAGCACCGGAAAGAGCATCACGACGGCCAGCACGGTCAGCAGCGCGATCTCCAGCACGGAGCGGCCCCGGCCGCCCAGGCGGCGCGCGGGGGGCGTGCGATCCCGGGCCGGACCTGCGGACACGGCCTCGTCGACGGAGACGGCCATCAGCCCTCCTTGAGCTTGTTCAAGTAGCGCAGGTAGAACTGCGTGAGCACGATGACGACGAGGACCATGAGGATCCCGTACGCCGAGGCGGTTCCGGTGTTGAAGCCCAGGAACGCGACCTTGTAGACGTGGAACGACAACGTCTCGGTGGAGACACCCGGACCTCCGTTGGTGAGGATGTAGACGAGGTCGAACAGCCGGAAAGCCTCGATGGCCCGGAACAACACGGCAATGAGGAGCAGCGGCCACACCAGCGGAAGGGTGATGGTGCGGAACCGGAACCACTCGGACGCCCGGTCGATCGAGGCGGCCTCGTACAGGTACTTGGGAACCGCGGTGAGGCCCGCAAGTGCGATGAGCATGATGAACGGCGTCCATTGCCAGGTGTCGACCACGATCAGGGAGATCAGTGCCGTTCGCTGCCGGGTGAGCCACTCCACCTGGCCGAGGCCGAGCGAGCCGAGCATGCTGTTGATCACGCCGAACTGCGCGTCGAGCATGAAGCGCCAGAACAGCCCGACCACGACCGGCGACAGCATCATCGGGACCAGGAACAGAGTGGTCAGCACTCCTCGCCCGTGCGTGCGCCGGGAGATCAGGTAGGCGATGCCGAAACCGAGCACGGTCTGCAGGGTGACCGCGCCGACCACGTAGATCAACGTCGTCAGGGCCCTTTGGTGGACCTGCGCCGACGTCAGAATGGCGGTGTAGTTCGCGAACCCGATGAAATGGGCGGGCCCGCCGCGGGTGGCCGAGTAGTCGGTGAAAGACAGGTACAGCGCCCAGAGCAACGGGAACACCGACATCGCGAGCAACAGCAGCAGCGCGGGGGAGATGAAGGCGGCGGCGAGCCCGCGGTCGCTCAGCCGGCGGGACCGACCCGGTGCAGGTGGTGTCGCAGCCGCCACCTGCCCGGGGCGATCGGTCGTCAGCGGTACGGGGTCACTCACAGTCCGCCGCCACCCTTGCGGCTGCTGGAGTCGAGCACGCTCTGCTGCTCCCTGGCGATGTCGTCGAGCGCATCCTTCGGCTTCTTCGCGCCGTTCAGAGCCGCGTTCACGTTGGTGTTCTCAATGTCGACGAGGCGCGCGTACTCGGGCACGTTCCACATGTCCCGCATCCGGGGAACCGAGTCGGCGTACACCTGGTTGAACGGCCCGGCATTGAGGAACTCGGGTGACTCCAGGGCGTCCGTACGCGATGGCACCCCACCGGCCGCGGCCCACTTCTTCTGGATGTCGGCCCGCTCGAACCACTTCATGAAGTTCAGGGCCTCCGCCTGGTTCTCCTTGGCGGAATAGGCCGACACGTGCATCCCCATCCCGCCGAGCGGAACCAGGTTCGTCTTCTGGCTCGGCAGGGTGGCGAAACCCAGCTTGTCGAGAATCTGCTCCCGGGTGGTGCCGAGCGTCGACTGCTTCGGATCGAGCAGGCCGCCGCTCGCGGCGATCCAGTTGAACGCGATGCACGCCTTGCCCTGGGCGACCGCCGCGTTCACCTCGTCGATGAACCAGTTGCCGGAGCCCTTGGCGGTCAGCGGCTTCATCTTGTTGACCAGGACGTCCATCGCCTCCTGGCCGGCAGCGTCGTTGAGGACGCCCTCGATCTTGCGGGTCTTCGGGTCCCAGAGGTTGCCGCCGTAGACGCCGTTTACCGTGTTGTAGGTGACGGCTGCGGCGTCGGAGCCGTTGGCCTGGTGGAAAGCCAGCCCGCTGACGCCAGGATTGTCCGTCTGGCATCGCTCGGCGACTGAGATCATCTCGTCCCAGGTCTGCGGTGGCTTGTCGCCGATCAGGTCCTTGCGGTAGATCATCGTCCAGGTGTCGCCGAGCAGTGGCAGTCCGTACAGGCTGGCGTTCTCGTCGCGCTTGCCGGTCTCCGCCTGCGGGAACTGGCCGTACGCCGCCAGGAGGTACGGGTTGTAGGCCTCGACGTCGATGTTGTTCTTGACGAAGTCGGTGAGGTCGAGGATGTTGCCGTTCGTCACGGCCTCGCCGATGTGTTGCGAGTCCAGGATCGCGATGTCGAAGTCGGTCTTGCGCGCGGCGAACTGGGTGAACATCGCGTCGTGCCAGTTCGCGTTCGGCACGGTGTTGACCTTGATGGTCGCGTTCGGCCGCTCCTTCTTGTACTCCGCGTTCGCGAAGGCTTCCAGTGCCTGGGCGGGGGGCCAGTCGAACCAGATGAAGCTGAGGGTCAGCGGGTCCTTGGTGAGCTCCGGGACGGTCGCGGGTGCCTTGGGGGTGTCCGCCGTCGCGCCGTCGTCCCCGCCATCGCCGCAAGCCGCCACGGTCGTGGCCACCAGCAGCATGGCCGCCGTTGCCAGTTGCACCCTTCGCCCGGGAGCGGACGATCGTCCCATTCGCTTTGCATGCCGCATCTTCCTGCCTGCCTTCTGGGTTCGGACTTCTAGGGCCTCGCTTTGTGCTTCGCCGAGCAGTTGCTGGGTAGTTCAGGCGTGTTGCCGGGCTGTCGCGGAGGCCGACCTGCGGACCGGCGTCACGAGTGCGCTCAGGTGATCGAGTAGAGCGATGGTGGGCGGATGCAGGATCGCGAGCGCCCGCAACTTTTCCTATACGATCCAGTGGGGGCGTCAGCATGTCGCAGGATTGTGACCGATGTCAATAGGTCCCCGAAGGCGCAAGGAAGGACCTCACGTCACGATGGACGACGAAGCGATGATCGCGCGGGGCCGTAGGGCCGTGACGGGCGGAACGTCGTCGGGAAGAGCTGGCGGCCGGCTTGCCGACGAGGTGTACGACACGCTGCTCGGACAGCTGATGTCGCTACGGATCGAGCCTGGCTCCCGCGTCACGATCGACGTCCTGGCACGAGAGCTGGGGGTCTCGCAGACGCCGATCCGGGACGCGCTGAACCGCATGGAGGCCGAGGGCCTGGTCGTCCGGGTGCCCCATGCCGGTTACCGCATTCCTCCCCAGATCACCCGGCACCGATTCGAGGACATGCTCGAGGTCCGCCTGCTTCTCGAGCCGGCAGCGGCGCGCAGATCCGCCGAACGCGCATCCTTGGAGCAGGTGGCCGGTCTGCGACGAATGCTGGGGGAGATGGCGGAGCTGGAGGGGGGCAGCGGGCCCGCCGCCTATGGCGCCTTCGGTCTACGCGACGCCGCTTTTCACGATCTCGTCGCCCTGAGCGCGGAGAACCAGGTCATCCGGGAAGCGCTCGCTCGCCTGCACAGCCACGTACACCTCTTCCGGCTGCACCACGACGCTCAGGTCACTCACCTGGCCATGGCCGAGCACGAGGAAGTTGTGGCCGCGATCGCCGCGCGTGACCCCGACGCCGCCGCCTACGCGATGCGTCGGCACATCTTGCGGTCCGGCGAGCGTTTCCGACGACTGTTTGACGAAATCAAGGATGCGAATGGTGTGACGGTAGAGGCTTGACGGGTGGGCTGACCCGAGGAATGCTGACCCTACCGGATCGGATCGTATTGGATCTATCTCGCCCGCCCCCAGACGCGAGGAGAAGCAGGTGCCCAGAGCGCTGCTCCTGACCGGCGACGCCGCCGAGGAACTCGACACCATGTACCCCTACTACCGCGTGCAGGAGGGCGGCTGGGACGTTGACGTCTCGTCACGGACGCTGCGTGACGTGCAACTGGTCATCCACGAGTTTGACCCCAACTCCGACGCGTACGTGGAGAAGAACGGCCGGAAGCTGCCGGTCGACGTGCCCTGGTCCGAGGTCGACGTCGAACGCTATGACGCCCTCATCATCCCCGGGGGGCGTGCCCCCGAGTGGATCCGGGTCGACGCCGACGTCAGGCGCATCACCGAGCACTTCTTCGCGCGCAACCTCCCCATCGCGCTGGTGTGCCACGGCGCTCAGGTGCCAGCGGTGTACGGGCTACTGAAGGGTCGAAAGACGGCCTGCTTCCCTCCCATCACCGGTGACATGGAGAACGCGGGGGCGACGGTCATCGACGCCCCCGACGTCGTGGACGGCAACCTGGTCTCCTGCCGGGGGTGGCCCGACATGCCGCAGTTCGGCCGGGCGATGATGGAGGTCTTCTCGAAGTCCGTCAACCCCGCATCGGCTTGAGCGCAGCTGGCGTGCCCCGGTGACGGCACTTCGGACCGTTACGGTCGACGGTTCACCCGTCCACGTCCTGGAGAGTGGCACCGGGCCTGCGGTGCTGATGCTGCACGGCTCCGGACCCGGCACGACCGGGTCCGGAGCCTGGGCAACGACGGCGCAGGCGCTTGGCACGTCCTGGCACCTGGTGGCTCCTGATCAGGCGGGGTTCGGCCGTACACCTATTCCGGCAGGCTCCAGGGGCGGGCTCCGGCTGTGGACGGAGCAGGCCGCGGGTCTCATGGATGCTCTCGGTATCGAGCACTACGCCGTGGTGGGTCACTCCATGGGCGGTGCCGTGGCGCTGGCGTTGGCGGCCGCGCGTCCCCAGCAGGTCACCCGTGTCGTGGCGGTCTCGACGATGGGCGCCCCCGGGGCGCCGCTCTCCGCCGACCTCGACGCGATCTGGGCCGCTCCCGCTGGCCCGCTCGGAGCACGAGACATGCTGAGTCGCCTCGTCCTCGACCAGACGCTCGTGACCGACTCGGCCGTCGATGCCCGTGCAGCTGCGATGCGAGCGGGGGCGGCCGCATTCGCGTCGTTGTTCCCGCCACCCAGGGCACGATGGGTCGACGAGCTCACCCTCTCGGCGCAGACGCTGGCAGCGGTCCGCGCGCCCGTGCTGCTCGTGCACGGCGCCGAGGACCGCCTCACCCCGCTCGCGACGGCAACCCAGCCCCTGCTCGAACACCTGGCCGATGTCCGTCTGCACGTGTTCGGCCGATGCGGGCACGTGCCGGCGATCGAGCATCCGTACGAGTTCAGGAAACTGTTGTCGTGCTTTCTCTCGTTGCCGTGGTCCGCGAAATTGGAAGGCGGCGATGATCTTCGCTGGCCATACTGGTGCGCATGAAGCTTGCTGAGGCTCTTGCGCTGCGCGCGGATGCGACGCGGCGCGCCGAACAACTCCGTGCCCGCATCGCCGCAAGCGCTCGGTACCAGGAAGGTGAGACGCCTGCTGAGGACGCCGCGGCTCTCCTGGCGGAGGCCGGCGAGGTGCTCGGTGAGCTGGAGACGCTGATTCGGCGGATCAACCGCACCAATGCCGCCACCCCGGTTGACGGTGGCACCCTCACCGACGCGCTGGCACGCCGTGACGTGCTTCGTTTGCGGCACAGCGTGGTCACCTCTGCCGCCGACGCCGCTGCCGGTGAGGGCCAGCGAGGGTTTCGGCAGCTGCGGTCGGAGCTGAAGATGATTCCGGCGCTTCCGGTGGCGCAACTGCGCAGGCAGGCCGACGACCTCGCCCGGCAACTTCGCGAGGTCGACACGTTGATCCAGCGGATGAACTGGGAGGTCGATCTCCTGGACTGAGAGGTCGCGGAGCAGGTAGCCGACGTGGAGGCGTGCACGAACCCGAGATCCGGCGGGTAATCCGGGTCCCTCCTGGCACGCCGAGGGCAGGCGTAGGGGTTCGACTCCCCAGACACATCGCACGCCCAGCACAGCACACAGGTGACGGCGTACAGGGCACGGCACACTACCGGGTGCAGATCCACGATGGCGAGGGTGGGACAGGGGCCTTCCGCAACCCATACAGGTACAGCTCGTCCGCTACCGCATTCGGAGCATGGCAGGCGCGCGCTGACGACAGCGGTACGAGTGACGGGAGCGGACGATGACGGCAGCGGCGGACGTGGTCGTGGTCGGCGGTGGAGTCGTCGGCATGACGGCGGCGGTGACTCTCCAGCAGCGGGGAGCGCGGGTGACCGTGCTGTCCGCCCACGACCCGGCGGACACGGTGTCCACGGTGGCCGCCGCGGTCTGGTATCCGACCCACACGGGCGAGGACCCGCGGGTGTTGCGCTGGGCGCGGCAGACATACACGGAACTGCGCCGCCAGGCGGAAAGCGGCGTGCCGGGGGTGGTCGACCGGCCGACCCGGATGCTGCTGCGCCAGCCGTACGTCGGCCCGCCCTGGTGGGCGTCGGCGTGCGCAGATCTGCTGGCGGAGCCGGCTGCGGCACCGTACACGGCGCTGCTGCGGTTCACCGCGCCGACGGTGGAGATGACGCCGTACCTGGCCCTGACCCGCCGACACCCCCCAAGGAAGGAGCGGGCGAGGTCGACCTCGCCCGCTCCCTGCTGCACAACCCGGGCGGCCGGACTACGGGGTGATCATGCCCTTCGAGGCGGCCAGGTGGTAGTTCTCGCCGAACACGTTGAGCTCGTGGACTCCTACCTTCACGTTCTCGGTGGTACCCAGGATCTTCAGCCTGACTGCGTTCGTCAGCACCCGGTCGAAGGTGACGTAGTCAGCCGTGTACGCGGTGGTGTTCGTACTCCGGTCGACAAGCGTCCGCCATGTGTTGGTCGGGATGTCCTTGTACTCCAGCGTGTACTGCACGGCGTTGTCCTTCGTGAACGCCCGCCCGAGTTCCTTCCACTGGATCTGGGCTGCGGAGATGTGGAAGACGGTCCCGAATCCCCTGATGTACGTGGGCGCGTCGTCGTTGTCGGCCGGCTCCCACCAGGTGGATAGCAAGCGGTCCCCGCCGTAGTACGGGTTGCGCCCGGAGGCGTAGCTGCTCGCCCAGTAGGCCTGGCTGTTGGTGGCAACATTGTAGAGACCGACGTCATCCCTGCCCGAGATCTTCCTGCCGGGGGCCAGTTGCGGCGTGTTGGACAGCTCGCAATCGATTGCTCCCTTCTGCGGGCCGTTGGGAATCACGTTGCAGATGTCCATTCCCAGCCGTCGCTCGAAGAACTCCTCGTATGCGATGACATAGGTGTAGAAGAACACCAGGTTACCGGAACTGTCGAGTACGAAACTGCCGTGCCCGGCGTTCGGATATACCGCACTCGGGTGGTTGTTTCCATAGCCGATCGGGTTCTGCTGCGTGACTTTGAACCCGGAAAGCGGCTGGTTCGAAGACATGACGCCCGTCGCGTACGTGGTGAACTCGGTCCCACCGGACGCCACCGAGAGGTAATACGTCTTTCCCACCTTGAAAAGCTGTGAACCCTCCACGTACCCGTGCGTGTAGGTTGCCTTGTTGTCACCGATGTGCTGCCACTCCTGGCGCGGGTCGAAAGTCCAGAGCACGACCGGGTCGCTGATGAGCCGGCGAGGATTGTTCGGGTCGAGTTCGGCGCCCATGATCGGCGAGCCGATGTTGTACGTCAAGTACAGCCGACCGTTCGTGTCCAGGAAGAACTGCACGTCGCCGACGCTCAGGGTCTGGCCGGTCGGACGCAGGAAGTTCCCCATGCTGGTCCACGGCCCGGTGGGGGAGTCCGCTTGATAGACCGGCGTGTTGTTGCCGGCCATGTAGAACTTGTTGCCGATCTGCACGACGGTTGGTGCTACCACGCCCAGGTTCATCTGATGGGGCGTCCACGTCAGGTAGTCGGTGGTGGACCAGACGGTTCGGTCGTTGTTCGGCGCGCTCTGCATGGCGCCGGATGCGTAGAGATAGATGGTCCCGTCGACGTTCAGCGCGGACCAGTCCGCTCCGGTCCGGGCCGAGTTCTCCGAGATCCTGCTGAAACCGACGGTGGATCGGCCCGCGAGAGTCCGCCCGGACGCCGCCGTCCACGTCTCCAGGTTCAAGCTGGCTGGAATCTGCGACGTGTTTGCCACGTTCGTGTCCGTGGGCGGCATCGTCCCTACGATGTTGCGTACCGCCATTCCCGGCAGATTGATCGGATTCACATAGGTCTGGGTCATGTCGACACCGCTTAGCGGCACCTTGGCGGAGGGGGTCTGGGGTCCGACGCCCGGCGCCCCCGGCTGCACGGGCTTCTCCGCGGAGGCCGGCACAATCGGTGTCAGCTGGCCCACGCCTACCCCTATCACAAGAGCAAGGCCAATGGCTGCTATACCTCGACGTCGGGATCCAGCGGTCCGCTCGTTAGCCATTAGGCAACAACCTTCCGTCTCGACGGCGTTAGCGCAAACAACGGGCGAGGTTTTCCGATTTACCGTGCAGCCGGCCTATTGTGGTTAGTCGGTGGTGAGGCGGCCTTTGCAGGTGACGGTGAAGGGGGTTGAAGGCGGGCTTTCAGCGCACACGTCCATCGTGGCTCGGCCTCGTTCGGTGCGGTCCAAACGACCGAGCACCCCTGTTAACGCTAACAAGATTGCGGTGATGTTAACGCCGTAATCTGGAGCATGTCAAGAGCATCGATGTCATCCGAGCTGACTCGATCAGGCTGCTGAGCCGGGAGTTGGACGGTGTCATCGTATCGACGAGCATCGTGATCATGCTGACGGGAGAGGAAGCTGGCGGAGCAGCTGGTGAGAAGTGCCGCCTCGATGGGTCGTCGTCCGGTTGCCGCTCCTCGTTCCGCGGTGACGTGCCGTCCCTTGCGGGCAGGCAACAGGTTCGATACACAATGGTCGGAGTACTGAGCGCGCCGGCGCGACAACCGAGTGTGATCTGCTGACATCGATGGAGGCACGTCCATGGCGTTGACCCCGGCTGCCGGCGGTTGTGGCGAGTCGCCCGCGTCATCCGTGCCGATCCAGTCCCCGAGGCCGGTGAACACCGAGGTCGAGTGGGACGGGTTCGACCCGCAGGCCTATGTCCGGCACAACTACGCGGATCTACGTTCCGACGACCGGGAGCTGCTCCGGCGGACCCGAGACTTCTTCGCCGGTGCGAAGCTGGCCGACGCGCGCTGTGTCGACGTGGGATCGGGTGCCAACCTCTATCCGGCCCTGGCACTCCTGCCGTTTGCGCGTGCCGTCGACCTGTGTGAGTGGTCGACGTCGAATGTGCGCTGGCTGCGTACGCAGGTCAACGGCTACGACGAACTCTGGGATCCGTACTGGCAGGTCTGCGTCGAGCATCCGGCGTACGCGGCGCTGCCCGATCCGCGACGGCGTCTGGCGCAGGTCGGCCGAGTCTGCCGGACCAGCGTCTTCGACCTGCCGGAGCACACCTGGGACGCGGGCACCATGTTCTTCGTGGCCTGCTCCATCTCGGCCGATCGGGCGGAGGCCGAACACGCCGTCGCCCGGTTCCTGCGGGCGCTGTGCCCCGGCGCACCCTTCGCCGTGGCCGTCATGCTCGGGTCCGCCGGCTACCGCGTCGGCCCGCGCTCCTTCCCGGCCGTGGCGCTGCATCGCGCCGAAGTGGTGGCTGGCATCGCGGCCGGCGCGTACGACGTGACCGTCCACGAGGAGCACCCCCGACCGCCGTTGCGCGACGGATACCTGAGCATGCTGCTGGCCACCGGCCGCACCCGCGGATAGTGCCGGTGCGTATCATGGTCGCCGCCGAGTGGAGACCCCGGCCTGCCGGGGCGGGCACCCTGCACCACGTCCTGCGGCTCGCCGACATGCGGGAGGCGGAGCGTCTCCGGTGGCACTCGACCGGCCCGTTACCATGACACTGCACATCGGTGCCGGTCATCGTGGATCATCGTGCGCACGGCAACACCAGCGGTTCCGAGTCGGCGACTACATGCAGACGGCGGTGGATCATGCGGATACAACCGCGCCAGGAGATCCTCGACATCTGGCGGGCCACGGTGCGGAGTTGCTGGGAGAAGGGCGAATGGCACTGGGGCGGCCGAAGCGGTAGCAATTCCATAAGTGACGCCGAGCAACTGCTGATCCTGCTCCTTCCCGCGGCGAAGATCCCCGTGCTGTCGCTCGACGACCCCGACCGCGCCGATGACGAGGTGGTCGAGGCCCTCAGCCCCATCGGCGGTGCGATCGAGATTCCCCGCCGGTTGGTCAGCGTCGTGATCGACTACTTCCGGCGGTACACCGCCGAGGACGGCACGCCCATCTTCGGCGGCGGCGGCTACCTCACCCCGGTCGACGGCGGCCCGGAGCTCACCGAGGAACAACGGTCCCTGGACATCGTCGACTCGTTCGCCGTCTCCGTCACCCTCACGCTGGCGACCATCGGTTTCGTCAAGGTCTACCGCAAGGCCACC
Organism: Micromonospora sp. PRAS1; assembly: GCF_059553435.1. Lineage (NCBI taxonomy): Bacteria > Bacillati > Actinomycetota > Actinomycetes > Micromonosporales > Micromonosporaceae > Micromonospora > Micromonospora sp. PRAS1. The sequence goes on from NZ_JCANNB010000031.1 coordinate 62,015, forward strand.
AAGCGACGGGAACTGCTCGCGCAACTGGACGACCTGGAGGCGATGGCCGGCATCCGGCTCACCGCCGCCATGGTGGGTCTGCTGCGCAGCTTCAGCACCTTCGTCTTCACCTCCACCGACGAGTACGGCCGCCGGCTGTGCGACATGGTCAACCAGGACGAGCTGCCGCGCCGGGAACTCGTCGCGGCGCTGCGTGAGCAGCTGCGGGACACCATGGCCAGCCTGCGCAGCGTGGTCATCGGGTCAGGCCGGGTCACCGAAGACCTCGACAACAGCGACATGCTCTTCGAATGCGGCTGGTCCTGGGGCACCATCGCCGGCGCCGAGGAGGTCCCCACCAGCGAGCCGATCGGCCGGCAACGCGAAGGCTCGGCCGAGAACGCCCCCTATCTCTACTTCACGGTCATCGCGATGGACGCCATCGAAGACCTGAACTCCGAACGTACCCGCCTGCTCGGCCTGCTCAACGAGGAACAACAGCGGCTGTCCCGGGCCCTGCAACTACGCTGGGAGCTGACCCGGACATACTGGGCGACGGTGGCGACCTTCGGCAACCGGCGGCGATGGCCCATCGAGGACATCCCGTGGCGCACGACCGACGGCGACCGCACCGACTACTACACCCTCCAAACGACGTCGCTGGCAGTCAAGGGACTGCTCGCGGTCGGACGCGGCGGCGACGAGGAACTCGGCCGTATCGCCGCGGTGCTTGTGGAACTGGCACAGCGGGCCCGCGTCACCCGACGCGCATCGCCCGGCGAGTCAGCGCTGCTCGTGCACACCCCTGGTAAGCGGGTCACCCTCAACGACGACACGTCCAAGCCGATCATGACGTGGGTCGTGAACGAGTTCTCCACGGTGCTGCTCCAGCGGGCGATCACGGTCGCCGGCCTGCTGAGCAACGCCCGGCGGCGCAGCGAACTGCTCGAGTTGGCCGACGAGGTGTGGGGCCATCTGCTGCTGCGCCGCATCCCCGACGGCCGGCACCGAGGGCTGTGGGACCACGCCGGCGGGGCCTTCCCCGGGCTGGCCCCCAAACCGGAGGCACCCTCCTGGTACCTGACCGAGCGGGTGGTGCACGCGCTGGTAAACGCCGGTCAACTGCTCTGGGAACGGCCCTTCCCGCGCGCCGGTCGGCTCGCCGCGTACGCACAGGATCTGATCGACGAGGCGGAATACCTGTTCGACCGCGAGCTGATGCGCGGCACGTTCGCCGGCGAGGCGATGCAACGCAGCATGCGCAGCATCCGGGCCAGCCTGCGTCGGGCGCAACTGCTTGTGGACGAACGCCCGGGCACGGCAGCCGCCCTGGCGAACACGCTGCTGCTCCTGCTCAACGACATCACCACCGGGCAGCAGAAAGCCAGCGAGGGGATCTGATGCTGGTCTTCGTCACGTCGCACAAGGGTGGCACCGGTCGCTCGGTGACCGCCGCGAACCTCGCCTACCGCAGCGCCCTGTCCGGCCGCCCCACCTGCTACCTGGACTACGATTTCGGCTCGCCGACCGCTGGCATCACGTTCCAGATCCCGGACGCCGTCAACGGGGTGGAGGGCGCCGGTCCCAACGGCGGCGGCCTGCACCGCTACCTGCGCGGAGAGATTCCGTTTCCCGAGCAGTTGGACGTCTGGGGTGCCTCGGAACGGGCCAGCCTGCGCCAGCGACCAATCGGGTCGGGTCCGCTGGTGCTGCTACCCGGCCAGCGCAACGGCAGCGAGTTCGGCTTCACCAACGACATCGCCAAACGCTGCGCCGAACTCTTCCTCCGGCTGGAAGAGGAGTTCGACCTGACCCTCGTGGACCTCAGCGCCGGCCGGTCGTACGCCAGTCAGATCGTGCTGGCTGCCACGGCGACCCCCGCGCTACGCAAGGTGACCGCGCGCTGGTTGGTCTTCCACCGCTGGACCCCCCAGCACGTCACCGCAGCGGCAGATCTCGCCTTCGAAGCGGGCGGCATCCTCGCCATGGGCAAGGAATACGGCCACGAGCCGGAGCGGCTGCGGGAGTCGCTGCGCTTCATCCGCACGGCGGTGATCGACTCCCGTGGCCCCGAGGTCGGCCATCTCGACCTCGCGCAGCAGGCATTCCTGCGCAAGTGCGACACGGAGCTGTCGGAACTGGCCCGTCGCCGAGGCGTCGGGCGCACGACGCTGCTCGGCGCGGTGCCGCTGGACCCGCTGTTGCAGTGGCGGGAACAGCTCATCTCGGACCACGACGTACAAGCCAAGATCGCGAATGTGAAGACGGTGGACGCAATCGTGGAGCTGACCGAAAAGCTCTTCGACGAGACCGCATGGGAAACCGTGTGATCGACGTGGATGTCAGGTTCCAGGAGGCAGCTGCGGTGCGTCGGACAGAGAGCGTGGCGTACTCACATCTGTCGGTCGAGTTGGGCCACTTCTACGCGGAGGACTTCGGCACCGGCTGCCGGGATCTGCGGCGCAGGTTCGCGCGCATCGCCGACTGGTCGCCGGCGATCCCGGCCCTGGCCCGCCAGGGACTGCCGGCCCACCGTCAGCCGCGGATCAGCACCTGCTTCATGGTGGACGACTACTTCCACCGATTCGGCTCGCCACGCGAGGTGATCCCGCAGGTGCAGGGCGCCGCGGCGGAACTCGGCCTGGTGTTGGACTACGTGGCCCGGGAATCCAGCTTCGCCCGTCACGGCGGCGTCGAACTCGCCCAGATGGTGGTCGACACCCTCGTGGTGGAACCACCCCGGCACACCACCGGAAGCCGGCCGCCGCTCAGTGAATCCGGCTGGCTGTCAAACGGCATGCGCTCACCCGGGTACGTGGACGCGCCGGCGATGACCCTGCCTCGTCCCTGGTCTCCGCCGGTGCAGTCCGGCGACCCCCGCCACTCGATCTTCGTCGACATAGAGCTGTGGTCCGGCGAACCGAAGACCCGGGTATGGGCGTGCGCGCTGCTCGCATCGGTCTGGCAGATGGCCCGGCTGGGCGTGCTGCGGCACCGTGGGCAGACCCTGATGCAACCGAGCCGGCTCACCGGGGAGCTACCCACCGACTGGGACGAGCTGCCGGCGGTCGTTCAGCTCAATCCGACCGCCGCGCCGTTCTGCGCGTACCGCACACTGACCCTCATGGACACCCAGTACCTGCCGGTCGAGCTGGCGGTGCGGACCATCCTCGGTCAGGTCGCGGTACCGCCGGCGGTCGCCCAACAGGTCGCCCGGCGCGCCGGTGGTGAGGGCCTGCACCTGCCCAGCGAGCTCGTCGACCGGCTGAGTTACGTGTTCATCGGCGGGTGAGTGTGCTCAGCGTCCGCACGGCTGGTCGACCGACATCCGGCCCGCCAGGTCACGCAGCAGCGCCAGGTTGCCGACGCTGATCTGATCACGGATCCAGCTCACCGACGAGTTCCACTGCCGGCTGAATCCGGGCACCTGCTCCAGCCGTTCCCAGATCGGCCGCAGCCGCGGGTCGACCCGCGCGCCCGGCAACCACAGATGCAGCAGGTGCTCCAACACGGGGCGCAACCGCTCTACGTGCTCCTGCCCGTTGCCCGACCGGGTGACAACGGCCTCCATCAGGGAGGAGAGCATGGTTAGCAGCCAGTCGTGCAGCGCAAGATCCTCGCAGAGACCGGCCACGGCCGCCGGCACGTCCTGCGGGGCGAGCACCAGTTTGACCGTACGCAGGGTCGGGGAGTCCACGGTGACGACGGCCGAGACCTCCCGGTCCGGCTGCTGGCCCACCTGCGCGGTCCAGCGCAGCCGGGTACGCGCCGCACGCAGCGGCGGACGCCGATCCAGCAGGTCGGACATCTGCACCCCGTCGAGCACCCGTCCGGTGATCGCCTCCAGGTTCAGCACTTCCGCGTCGTTGCCGTGCAGGAAACCAGCGGTCAGGTCGGCGCTGTCCAGCTTGCCTACCGTCTCCAGGACGCCCGGGTTGGCCAGATAGTGCGACCAGGGCTGGCGACGTTCGCCGGCGACGACCTGGAGGACCGTCGACGCCTGTACGATCCGGCCACCGGTGATGATGGCCCGGGTGACCACCGCGCCCACCCCCCGTAACCTCCGCCGCTTGGCGCTGGGCAGCCAGCAGTCCACGCCGGTGCGCACATCGGGCGAGACCGCATAGAGCGACGGACGGCGGGAGGTCAGCACGGCCTCGCCTTCGACCAGGCTGAGCACCTCCGAACTCTGCTCCTGAGCCAGCGCCGTGCTGTGTTGCAGCAGGTTGGTGTGCACCTCGCCGAACGTGATCATGGCTTCCTCCGCATCGCCGTCCGCCCGCAATCATCCTGCGGAATGCGACCTCCGCTGACTCACCCTCGCCGTGACCCGCGCCGACACCGACCCTGGGTGAGGCAACGGGACCCCGCGACAACGGGAATCGACCCGCGGGCCGGCATCTGCGCTGGGGGCATCATAGGCCCGACATCGGCGGGAATCCCACGGCGGTGAAGCGCCACGGGCCGCACGAAGGTGACGACGGCTGATATTTTCGATAGTGCGGTCGCCAGCTACCCCTGGAGTTGCCGTTTATGAAGGTCTACATTTCGGCCACTCAAAAAGACCTGTTGGAATATCGCGCCGCCGTACACGCAGTGGCACGTCGTCTGGAGATCGAGGACGTCGCCATGGAGGCGTACGGTGCCGACTTCCGGCCACCGCTCGATCGCTGCCTGGCCGACGTCCGTCGCTGCGACCTCTATATCGGACTGTTCGCCTGGCGCTACGGATTCCGCCCGCCCGGTCAGGAATCCTCCATCACCGAACTGGAGTACCGCGAGGCACTCGCATCCGGAAAACCCTGCCTGGTCTTCCTCCTCGCTGAGGAGACCCCCTGGCCGGTCGACCTGGTCGACCGGGGTGCCGACGGGGAACGGATCGTCGAACTGCGCCGGGAACTCAAGGAACGACATCTGTGTGCCTTCTTCACAAGCGTCGACGACCTCACCGCCAAGGTCACCGCGGCGCTGGCCGACGTACGCAGCGGACGTTCCCCGGCACGCGGACCCGCCGACCCGGACACCCACCTACCCGAAGCCGTACGCAGCCACTACCACAAGCAACTGGCGCTCAGATACCAGGCTGTCCCGGTCGACGCCGTCTCACCACGTCCCACCATCGGCTACCTCACCGTCGGGCTGCCGAAACTGTTCGTCGAGCCCCGAGTACACGAGGAGGCCCGCCCGGAGATGCCACTTGCCTGGTGGCGGTGGGCCGGCACCACGTCGGACGGCGACACCAGCGGACTACCCGGGGTGGTGAACCCGGAGGAGCTCGAACGACTCTGGGAGGAGTACGCGGCCAAGGACGCGCTCTCGTTGTTCGACGTGGTCTGCGATCCCGGCCGCCGGACGATCGTCCTGCTCGGCGACCCCGGCTCCGGCAAGTCAGCGGCCGCACGGTACCTGGCACTGGCGCTGGCCGGAGCCTGTGACGAACCCCGACTCGCGGCGCTGAGCCAGTACCTGCCCGTGCTGATCGAACTGCGCTCCTACGCCGTGCACCGCGGCGACGGGCGCTGCGACGGCTTACTCGACTACGTCGGCCACCGTCACCAACAGGGACTGACCGGAATCGACCAGGAGGTGCTGGGGTCATACCTGCGCCAGGGTGGCCAGGCCCTCTTTCTCTTCGACGGCCTCGACGAGGTGTTCGACCCGGTCCAGCGCGAAGAGGTGGCCGCGCAGATCGCCACCTTCGCCAACGAGTACCCGGGAGTGCTGTCGGTGGTCACCTCACGGGCGGCCGGCTACCAGCGACAGACCTTCGCCAACGCCGGTTTCGACCACTTCACCCTCGAAGACCTCGACGACGAACAGATCACCCAGTTCCTCGACAACTGGTACCGCTACGTGATGCCCACCCCGGCTGTCGAAGCACAACGGCAACGACGCCAGCTCCTCGACATGCTGCGCGACTCCCGAGCGATGCACGAGATCGCCGGCAACCCACTGCTGCTGATGCTCATGACGATCGTCGGCCGCAGCCACCCCCTGCCTCGCAACCGACGCCGACTGTACGCGCACGTCACCGACGTCCTCATCTCCGAGTGGGACGTGACCAAACAACTGCGGGAGAGCCACGGCGACGTACCCTCGCTGGACCTGCAGGCGAAGCGCCGGCTACTGCGCCACCTGGCATTCCTCATGCAGTTCCGGGAATCGGGACCAGCCGGCAACTACATCGACTCCGACGAACTGGCCCGCGTCTTCCGCGATCACCTCGTCGCGTTCTACGGTTTCGAGAACGAGCGGGCGCTCGCCATGGCCTACTCGATGATCGACAAACTGCGCCAGCGAAGCTTCATCCTGGAACGATACGGACTGCGACTGTTCGGGTTCGTGCACCGCGCGTTCCTGGAATTTTTCTGCGCCGAGGAGATCGTGGACAGGATCGAGAACGACCCCAACGCCTGGGACCTCGACCGGCTCCGCGCTCTGTTCCGTGAACACTGGGCCGACCCGTCCTGGCGAGAGGTGCTCCGGCTCGTCGCCGGTGCCCTACCCGCCCGGATCGCCAACGACCTGATCACCCTGCTCGCCACCGAGACCACCCGACCCTGGCCGCCGTTGAACCTGACCGCCCCGCCCTGGAACCTGGTGCTGGCCGCGCAATGCGTGGCCGAAACCCCACAGCCCGCCGAACTGACCGACGCGGGCAACGCCGTGCTGCGCCAGGTCGTGCTGCTTGTCGAACACGGCATCTCCACCGACGACCCCAACCTGGCGGAGCTCACCGAACAGGAACTGCTCTCCTCGGTCCGGGCCCTCGGGCCGAACTGGCCCGGCCGGCACACCTTCCTGAACTGGTACCGCCGCCGCGGAGTACACACCAGCTGGCGCTCCGGCTCCGCCTTCGCCACCCGGATCGCCGCAGCGCTCTCCACCACCGGGGAACACCTGGAGGAACTGCTGGTCCGGGAACTCCAGCAGGGCCGCGAGCGGCAGGCCCACCTCACCCTGGTCGCCGGGCTCGCCGAAGCCGCCGGCCGGCTGGACAGCACCGACGGCGACCGTCGTCGCTACCGGGACATCCTGATCACCCAGGCCCGGGCCGAGGTCTCGACCGCCGTCCGGCAGGCCGCCGTACGGGCGCTGATCACTCACTTCGGCGCCGATTCCGACCTCACCGACGAGCTACGCGACCTCGCCGACTCACCCGACCCCGCGGTCCGCGCGCTGGCCGTACAGTCTCTCGGCGGCCGCGCGGAACTCACCGGCGACATACGCCACGCCCTGCTCAGGGCCACCGAGGACAGCGCCACCACAGTACGACGAGCCGCCGTCGCCGTGCTCACCGCGCGCTGCACCGACCTGTCGGACGCACCCGGCACCCTTCAGCGACTACTGGCCACCGACCCCGATCCCGCAGTCGTGCAGGGGGCGTTGGCCGCCCTGCTGGCCCTGCCCGAGCACGCCGAGACCGCCCGCAGCCGTGCGCTACAGCGAATGACCGGCGACTCCCCGGACGAGGTGCGGCGCTGTCTGGTGACCAGACTGTTGCCGGGACGGGCCGGCCCGGAGGAGACCGACCTGTTGTTGAAGCTGGCCAGCTCGGACGGCTCCGCCCGGCTCCGCGCCACCGCCGTGCAGCGGCTGGCGCTCGTGCCGGACCGGGACGGACGCTGCCGGACCCGGCTGATCGACCAGATCGAACAGGACGAGGACGCCTCCGTGCGGGCTGCCGCCGTGACCGCGCTGATCGACCGGGACAGTACCGACGACACCTGCTGGACCGTGGTGGCGCACGCGGCTCGCGCCGACGAGGACGCCACGGTGCGCCTCGCCGCGGTACGCGCCCTGGCCGAGGCCCACCCGGACCCGCGCACCGGAGAGCTGCTGCTGGAGAGCGCCCGACGCGACCCGACCGCGAGCGTCCGGCTCACCGCCGTCGACCTGCTCACCGGCCGACAACTGTTCGGCCACGCCACCCGCGATCTGCTCATCAGCCGAGCCTTCGAAGAGCGGGACGCGCTCGTCCGGCTGCGGGTCACCCGCAGCCTGGCCCGTCTCGCCGATCCGCCCGACCCCACCGTGCGGGAGTGCCTGGCCGAACAGGTCAGCCGGGATCCCGACCCGAACGTACTGCGCGCAGCCGCCGACGCGCTCGTTGGGCACGGCGAGGTCGAGGGCGGCCTCGTGGAAACACTGTGCCGGCGGGCCCGCCGGGACAGCTACGTCGGCATCCGGTTGGCTGCCGTGCGGACGCTATGCCGGTACGGCAGTCCCGACGTGGTGACCGACGTGCTGCTGGAATGCGTCGAGTCGGACACCGACCCGACCGTGTTCGACGCCGCGGTCTGCTGCCTGACCGAGCAGGGGAGCGCCTCCATGGCGGTGACCCTGCGACTGATGCGCCGCCTGGCCGACCAGGACCCGGCGATCCGCGCCCGCATCGCCGCCGCGCTCGGCGAGCACTTCGGTGCCGACCCCGAAGTTCAGGTGCTGCTCGTCGGGCTGGTCCGCGACGACCCGGCCCTCGAGGTCCGGCGCCGAGCGGTGGGACAGCTCGGCGCGACCCTGGCCGGCCGCGCCGGAGTGCCGGAGCTACTGCTCCGGCTGTCCGCGGACGACGACTGGGAGATCCGCCGGACCGCGTTGCTCGCGCTGACCCGACACCACTACCGCGACACCCGGACCCGGGAGCTGCTCATCCGGCTCGGCCGCCGGGAGGACGACGACACCGTACGGCGGTTGGCCGGGCAACTACTGGCCACGCTGCCCGGCATCACGCCCGACGACTTCCCGTGATCGAGCCCGGGGGAGTGTCCGGCCAGGCGCGATCACGTGGTCACCTGTCCTCGAGTTCGCGGCCCTTGGTCTCCCGCACTGCCGCCGGGGGAGCGGTCAGTCCCGCGACGCCGGAAGGCCGTAGGGCGCCCTGTCCGGGCCAGGCGCGCGAACGCCTCCTTGGCCGCTCGCCGAACCGCATGGAGGTAGAAGGCGCACCGCGATCAGCGCCCTGAGGCTGGCGCGTCCTCGCCCCGGCCGCCCGTGACCTGCACCGACTGCGCGAGCTGGGCGCGGTAGCTCGGGCAGGTCGTGATGTCCTCGTGCGAACAGTTCAGCCCGGCTTCGAGGAGATCGAGCGCCGACCGTAGCGCCGCCATCCGGGCCCGCAACGCATGGTGGTGGCGGCGCAGCACGTCCTTGCGGACGGCTGGGTCGCGCGCGGCGAGGAACGCCCGGATCTCTGGCAACGGCAGACCGGCCTGCTTCGCACGCATGATTGAGGCTATCCGGAAGAGATCGTCGCCGGTGTAGCGGCGGCGGTCGCCCTGGGCGCGGGCGGGGGAGAGCAGACCCACCGACTCCCAGTGCCGCAGCACGTGCGTTGGCAGGCCGAAACGGTCGGCCACCTGGCCGATCGTCATCGGGCTTGACTTCATGTCGACATTAAGTCCGACCATGGCGGGCATGTCCAGTCTGCTTACTGCCCTCGATGCGGTTGATGGCAGGGCCATGGCCGTCAAACTGCGCGCCTGTTCCTATGAACTACTCGGTGACCTCGCCGGCCGAGCCGCGGTCGACGTCGGCTGCGGCAGTGGCCGGGCGGTCGGCGAGTTGGCCGAGCGTGGGGCCCGAGCGATCGGCGTCGACCCCGACCCGGAGATGATCGCTGTGGCGCGGGACCGCTGGCCGGCCGGCGAGTTCCACGTCGCCGACGCGTACGAGTTGCCGATCGAGACCGGGTCCGTCACCTGTTACCGCGCGGACAAGGTGTTGCACCTGCTCGACGACCCGGCACGAGCGGTGGTGGAGGCCCGTCGGGTGCTCGTGCCTGGCGGCCGGGCCGTGCTGCTCGGCCAGGACTGGGACATGATCGCCATCGACTCGGACCAGCCGGAGGTCACCCGCCGGCTGGTCCACGCCAAGGCGGACTCGCTTCCGTCACCACGCGTTGCCCGGAGGTACCGCAACCTGCTGCTCGACGCCGGCTTCACCGACCCCGTCGTCGAGGTGCACACCGTTGTGCTCGCCGACGAGACCGCGCTCGCCCTGCTGCAACGGCTCACCGACGACGAGGACTGGCTCGCCGATCAGGCCGAGCGTGCCCGTACGAACCGCATTCTCGTCGCCGTGCCGATGTTCCTCGTGGCAGCGCAGAGATAGCGCACCACCAGGACTGCCGGCGGGGCGGTGCGGTCACTGGTCGGGCGGGGGAAGGGGTGTCTCGACCCGGGCGATGAGCAGCTTCAGTCGCTCGATCTCGGCGGCGAGTGCGGTGTCGCCGGCTGCGGTGAGGGTGATCCAGGTACGGCCACGCCGGCCCTCGTAGCCCTTCTCCACCTCGATCAGGCCGGCCTGTTCAAGCACGCTCAGGTGGGTGGAGAGGTTGCCGGCGGTCAGCTGCAACTGGGTGCGCAGATAACCGAACTCGACCCGGCGTGCCTCGTGCGCGATGGTGAGGATGCCGAGCCGTACCCGCTGGTGCACGACGTCGTCCAGCCCGGTGACCGGGTGCGCGGCATTGGGGTCCGGGACGTCGGTCACGGCCGTCACCGGTCCCGCCGACGAGCCACCGCGAAGCCGACCGCGCCCAGCAGTAGCACGACGCCGGCGGCGAGCTGCGGCACCGCCATCTGGGCCTGGATTCCCCACCCGGCAAGTCCCCAGCCCTGCTGCATCGGCAGCGCCAGCAGCACCAACGCCAGGTAGCCGAGGGTGAACAGCAGCAGCGCGACGTTGCGTTCCAACCAGGTCAGCACCAGCAACGCGATGCCGATCATGCCCCACGGTGCGACCAACCGGTCCAGCACCACCCACCAGTACGGCGGTGGGGTGACCGGTGCCGGGTGGTTCGGGAAGTAGCGGGCCGCCGCCAGCCACGCGGCGGTGAACACCAGGGTCGTCACGGCGCCGGTGATCGCGTACGGCAGCACCCGGGAGCCCAACCCCCGCGCTCGGGCGGCCCGCATGTAGCAGACGGCGATGATCGTGTACGCCAGCAGAAGCGCCGCCGGCCAGTAGTAGAGCACGCCCCGTCGCGCGTATTCGCAGCTGCCGTCGGCGAGGCAGCTCACCTTCATGCCGAGCCAGTCGAACGGGATGCCCAGGAGCGTCACGGTGGCCAGCACCAGTAGCGCGACCCAGGTCAACCGTTGGTCCAGACGTACCCGGTGGGCAAGAGCGCGGACATCGGAGAGTAGTCGTCGGGGATCGCCGTCGGCAGGTATCGAACCAGTAGTCATAGCCAATAGGTTTGCACAACAAACCTGTCGGCGCTAGTGACCATATCGAGTGGAGGGTGCTGACCTGGCTGCCCCTCGCCAAGTCCATCGGTGACCTGGTGGCCGCCGGCCTCAACACGCTGTGCGGGTCGGAACCGTATGATCTGCTCAATGGGGTGGGAGGCACTTGGGCAGTGGGGTGACGACGCCGTTCGCGTCGAACCGCTCGCCGGAGGAGTCGCCAACGACGTGTGGAGCGTACGCGTCAACGGTCACCTCGCGGTCGCTCGTCTCGGTGCCAGGAGCGACGCTGATCTCGCGTGGGAAACCGAGCTCCTCGTCTACCTCGATCGTGAAGGTCTGACCGTGCCGGTGCCGATCCCGACTGCGGATGGCCGGCTCTTCGCCGACGGTCTGGTGGTGATGACCCACCTGGATGGCGGACCGCCCGAGACGCAGGCCGACTGGCGTCGCGTGGCCGGCACGCTCCGCGAGCTGCATCGGTTGACCCGGGGTTGGCCGCAGCGCCCAGGTTGGCGATCGTCGATCGACCTCCTGCAGGCCGAGACCGGCACGAGGATCGACCTGGGCGCGATGCCTCCGGAGGGCGTTGCTCGATGCCGAGCAGCGTGGGCGCGATTGTCCGGGCGTCAGACATGCGTTGTGCACGGCGACCCCAATCCGGGCAATGTCCGCATGACCGCGAATCAGGTCGCGCTGATCGACTGGGACGAGGCACACGTCGATGTCCCCGACCTCGACCTTGTGCTGCCCGACAACGCCGCAGGCCTCGACGACGACACACACGACGTCGCCACCCAGGCGTCGGCCGCATGGGAGGCCGCCGTCTGCTGGGGCGACGACTACGCGGTCAGGCGGCTCGCCGAGGTTCGAACCGTCTGAGCGTGCGTTCGACCCGGCGGGACTATCGGCCCCGCGTGGTGCCGGTCGGCAGGCTGGCGCGGTCGGCGGCCTGCCGACCGGACTCCCAGCCCTCGCGGCTGTCCACCCGGCTGGCCCGGGCCCGCACCATGTGGGGGAAGACCCGGCGCATGGTTTCGCGGATCTGTTCGTCTCGGGAGGCGAGCACCGGCAGCAGGTCCGCCGCGTCGGTCACCCCGTTCCCGTCGCTCCGACCGGTGGCCTGCGCCAACGCGAGCTGTGCCGCGTCGGCCAGTCGTTCGTCGATCCGGTCGGCGAAGGCCACCAGGAAGGACTGGCGGAACGCCTTCAGGCGGCGGCGACCGGCCTTTCCGCCCGGCGGCTCGGCGCGGGCCATCGCCTGGTGCGCCTGCACCAGCAGGGAGGTGTAGAGCAGGTCGACCGCGTCGATGTCGGTGTCGAAACCGAAGACGGTGCTGAACGCCAGCTCCGGTGACGAGACCGTGTGGCAGCGGTTGGCCCGGGCGACGGCGTCCAGCAAAGATGCCTTCTCCCGCTCGTACGGGTGGTCCACGCCGATCCGCCGCGCGTACGGCACCACCGGCACCGCGGCACCACCCCGGGCGGCCAGCAGCGCCTCGTCCAGGCTGTGCCGGGTGACCAGTTCCTGGGCCTTGGCGGTGTACGTCTCCGCCTCGGCCGGGAAGGTGGTCGACTCCGCCTTGGCGAGCAGGGCGCGTACCCGGTCCAGCAGCCGGGCGTCGATCCGGGACGACCCGGGGGCGCCCGAGCCGTCGGCCGGCGCGGCGGCGGACCCCGGCGGGGCGACGAGCACCTCGATCGGCGGAAGCGTGGCCAGGATGGTGAGCAGCCCCAACACCAGATCGAGTACGGCCACCCGGTCCAGCCGCCAGCGGGCGGCGAGTTCGTCGACGTACGTCGCGTCACCGCTCCACCAGACCTGCGCGCCGAGGATGTCCGCCTGCGCCAACCACCGCCGGTCGACACTGGCCCGGGGAAACTGTCGCAGGTAGGCGGCGACCGCATCGGTCACCAGGTCGGCCTGGTGCGGCCGGCCCCGCCGGGCGACCACCCGGTGCAACTCGGCCGGCTGCCACCCGCCCCGCCACAGCCGCGCGCACGCCTCGTCCTTCGCGGCCACCAGCTCCGGGTCGACCTCGGCCGACGGGGTGACGGTCAGCGCGTCCAGCGCCGATTCGTAGTCGACCGTTCCGGTGAGAACCGCCCTGATCCGTTCCCGCGCAGCTGTCACCCGGACAAGGCTACGGATTCGTTGATCTCGGCCCGATCGGGTACCACCCCTGCCGATGCGCCTGGCAGGGTGAGCGGGTGATTGCCGGATCATGGGGCACGCTCTGCGGTAGGGCTGCCCTGGGCGGTGGCGCCGATCCACGATCGCCACGGTGTGGTGGGTGTCAGCGGACGAGTTCGCCGCCACCTGCCAGAGTGCCAACGTCTGTGCTGTGGCAGCAGACCCGACGGAAGCGGCACCGAAAGTGTCGGGTGATCGGGATGATTGTCGCCGCATCATTGCCGGCATGGATGACAAGACCTTGGTGTCCCGCTTCCTTCGCGACGGTTTCGTCAAGTTGGCGGGTGCCGTCGCGCCGCGCGTGGCCGCGGACTGCGCGCGGCTGCTGTGGCGGGAGACGGGCTGTGACCCGGACGACCCCGCGACGTGGACCCAGCCCGTGCACTGGGTGGGCGGCCTGGCGCAGGGGCCGTTCGGCGCCGCACCCAACTCCCCGTTCCTCCATCACGCGTACGACCTGCTCGTCGGCGCGGGACGCTGGGAGCCGCGTTACTCGCTGGGCTCGTTTCCGCTGCGCTTTCCGCACCAGGAGGAGCCGGACGACGCGGGCTGGCACATCGAGGGCAGCTATCTGCCGGAGGGCGAGAGCTGGTACTTCACGAACCTGCGCTCCCGCGACCGGGCGCTGCTGATGCTGTTCCTGTTCAGCGAGGTCGGCGAGGAGGACGCCCCGACCCGGATCCGGGTCGGCTCACACCTCGACGTGCCGAGGGTGCTGGAGAAGTACGGCGAGGAGGGGGCGAGCGGGCTGGACCTTGCACCCGACCTGGTGGCGGCCTCCGACCACCGACCGCTCGCCCTCGCCACCGGGTCCCCGGGCGACGTCTTCCTGTGCCACCCGTTCCTGGTGCACGCGGCCCAACCGCACCACGGGACGCGGCCGCGCCTCATGGCCCAGCCGCCGCTCCTACCGGCCGTGCCGTACGAACTGGAGCGGGCCGATGGCGCATACTCACCCGTCGAGATTGCGATCCGCCGGGGCCTCGGGCAGGACACCCCCACGTTTGACGGGGAACACACCGACGACAGTGCCGGGTAGCGGCATCAGGCCAGGGGCGGGTGGGTGAGGTACGACGGAGGCGGGACATGGTGGGTCTTCAGGTGAGTGGCCGCAACGCGCGATTCCAGCAGTGGGAGGCGCTCCTGCACAATCGGAACAAGCGGCAGCGTCGCGGCGAGTTCCTCGTGCAGGGGGTGCGCCCGATCGCCATGGCCATCGAACACGGCTGGCAGATCCGCGAGCTGCTCTACGACAGAAGCGCTCAGCTGTCCGGCTGGGCCCGCGAGGCCCTGGACAGCGTCCGGGCCGAGAAGATCGCCGTCTCCCGGGAACTGATGCACGAACTGGGCGGCAAGGCGGACACGGTTCCCGAGCTGCTGGCCGTGGTCGCGCTGCCGGAGGACGATCTGTGCCGCATCCCGACCGGGCCGACCATGCACACGGTCGTGTTCGACCGGCCCACCAGCCCCGGCAACATCGGGACCCTCGTCCGGTCCGCAGACGCCTTCGGTGCCTCCGGTGTCATCATCACCGGCCATGCCGCCGATGCGTACGACCCGAAGGCGGTCCGGGCCAGCACCGGTTCGCTGTTCGCTCTCCCCGTGGTCCGGGTGCCGGCACACCAGGCCGTGCTCTCCTGGGTCGCTGAACTGCGCGCCAAGGGCATCGGCATGAGCATCGTGGGAACCGATGAGCACGGCACACTGGAGGCCGCCGAGTACGACTTCACCCGACCCACGCTGACCTTGATCGGCAACGAGACCACCGGTCTCAGCTCCGGCTGGCGTGCGGCCTGCGACCAACTCGTCCGGATCCCGATGTCCGGGACGGCCAGTTCCCTGAACGCGGCGACCGCCGCAACTGTCGTGCTGTACGAATCGGCACGCCAGCGTAGCGCTGCCGAACGACGCGGATGAGCTTTCACCCGCAGGTGCGGGTCGTCGCCGCCTACCTCGCAGGTTCGAGTACGACGACCGGGATCTCCCGGGTGGTCTTCCGCTCGTAGTCGGCGAAGCCCGGGTAGGCGGCCTTCTGGGCGCTCCAGATCCGCTCGCGTTCGTCTCCGGCGGCAACTCTGGCGACCAGTTCGACCCTGTCCGTACCGATCTCCGCCTGGGCATGCGGATGGGCGAGCAGGTTGTGGTACCAGTCGGGATTGGTGTCCGCGCCGCCCTTGGAGGCGAACACGGCGTAACCGCCCTCCACCTTCTGGTACATCATCGGGTGCACGCGAGGCTTGCCGCTCTTGGCGCCGACGGTGTGCAACAGCAGCAGCGGCGCGCCAGCGAACTGGCCGCCCACCTGCCCACCGTTGGCGCGGAACTCGGCGATGATCTTGTCGTTCCAGTCGCTCATTTCTGCTCCTCGTCCGGCGCGTACCGACCCCTCGATCTTGATTCTGTCAGTCCCGGCCGCTACCTGCCGGGCAGCCGGAGCTGGCGGGTCGACGGGTCAGCGCGGAGGTGGGTTGATTCCCTCCAGGGCGAGACGGACCAGCCGCTCCGCCTCGGCCGTACTTGTCGTCTCGGCAGCCAGGGTGATCGCGTTGACGAGGGTCACCAGGTCGGCCATCGCGACGTCCGAGCGTACGGATCCCTCGTCGGCGGCCCGGCGCCGAAGCGGTTCGCCCGCCGCCACCAGCATCGCTGAGCAGGACTCGCTCTCCTGCGGCGCCTTGAGCAGCGAGGTGACCAGGCCGCGGGTCGTCGTGCTGTACGCGGCCAGCTCGCACAACCAGGTGGTAAGCGCCTGGCGGGCGTCCGGTCCGGTCAACAGCTCCCCGGCGCGGGCGCAGAGCGCTTCGACCCGGTCGTGGAAGACCGCCTCCATCAGCGCCCATCGGGACGGGAAGTGCCGATGCAGCGTCGCCGAGCCCACGCCCGCGGCTCGGGCGATCTCCTCAAGCGAGGCGTACGCGCCGTCCCGGGCGACCGCCTCGCCGGCCGCCTTGACTATCAGGGCGCGGTTGCGTTGTGCGTCAGCTCTCATCGTCTGCCATTTGGATAAGTGGGGTGATCCCCCATATCGTATCCGACAGGAAGTGGGGGGATGCCCCACTTGTTTGAGGAGGAAACATGGCCGTCCTTGTCATCGGCGCCACCGGCAAGCAGGGCGGGGCCACCGCCCGGGCGCTGCTCAACCGGGGTGTCGCGGTACGCGCCCTGGTCCGCGACACCGGCACCGACGCCGCGCTGGCCCTGCGCGAACGGGGCGCCGAACTGGTCCGGGGCGACCTGGACGATCCCGCCTCGCTGCTCGCTGCGGCCGACGGAGCGGAGGGCGTCTTCTCCGTCCCGTTCCCCGACGTCACCGATCTTCAGGGTGACGCCGAGCTACGCCGGGGCCGTAACCTCATCGAGGCTGCCCGCAAGGCCGGCGTGCCGCACCTGGTGCACAGCAGCGTCGCCGGTGCCGGCGACTTCCATCGCAACCAACCCGGCTGGGCCGAGGGGCGCTGGGACCGGCACTACTGGGAGAGCAAGGCAGGCGTCGACGAACTGGTCCGCACCGGCGGCTTCGCGCACTGGACCGTACTCAAGCCGGCAACCTTCATGGAGAACCTGCTCGGCTGGTCCTATCTGTTCGGCGACTGGTCCAGCGGCACCATCATCACCGGCTTCGCAGCGGACACCCGGATCGCCTGGATCGCGGTCGACGACATCGGCGAAGCCGCGGCGACCGCCTTCACCAACCCGGGCAAACTCGACGGCATGGACGTGGAGCTCGCCGGAGACATGCGCACGATGACCGAGGTCGCCGCGATCCTCAGCGAGGTGACCGGTCGGAGCATCACCGCTCCGGTCCTCACCCCGCAGGAAGCGATCGAACGCGGTATGCCGCCATTCATGATCAACGCCGTCGAGCAGATCAACGAGAACGGCACGCCCGCACGCCCGGAGATCCCCCGGGCGCTCGGCCTGCCCACCACCGACTTCCGTACCTGGGCCAGGCGAACGCTCTCCTGACGTACCAGTTCCCGGGCCGGCGGCCCCGCGCCGGTCCGGGAACCTCGGGGGTCGTGGTCAGCTGTCGTTACGTTCGGCAGCCTCGGTGGCGGGCTGGCCGGGAACGGCGGGAAGCTGCCGGATGGTGTCGCCGACCACGATCGTCGCACCGACGATCACTTTGGCGTTCAGGCCACGTAGCCGTAGTCGCTGGCCCTCCTCGGTCCAGACGATTTTGTGGGCGTCGCGTCCGAACCGGGCGGCGAACTTGGCACAACCGGTGTGTGGCTGGTCGGTCACCTCGATGACAGCCCGGTCGCCGATCGCCAAGCGGGTGCCGGCAGGCAGCGCGTCGGTGCTCAGGTCCAGATCGACGTAGAGCTGATCCCCGGCAAGTGCCCAGGCGTCCCGATCGGGACCGGCGATCAGTTCGACAAAACGGGAGTTGATGACGTTCAGCTGCATGTCGGGGTGCGGCGACAGGTCGGCCGTCCGTTTGCACGGTCGTTGACTCCAAGTGTCGCCGAGCAGCCCGACGTCAGGGTCCAGTTCAGCCAGGGACAGCACCTCGCGAGCGCCGACGGCCGGCCGGCGTACGGCCAACGCCAGGGTGCCGATCCCCTGCGGAGACTGCCGCACGAGCGGTAACCCTGCCACGATCTCGTCCATCGAGCGATGACGTGCGGTGGTGGAATTCTCCATGGTCCGACTCTGCTCCACGCACATCCGTGGCGTCCAAGCAGTTCTCGGCACCCGAGATCAGCATGCGGGCAGGCCCGATCGCCGCTGACCGGGCGCCAGCCTTCAGCAGGTCGACCCTCGGCGGCAGAAGTTTCTCGCCGATTCCTGTTATCTCCGGCCGACCGGCCCGTCTGCTCTGGTGAGGCCGAGTGGCCCGCACGTCGCCCTGGCGTGGATCCGGACCGTCGGCCCCTGGAGGAAATCTATCGTCGGTGACATTCATACATCAGATGTCTAGCGCGATGGCCGATGCCGTCCCGGCGCTGGCTTTTGCGTGCGGATTTGCTCTAGATCGCCGATCTGAACTGCAGAAACTCTGGGCAAGCAGCAATGAACAGATGCTTGTCGATCAACCGCAGTGCCGGTAACATCCGTTAACACATCGGATGTTTCGACTCAGTACGACACCGTTGGCACGGCGAGTTCGAGACGGGTTGGCCCAGGGCAGGCCCACCCCACACCTCGACCGTCCGGGAGGCCGCCGCCACGGATCGATGGGCAGGCTGCGTCGAGCATCACCACCCTTGCGTCGCCGCTACGGCGTACGCATGTCAATGACAAGGCAGGCGGCCAGATGAATCGAATATC
>NZ_JCANNB010000032.1:0-79236 GCF_059553435.1 Micromonospora sp. PRAS1
CCGAGGCGTTAATAAGGTGCCCTTCCTTTCACTTCAGGGTGAGGGCCTGGAGGGCGACGTTGCCGCAGTGCGGGGTGAAGGTCTCCTCGACGGTCCAGGTGAGCGAGAGGCGGGTGCCGGCCGGCGCCTGGAAGCCGACCGTGACCGCGGTGGACTGGGTGGTGTGGCGTTCCTCGAGGCGCAGGGTGCGACTCGGGCCACCGTCGGAGAGCGCGACGTCCAGCCGGCCCCGGGCCATCCAGACGCCGAGGTAGACGGTGGCGGTACGCGGCTGGCCGTCGGCGACCACGGCGAGGGTGAAGCCGTTGCCCACGCCGCAGGTGAAGACGCCGTCGGGCGTGGGGTCGGCCGACTCGACCGGCGCGCCGTCGCGCCACCCGAAGAGTTCCTGGTTGCCGTCCCAGCCGCTGCGCTCGCCCCGGCCACCCAGATCGCGGATCTCGGCGGAACCGTCGCGTTTGCGCACCGTCGTCCCGGCGCCGCCCAGCCCCCAGTGCACCCAGTCACGCCCGCCCAGTTCGGTGAGGTCCACGGTGGCCGGAATGTCGGCTCGGCGCACGGTGAGCGTCACCGGCGCGGCCGGCGCGACCGGCACCATCGGCGCGGTACCGGGCGTCGAGCTGCTGGGGCTGGGGCTGGGACTCGGCGACCGGTCGCGGGGCCGCAGCCCGGGCACGGCCGGTGCCGTGGCAACCGGGCTCGGCAGGCTCGGTCGCCCGACCACAGCCGGCAGACCGTCGGACTCCGCCGGGGCCTCCGGGGCCGGCTCCGACCACCAGTTCACGAACCCGACCAGGGCCAGCAGACCGGTGAAGGCGGCGACCGCGTCGACCGCGTAGCGGCGGCGCTGACGGGCCCGGGCCAGCCGGCGGGCATCGGCGCGACTCTCGCCCGGTGCCCCGGGCGGCTGCCGGTGGGTCGCCGCCCGGCGGTGCAGGCGGTCCCGGAGGCCACCGAGACGTCTCGAGCGGTGCCGGGCGGATCCACCGTGGCGGGCGGCCCGGCCGGGGCGGGACGGCGAGCCACCCTTCGGCGCGGCATGCTTCTCGGCCACCGACTCTCCACTTCTGCCGGACCGGACTCGCACCGGCACATCTCGACCCGGATGCGGGGGCGACTCACATTGGCATCAAGGACGCCCTCCGCGCCAGTGCGCGGTGTCGCGTTCGAACTCGGGGAGGTCAGTCCCGGATGTCGAAGCCGAGCGCCCGGGCCAGCGTCCCGGCCTGAAAGACGTCGATGACCGTACCGGCCCGCTGCACCGCCGTCGGATCCAGCCCGGTCAGGTCGCTGCCGCGAAGGTCCGCACGGGACAGTCGGGTGCCCCGCCACTGCACGTCCGACAGGTCGGCACCGCGGAGTGTCGCCCCGGTCAGGTCCGCGCCGCTGAGGTCGGCCTCCCGCATGCGTACGTCGGTGAACCGCACCCCGCGCAGGTCGGCACCGGCCAGCGTGACGAAGGACCAGTCGCCGCCGGTGACCGTCAACGGCCGCAGGTCGCACCGGTCGAAGGTGCTGCCGATGACCTTGCACCCGGCGAACTCCGCCTCGAACAGGTTGCACCGGATGAAGGTGCAGCGGGTGAAGGCCGAGTCGGTGTGCCGGGAGACGTTGAACCGCACGTCGCCGAAGGTGCAGCTGGTGAAGATCGCGCCTCGGCTGGTCGCCTCGGTCAGGTCGACCCGGTGGAAGGCGCAGCCGACGTAGTGCCGGTCGGCCAGCTCTTCGGCGTACCAGTCCTCGTCGTGGAAGGTGACGTCCTCGATCGGCTCCGGCATGACCGCAGGCTAACCGGCGACACCGACACCGCACGTCTTCCCCGGTGCGCGTACCGGCCGGTAGGTTCGGTCGGGTGAGCACGATACGCAGCACCGACGCGGCCCAGCTCGGCTTCGACCCGGTTCGACTGGCCCGGATCGACGAGCACTTCGGCAGGTACGTCGACGACGGCCGGCTGCCCGGCTGGCAGCTCGTCGTCACCCGGCGCGGTGAGATCGCGCACGCCTCGACGTACGGGCTGCGCGACCGGGAGGCCGGCGCGCCGGTGGCGGACGACACCCTCTGGCGGATCTACTCGATGACCAAGCCGATCACCTCGGTGGCGGCGATGATCCTCTGGGAGGAGGGTCGGTTCGAGCTGACCGACGAGATCGGCCGCTGGCTGCCCGAGTTCGCCGACATGCGGGTCTACTCGAAGGGGTCGACGCTCAAGCCGTACACGGTGCCGGCGATCGAGCCGATCCGGGTCTGGCACCTGCTCACCCACACCGCCGGGCTGACCTACGGCTGGATGCAGACCTCAGTGGTCGACGGCCTCTACCGGGCCGCCGGCTACGACCTCTACCCACCGGCGGACGTCGACCTGGCCGAGGCCAGCCGGGCCTTCGGTGCCCTGCCGTTGCTCTTCCAGCCCGGCACCGCCTGGGGATACTCGGTCGCCACCGACGTGCTCGGTCGGCTGATCGAGGTGGTCTCCGGGCAGAGCCTGGACACCTTCCTAACCGAGCGCGTCCTGCGCCCGCTCGGCATGGACGACACCCGCTGGTACGTCGACGGCGCCGACACCGCCCGGCTCGCCGCGCTCTACGTGCCCGACCCGGCGACCGGCCGCGCGGTACGCCACGACGCGATCGGCGATCTGGCGTACGAGAAGCCGACCCTGCTCTCCGGCGGCGGTGGGCTGATCTCCTCGGCCGCGGACTACCACCGGTTCACCCAGGCGCTGCTGCGCGGCGGTGAACTGGACGGGGTACGCCTGCTCGCCCCCCGCACGGTGCGCTTCATGGCCCGCAACCACCTGCCCGGCGGGCAGGATCTGGGGACGCTCTCGACCGGCGGCTTCGCCGAGACGACCCTGGACGGGATCGGCTTCGGCCTCGGCTTCGCGGTGGTGGACGACCCGATTCCCGGCCGGCTGCCGAGCAGCGTCGGCGAGTACTACTGGGGCGGGGTGGCCAGCACCGCCTTCTGGGTCGACCCGACCGAGGAGATCACCGCCCTGTTCTTCACCCAGCTGATGCCGTCGAGCACCTGGCCGATCCGGCCGCAACTGCGGCAGTTGGTCTACTCCGCGCTGCTCGACTGAGGACCCGGCGCGGCCCGGTCAGGGTCCCGTGCGGCCCGGTCAGGGTCCCGTGCGGCCCGGTCAGGGTCCCGTGCGGCCCGGTCAGGGTCCCGTGCGGCCCGGTCAGGGTCCCGTGCGGCCCGGTCAGGGTCCCGTGCGGCTTGACCAGGCCCCGCGCTGTTCGACCGAAACCGCGCGGGATCGCCGTTCCGCCGACGCCCGCCCGCTGCGCTCCATAGCCTGGGACCGTGAGCGACATCGTCGTGTTCGGAGCGGGTGGCACCGCAGGCTCGCGGATCGCCGTCGAGGCGTTCAACCGGGGGCACCGGGTGGTTGCCGCGGTACGCCGGCCGGAGGCCACGTCGTACCTGCCGGCCGGCATCCGGGTGGTCACCGGGGATGCCACAAGCGAGCGCAGCGTGCGGGAGTTGGCGCCGGCGGCGGATGTGCTGGTGGTGGCGATCGGCGGCGGCGAGCGTACGCTCTGGTCCGACGCGGTCCGGGCGCTGCTCGGCGCGCTGCGCGACATGCCCGCCGCGCCCCGGATCATTCACGTCGGCGGTGGGTCCACCCTGCTCACGCCGGCCGGCACGCCGCTGCTGGACGAGCCGGACTTTCCCGCGGAGTACCGCGACGCGGCGCTGGGCCAGGCGGCTGCCCTGGAGCTCTACCGCTCCTCGGCCGACGGGGTGAGCTGGACGTACCTCTCACCCCCGCCGCTGGAGTTCCACCCGGGCGAACGCACCGGCCATTACCGCACCGGCACCGACCAGCCGGTTACCGACGCCGAGGGCCGCAGCGTCCTGAGCTACGAGGACCTGGCCGTCGCGGTGGTCGACGAGATCGAGCGGCCGCGCCACCGCAACATGCGCTTCACCGCAGCATACTGACCCTGCGATCTTGAGAAGCGGCAGCTCGCGGGTTAGATTCGAGCGGCTGTGACCCGGGCGACACACCCCTGAACACCGGGTCCGACCTCGAATCAGGAGGCGCCGTCTTGTCTTCGCTCGACGACACCGTGACACCCCCGCACGAATCGTCCCCCTCCGTCGGCTCCAGCTTCCTCAACCGGCGACGGATGCTTACCGTCGCCCTCGGTGGTGCCGCCACCGTGGCGCTCCCCGCGCCCGCCTGGGCCGCCGACGACCAGCGCCCGGGCGCGCACAAACCGCCGAAGCTCACGCCGGACGACCGGAAGGTAATCGCCCAGCTGTCGAGCCGGCGGGCGCTGGAGCACCTGAAGGTGCTCTCCGAGAACATCGGGCCGCGGATCGGCGGCACCGAGTCCGAGCGCCGGGCCGCCAACTACATCGCCGGCCAGCTCGACCACTTCGGCTACGACACCACCCTCCAGCCGTTCCCGGTGGCCGACAAGTTCCTCGCGCAGCTCAGCTCGCCGGCCGGCCTGCCCACGGACCTGAACTGGCAGGTCGGGGCGAGCGCCCACGCGGCGCTGGACACAAGCGTCACCGCCTCGGTGATCGACGTCGGCGCGGGTTCGGCGAGCGACTTCACCGCCGAGGTCAGCGGCAAGATCGCGCTGGTGGACTACGTCGCCGGCCAGCGTGAGCAGCTGGCGGCGCGGGCGCTGGCCGCCGGCGCGGTCGGGCTGGTCTTCCTCCCGGCCGACCTGGTGGAGCCCCGTCGGGCGTCGGCGTTCTCCCCCACCCTGCCCGGCTCGGCCGCCTCGCCGCTGCCGATCCCCGTGGTCGGGGTGGCCCAGGCGCAGAAGCACCGGCTCCGGGCGCTGCTCGCCGCCCGGCCGCTGACGCTCACCATCGCCACCACCGCGCACCGGGGGCTGACCTCGTACAACGTGCTGGCCGAGCGGCAGGGGCGGTCGGGTCCGAACGGCCCGGTGGTGATGGTCAGCGCCCACTACGACTCGGTGATCGGCGCGCCGGGTGCCAACGACGACGGCTCCGGCACCGTGCTCTGCCTGGAGCTGGCCCGGGTGCTGAAGGCGATCCCGGTCAACGCCACCGTGCGGTTCGGCCTCTGGGGTTCGGAGGAGCAGGGCCTGATCGGCTCGCGCTACTACGTCCGCGAGCTGCCGCAGGTCGAGCGCGACCGGATCCTCGCCGTCTACCAGAACGACATGGTCGCCACGAGCTGGGACCCGGCGACGCGGTACTGGCTGCTGTCGTTCACCGGCCAGAGCAACCGCGCCACCGACGAGGTCACCGCCGCCGCGCAGCGGCTCGGCTACCAGCCGCAGATCTCCCCGGTCACCCAGCGCGGGGCCAGCGACCACCAGTCGTTCCAGGAGGTCGGCATCGCCAGCGCCAACTTCTCCTGGCGGGGTGAGGAGTCGCCGGCGCTGCTGGAGCCGCCGTACCACAGCCCGGAGGACACCATCGCCAAGAACATCAGCCTGGAGCGGCTCCAGGTGTCGATGGAACTGATCGGCTGCGCCACCTACGCGACGGCCCGGTCCTGATTGACCGAATGGGGCGGGTTACGGCCGATCGCCGTAACCCGCCCCATTTTGGTACGCCGGCCCGTTCAGCCGCCCAGCCGGACCCGGACGACCTTGGCCGGGACGTACCGGGAAGCTCAGCTACCCAGCCGGACCCGGCAGTGGGCCAGCCGGACCCGGTTCAGTCGGCCAGCCGGGCCGGGAAGCCGCCGGTGGCGACGGGGCCCCAACCGGTGATGGTGACCCGGATCAGCGACTTGCCCTGCCGCACCATCGCCGCCCGGTACTCGTCCCAGTCCGGGTGCTCGCCGGAGATGCTGCGGAAGTACTCCACAAGCGGTTCCAGGGCGTCGGGCAGGTCGACCCGGGCGTTGCGTGCGATCGTGCGTGGCATCGTTCGTTTCTATCAGCCCTCAGCCGGACCGGCCGGCGGACGCCTGGCTGGGCACCCGGTGGCGGGCCGGCGGTCGCCACGCCCGGCCGTTCGCGTAGATCACCCGGAAGCCGAGGTACGAGGCGAGCGGCGCCCAGTGTGC
The DNA here is from genome assembly GCF_059553435.1 of Micromonospora sp. PRAS1. Taxonomy (NCBI): domain Bacteria; kingdom Bacillati; phylum Actinomycetota; class Actinomycetes; order Micromonosporales; family Micromonosporaceae; genus Micromonospora; species Micromonospora sp. PRAS1. The sequence goes on from NZ_JCANNB010000032.1 coordinate 6,020, forward strand.
CGATCCCATCCGCAACTCGGCGGCGTTGTGGCGCTGGCCGTTGGCGAGCACGTCGAGCAGCACGGTCTCGAACGCGGCCGACTCGACCCAGTCCACCTCGCGGGTGAAGCCGCAGATCAGCGCGGCGCCGGTGACGTCGAGGAAGTCGCGGAGCACCGATTCGGGGGCGCGCAGCACGGAACAGCTGCCGAAGTAGAGCCGCCGCCCCTCGCAGCGCCCGGCCATCCGCTCGGCCACCTCGGTGAGTTCCACCGAGTGCCAGTCGGTCAGGCACAACCGGTTCGGCTCGCCGTGCATCGCGAAGAAGCCGAGCCGGTGGTCCGCGTACTGCTTGAGCAGCCAGCGGTCGATGAAGTAGAACAGCTCGTCGCGGGTGGCCGCGTCCTTGTGGATGAACCGGACCCGGCCCAGCCGTTCGAGCAGTTCGAGGGTGGGCAGCACCGACCCCCGTTCGTTCAGGTCCCGGTGCCACTGGCCCTCGACGCAGAAAATTCCACCGCGCGCCACGCCCGCCTCCCCGTCGTCGCCCGCGCTGACGTTACCGGCCCGGGCTGACCCGGCAACATCACCCTCGGTAAGACTGAATGCGACTTTCGGCACAGTAATTGTCGGGTCGGCGCCCTCTGCGCTCGTACGGCGGTGGATGTCCGATTCGTAAATGCCGGCATTTCCCAGCCGACACTCAGGCACGACCAATTGTGAGGACAATTCTCGTTAATCGCCGCGAATCGGCTTGCCCGGTGCGAGGGTGAATCAGCGGGACGGCTCGGCCGAAGTCCCGGATGTCACCCCATTCGCTCTCTTATCGGGAGGACTACCTGTGCGCGTACACACCTTGAAGCGGGCCGTCGTCGCCCTCGCGCTGGCGCTTCCGGGCGCCGCGATCGCCTCGGTGGTCGCCGCGCCAGCCGCCCACGCCGACGGCTGTTACACCTGGAAACGCAGCCTCTACCAGGGCGCCTCCGGCAGCGACGTGCGCGAACTGCAACTGCGGGTGGCCGGCTGGGCCGGCCGACGCGACATCGTCGAACTGGACGGCAAGTACGGCCCGAAGACCGCCGCCGCGATCCGCCGGTTCCAGAAGGCGTACGGGCTCGGCGTCGACGGGATCGCCGGGCCGGATACCTTCGCGAAGCTGTACGACCTCCAGGACAACGACTGCACGCCCCGGCACTTCATCTACCCGGAGCTGGACAACGGCTGCGGTCAGGGCGGCTGGACGGGCGGCCCGTTGTCGGCCGACCAGACCCGGCAGAACGCCCTACGCACCATGTGGAAGCTGGAGGCGCTGCGCCGCAGCCTCGGCGACCAGCCGTTGATCGTCACCAGCGGTTTCCGTGACCGCAGCTGCAACAGCCGGGTGGGTGGCGCGACGAACAGCCAGCACCTCTACGGCAACGCCGCCGACGTCATCTCCAACGACCGGTCGCTGTGCCAGATCGCCCGTCAGGCCCGCGACCACGGCTTCAGCGGAATCGTCGGCCCCGGCGTGAGCGGGCACAACAACCACGTACACGTCGACTCCCGGCGGGAGAACAACCGGGACGGCGTCACCAACCGCACGTACTGGTCCGCGCCGAACTGCGGGATCTGAGCCGGGACGGTCGCGGGCGAGGTCGCGACGCCGGTCCGGGCGCGGGCGGGGGAACGACCGCGCGCTCCGGACCGGCGTCGTACCGCCGGCGGACGAGTCCCTCTCAGCTCGCCCGCGGCCAGCGCGGCGCGGTGGCGGGGGGTGCCACCGGCCGGCCGGTGCCGGGGGTGCGGGTGCCGGTCCGCGCCGCAGGAGCCGCCACCCGCGGGACCGGGCCCCGCGTCGGGTAGCCGGCGGCACGGTCCGGACGCGCCGGATAGCCGGGCGTACGCTCCGGCCGCGCCGGGTAACCGGCGGCACGATCGCCACGCGGCGGGTAGCCGGGCGTACGGTCACCCCGCGCCGGATAGCCGGTGGCGCCCTGCGGGCGGGCACCCGGGGTACGGCCCGGGTTCGGCCCGTTCACCAGGAACGGGAACGGCACGTGCACGAACGGGTTGCCGTGCCGGATGAGGGCGTCGAGCTGGCGCTCGTTCAACCCGTGGTTCAACAACACCCGCCGGCCCCACCGGTGCAACCGGCAGGGGAACCGGGCACCGTCGTTGCGGCACAGCGCCCCCGAGGGCCACTCCTCGGCCGCATGCACGACCACCGCCCGGACCGCCAGCCGGACGTCCTCGGGGGTCAGCGATGTCGGGACCGGCAACTCGCCCAGAATCTGATCGATGGGATCCGTCGACTGCTCATCAACTCGCACGGCAGGCCTCCCGAAGCTCCGGTAGCGGTGCGCTTGAGCACCGCACCTCGCGCATTGGTACGGCTCCCGGCGCGGGATAGTTCAACCGGGTTTCCGCGCCTGTTTTCGAGCCGGTCAGACCAGCCCGGCATCGTGCACGAGCAGCGCGATCTGCACCCGGTTGTTCAGCCCGAGTCGGGTCAGCAGCCGCGAGACGTACGCCTTGACGGTGGCCACGCTCATGAAAAGCTCACCGGCGATCTCGGCGTTGGTGCGGCCCTGGCCGACGGCGATCGCGACCGCGCGTTCCCGCTCGGCCAGTCCGGCCAGCAGCCCGAGGGCCCGCTCCCGGCGTGGGTCGGTCACCGTCGGCACGGTGACGTGCTCGATGAGGGTCCGGACGACCGTCGGGGAGAGTGTCGCCTCGCCCGCCGCCACCCGGCGTACCGCCCGCACGATCTCGGCCGGCGGGGTGTCCTTCAGCAGGAAGCCGCCCGCCCCGGCCCGCAACGCACGCAACACGTACTCGTCGGCGTCGAAGGTGGTAAGCACGAGCACCTCGGGCGGCCGGGGCGCCGCGCGCAGCGCCTCCGTCGCGGCCAGCCCGTCGACCCGGGGCATCCGGATGTCCATCAGCACCACGTCCGGCCGGCACGCGGCGACCGCGGCCGCGACCTCGCTGCCGTCCGCCGCCTCGCCGACCACCCGCAAATCGGGTGCGCCGCCGAGGATCATCGACAGCCCGGCCCGGACCAGCGCGTCGTCGTCCACGATCAGGATCCGCACGGGCTCGACGGCGTCGCCCGCCGGGCTGCCGGCCGCCGGATCGGGGCCGGTCACGACGCCGGCCAGGGCAGCCAGGCGGCCAGCCGGAAATCGCCGCTGCCGTCCCGACCGTGGGTCAGCCGCCCGCCGGCAAGGTGCACCCGCTCGGCCACGCCGATCAGGCCGGTACCGGAGCCGGGGATCTGTTCGGTCAGTTCACCCACCGGCCACCGGTTACGGATCTCCACGGTCAACCCGTCCGCCGGCGCCCCCCGGAGCCCGACCGTGACGGCGGCACCGGTGGCGTGCTTGCGGGCGTTGGTCAGCCCCTCCTGCACGATCCGGTACGCGGTCCGGCCGAGCGCGGCGGGCAGCGGGTCGACGCCCGACACCTCGTCACGCAGATCGACGCGGACCCCGGCGGCCCGGGACTCGGCGACCAGTGCGGGCAGGTCCGCGATGGTGGGCTGCGGAGGCTCCGGCTCCTCGGCGAGGGAGCCCTCGGCCCGCAGCACCCCGATCACCTCCCGCAGGTCCTGAAGGGCGGCGTGCGCGCTGCCCCGGATCACCCCGGCCGCCCGCGCCACCTCCTGCGGGGTCGCGTCGGGGCGGAACTCAAGCGCCCCGGCGTGCAGGCTGAGCAGCGAGATCCGATGGGCCAGCACGTCGTGCATCTCCCGGGCGATCCGGGTGCGCTCCAGGTGCCGGGCCTGGGCCACCCGCAGCTGCTGCTCGGCCTCGGCCCGCTCGGCCCGCTCGCGCAGCGACAGCACCAGCTGCCGGCGCGCCCGGACGAACATCCCCCAGGCCAGCACCAGCAGGGTGATGACGATGCCCCACACCGCAGCGGGCCAGTAGGAGATGCTGGGATCGGGGCGCAGCAGGGCCATGACCATGTTGGTGAGCAGGCCGGCCGCGGTGACCGCCAGGGCCACCGCCGTGCGCCGGTGCACCACCACCGTGAAGTAGATGACAAGCAGCGGAATCACCGCGGCCATCGAGAACATCCCGAGCGGCAGCGTGGCCAGCGCCAGCCCGAGCGGCCAGCGACGGCGTACCCAGAGCGCCGCCGCGCAGGCCAGGCCGAACAGCGCATCCGCGACGACCATCCAGTCGTACGGGAGCTGTTCGGCGAACGACGGATCCGGCGAGGCGGCGTCGAGCGTGGCCAGCAGCACCCAGCCGATGGAGACGAGAAAACAGAGGCTGTCGACCAGCCAGTCCCGCGTGGTACGGCGGAAGTGCTTGTGGCTCGTGCCGAGCGAGCCGGGCAGCAGGCCCGGGTGTTCGACGACGGCGCTGGTCACAGCCGCAATGGTAGGCAGCCCTCGGTGGCCGGACCAGCTACCAAAGTCGAGACCTCGGTGTCGACCTTGGTATACGGATCGCAGACCGTCGGCCGCTGTGGGCAGCCGGCTGGCTCCGGCAGCCTGGCCGGCATGATCGAGGTAGCTCAACTCACCAAACGGTACGGGCGGCACACCGCCGTCGAGGACGTGTCGTTCCGCTGCGAACCGGGCACGGTCACCGGTTTCCTCGGTCCCAACGGGGCCGGCAAGTCCACCACCATGCGGATGATCTGCGGACTCACGCCACCGACCGCCGGCAGCGCCACCGTCGCCGGGCGGCCCTACCGGCAACTGCCCAACCCGGGCCGGCTGGTCGGCGTGTTGCTGGACGCCTCCGCCCAGCATGCCGGGCGTACCGGCCGGGAGGTGCTGACCGTGGCCGCCGCCACGATGGGGGTGGACCGGCGGGTGGTGGGCGAGGCACTGGACCGGGTCGGGTTGGACGCGGTCGCGGCGAAGCGCCGGGTCCGGGCGTACTCGTTGGGGATGCGGCAGCGGCTCGGGCTGGCGCACGCGCTGCTCGGCGACCCCCGGGTGCTGATCCTGGACGAGCCGGCCAACGGCCTGGACCCGGAGGGGATCTTCTGGATGCGCGGCCTGCTGCGCGACTTCGCCGACCGGGGTGGCACCGTGCTGCTCTCCTCCCACCTGCTGCGCGAGGTGGAGGCGGTCGCGGACCGGCTGGTGGTGATCGGGGGCGGCCGGATCGTGGCCCAGGGCGACAAGGACGAGTTGCTTGCCGGCGGCGGCACGCTGGTGCGGGCCCGGGACCGGGCGGCGCTGCGCGGCGCGCTGGAGCGCGCCGGCCTGCCGGTGAGCGACGGCACCGAGGGGCTGCTGGTCCGCGCCGACAGCGAGGCGGTCGGGTTGGCCGCCACGGCGGCCGGGGTCGCCCTGACCGAACTGCGGCCGGCCGGTGCCGGTGGCCTGGAGCAGCTCTTCCTCACCCTCACCGCCGAGCCGGACGCCACCCACCCCGCCGAGACCGGCGCCATCAAGGAGGCCGCCCGATGACGACCATCACCACCAGCACGCCCGAGGCCACCCGGTCGGCGGAGCGCCAACCGTCGCTGGCCCGGCTGACCGTCGTGGAGGCGCGCAAGCTGGTCGACACCCGGGCCGGCCGCTGGCTGCTGATCACCATCGGGTTGGTCACCGCCGCCGTCGTCGCGCTCCAACTGGTGTACGCCCCCGACGCCGAGCAGACCTTCGTCAACTTCTTCCTGCCGTCGCTGCTCCCGGTCGGGCTGTTGCTGCCGGTGCTGGGCATCCTCTCGATCACCAGCGAGTGGTCGCAGCGCACCGCGTTGGCCACGTTCGCCCTGGTGCCCCGGCGGGAACGGGTGATCGCCGCCAAACTCACCGCGCTGGTCGCGGCGGCGCTGGCGGCGCTGCTGGCGAGCCTCGCCGTCGCCGCCGTCGGCACGCTTATCGCCGGGGCGACCGGCGGCGCGGGCAGCTGGCGGATCGAGGGCACGCTACTGCTGCACACGGCCGTGTTCCAGGTGTCCAACGTGTTGCTTGGCGCCGGCTTCGGCCTGCTGCTCCTGCACACCCCGCTGGCCATCGTGACCTACCTGGTGCTGCCGAACGCCTGGGCGATCGTGGGTGAACTGGTCCGGCCGCTGCGCCGGGCGGCCGAGTGGCTGGACGCCGGACGCACAATGGAGCCACTGTTCACCGCCGAGATGACCGCCGGGCAGTGGGGGCGGCTCGGGGTGTCACTGCTGGTGTGGCTGGTCGTGCCGCTGCTCGCGGGGCTGGTCCGCACGATGCGTCGGGAGGTGGCGTGACGGCGTACGGTACGCCGAGCGTGGTAAGCGGCGGGGCCGGCGAGCTGCTGGTGCTCTGGGCCGGCATTCCGCTCGCCGGTGGCCTGGCGGGTGGGCTGCTGGCGGCCGGCGCCGGTTGGGTGGCCGGCCTGCCCTGGGCACCGGCGCAGGGGCTGTTCCGCTGGGTCGACGGGCTGTCCGACCCGTACGCGCTGGCCGGTGGGGCGGCGGTCGGCCTGCTGGCCGGGCTGGTGATCGGTGCGATCGGCACCGCCGAGCGGGTGCGGGTCACCGTGGACGGCACCCGGGTGCGGCTGCGCTGCGGCAGCGCCGAACGGGAGGTCGGCCGGTCGGCGACCCGGATGGTCTTCGTCGACGGCAAGGACCTGGTGCTGCTCGACGCGGACGAGGGCGAGCTGGCCCGGCAGCCCTCCGACCTGCCGGCCGACCAGTTGGCCGGGGCGTTCCGGGAGCACGGCTGGCCGTGGGCGGAGGCGGACCCGCACCGGGACGCGTACCGACGCTGGGTGCCGGGGCTGCCCGGGCTGCCGGAGGGCGCGGACGCGCTGCTGCGGGCCCGGCAGGAGGCGCTGGAGAAGGATCGGGACGACGAGGCCCGGGAGTTGCGTACCGAACTGGGCCGCTACGGCGTGGTGCTGCGCGACGACGGCAAGCGCCAGTACTGGCGGCTGACCCGCTCGGCCCTCCCACCCGGCTGACCAGCCGGGCCGGGCCCCGAGGTGGGGCCCGGCCCGGTTCAGCGCGGCACCTGGATCATCTCCAGTGCTTGTGACCGTGCTTGTGGCCGTGCGGCTTGCCCTTACCCTTGCCCTTGCCCTTGCCCTTGCCGGGCGTCTTGCCCGGCACGCCGTTCACGGCCGAGGTGTCGTACGCGAACGTGAGCACCGCGGTGGCGATGGCGTCGGCGTTGACGTCGAGCGCGAAGACGTTGACGTTGCCCTTGAGCTTGTACTTCTTGCCCAGCGCCCGGTACAGCTCGGCGTCGGCACCGTCGGCGACCGGGGTACGGCTGTCACAGGCCTGGTGGTAGCAGGGGTCGTACGCCTCCCCGACCAGGCCGCCGAAGAGGGCAGCCTCCTCGGCCGTCTTGAGGCCCTCGGCACCGGTGAAGAGGCCACCGGCCGGGATGTCGACGCCGATGAACGCCCCGTAGTCCGAGCGGCCGGTGAAGTCCGACGGCACGGTGGGCAGCTTCCGGGAGGCGAAGAACTTCTCGAACACCTGCTCGATCTGCGCCGAACCCTCCGGACCCGGGCCGGAACCCTCCTGCGCGGAGTCGTCGCCGTCGTACACCCCGAAGACGTAGTTCGGCGAACCGATCATGTCGAAGTTCAGGTAAAGGGCGATGTCGGCGACCTGCTGCTCGGTAAGCGAGTCCACGTAGTACTGGCTGCCGATCAGGCCGGCCTCCTCCGCGCCCCACCAGGCGAAACGGACCGCGTTGTGCGGCTTCACCTTGGCCATCTGGAGCGCGACCTCGAGCAGCGCGGCGCTGCCGGTGCCGTTGTCGTTGTAGCCCGGACCGGCCGGGTCCGAGTCCAGGTGCGCCCCGGCCACGACCACGTTGTCGGTGCGACCCTGCCTGGTCTGCGCGAAGAGGTTCTCGGTGCTGCGGATCTCCGAGGTGGTGTCGGCCTCGATCCGCAGCGTCAGGCCCGACGTGGCGGCGAACTGCGCCCCGGTGTCGTACGACACGGCCACCGTCGGGATGCCGACCGGCGCGCTCAGCGTGCCAGCGAACAGCTCGTAGCGGTCCGGGTTGGCCTCCGGAGTGCCGTTGCCCTGGTTCATGATGATCGCGCCCGCCGCGCCGGCGGCCTCGGCGTTGGCCGCCTTCTCGCCGAAGCCGCAGGTGCCGCGCTGCATCAGGGCGATCTTGCCGGTCACGTCCACACCGGCGAAGTCGCTCGCCTCGCAGCCGGACGTCGAGTCGCGCGGCGGCGTGAGGGCGAGGTCGATCGGGACCACGGCCCCTTCGGCCACCCCGGCGCCCGAGTACGACATCAGCGCGTAGTCGACGCCGACGGTGTACGTGGTCGGGTTCGGTGCCACCTGCGCGAACGAGGAACCGAACTCCTCGTAGTACGCGAAGTCGAACTGCTGCCGGGTCACCTGGTAGCCGGCCTTCTTCAACAGCCCGGCCACATAGTCGACGCTGGCGTCGTAGCCCGGCGTCCCCGAGGCACGCGTGCCGTCGTTGGCGTTCGCGATGGCCTGGAACTTGTCGAGGTGCTTGAAGACCCCCTCGACGGTGACCGCCTTGGTCAGCTTCTTGACGGTGTTGTTGTTCGGGCTCGCCGACGCCGGGTTCACCAGCCCCACCGTGCCCAGAAGCGTGCCCGCCGCGATACCGGCGAGCACCCTTTTACCGGAGAAAGGCACCACGATGTGCCACGTCCTTCCTCTGCGGGTATCCGGCTCCCCTACCCCCGTGTGCCGGATGTTCGTGCCATCCTCATGCACATCCGAGCCGAAGCAAAGGGTCTGTTCGTCTGAGGACGAACAGCCGCTGAGCTGCTAAGGACCGCCGCCAGGGGCCGGCCGCCGCCTCGCCGGCGGGCGGGCCACCGCGGCCAGCAGTTCGTCGAGCGCGTCCATTTCGGCCCAGCCGTTCACCGCGACCCGCCCGGCGGCATCCACTGTGACCTCCACCCGGTCCGGGCGCTCCGGCAGACCGGTAAGCAGCTCGGGAAAACGGTCGCTGAGCAGTACGAACTCCTGATTGGTCGAGCCGACCCAGGGCCGCCGGGTGTCGATCCGGTCGGCCTCGAACGCGCCGGCCACCAGCAGATCTGTCCCGGCGAGCAACGCGGCGACGTCGTCCCGGCCGGCGTCGACCGCCGTCGCCAACTGGGCGCGGGTGTAGCCGGTGAAGGTCATCACCGAGCGTCCGGCGTCGCGTACCCCGGCGGCCACCTCGGCCAGCGGGGCCGCCTGGTCGAAGGGTTCACCACCGAGCAGGGTCAGCCCCTCGGTGCCGGCGTCGAGCACCCGGCCCACCAACTCGGCCGGGGTGACCTGCTCGCCGCCGCGGAAGCTCCACAGGTGCGGGTTGAAGCAACCGGGGCAGCGGATGGCGCAGCCCTGCACCCAGAGGGCGGTCCGCTCGCCCGGCCCCTCGGCCCGGGTCGCGGCGAGAAACCGGGCCAGCGCGACGGTTCCCGTCGCCCGGCGCGGTGCCGGGCCGGCGGTCCCGACCGCCTGCCGCCCGGCCGTCCCGGCATCCGCTGCCGTACCGGGCGGTGCCGGGCCGAGCAGCGCCGGCTGCTCAGACATCCAGGACGCGGCCGGATGGCGGGTGTTGCAGCGGTCCTGGCCGGGCCGGCGGCGAACACACCAGGTTGTCCCGCAGCCGCGCGTACTCGTGCGGGGCCAGGCCAGCTGCGGCGACGAACTCCGAGACGCTGCCGAACCCACCCCGCCGGTCCCGTTCGGCCAGCACCTGGCGTACCCGCTGCGGGTCGAGTCCGGGCAGCGCCGCGAACTCCTCCGGCCGCGCGGTGTTGACGTCCAGCTGGCCGGCGGTCATGTCCAACGGTCGCGGCCCGCCGCCGGGCGGCACGGGCGCGGCGGCCGGACCGGTGCCGTAGTAGCCGGGCGTCGAGAACTCCGGCGCGGGGCGGCCGGGCCCGACCGCGGAGCTCACACCGGGGCCTGCCGGGTCCACCCCGGAGACCGGCGGAGCGGTCGGGTTCGCGCCGGAGACCGGCGGAGCGGTCGGGTTCGCACCGGGGGGCGGTGCGAGGGTGCCGGGCACCTGTGGTTGGGCGTGCCAGGGACGGTAGCCCGCCCGCCAGCGCAGCCAGGAAGAGTTGATCATGACGGCGTGCGCGATGCTGGTGAACCAGACGGCCAGCACCACGCCGGTCATCCAGTCGGTGAGCGGGTCGCCCTGGCGGGACTCGCCGACCAGGATGAAGGCGGTCCAGCCGACCACGAGGTAGACGATCCCGGCGATCCACCAGGCCGGGCGCTTGGCGCGCAGCCCCACGTAGAGAAAGCCGAACCCACCGAGGCAGCTCATGCCGAGCGCCGGCAGCAGCAGCCACCAGCTGTGCATCAGCCGCCACTTGAGGCTCGCGGCCGGCGACGGCGGCTGCCCCGCCGAGGGATGGCCGGATGGCGACCATCGCGGGTCAGGCGCGTTCGACATCACGGTCCTCCTGTGGCGCGGTCTCGGCGATACGCGTGTGGTCGGCGGTGTAGGCGCTGTCGACCGCGCGGGCCGCCAGCAGGTCCTCCAGGACGGCGACGTAGTCCAGGCAGCGCTCGCCGAGGATGTCCCTGGTCTCGGCGCGCACCACGCCCTCGCTGCTGACCGTGACCACCACCCGTGGCCGGTCGCCCGTCACGACCGGCCCCCGACGGCGAAGACCAGGCGGACGCTGTCGTCCTCGGTGACCTCTTCGGACTCCAACCGCAGCCCGGCGGCGGGAGCCTGCTGCCGCAGCCGCTCCAGGACGGCCCGCTGCACCTGCCGCCCGTACGCGACGTCGATGGCCCGGACCACCTCGACCGCCCGCTCCTCGTCGACCTCGCCGGTGAAGTGCGCCGACCAGATGCCGTCCACGCCGCGCTGGAAACGCGCCCGTACGCCGGACCAGTCCGCGGTGATGGTGTCCCGCTCGACACCGACCACGGCGGCGGTGTCGTGCAGCGCGGCGGCGAGCAGCGTCTCGTCCCGCATCCGGGTCTGCACCTGGCAGACGACCTGGCCCTGCCGGTCGCGGGCCGCGCTGACGCCCTGTGTCGCCGCCACCGCGGCGACGGCCAGCGGCAGTAGTACCAGCGAGATACTCATGCTCGTCCTCCTCTCCCGACGGGTGCGGACATCAGAACTCCACCGCCCGCCCGCCCTGGGCCCGGTGCACGCCGCCACCCGGTCCCCGCTGCGGAAATCCGCTGTCGGCGTACCCCCGGGTGCCGTCGTCGCGGGGGCCGGGCCGCGTTCCCTTGTCCCAGTCCTCGGCGGCGGTGGCGGCGACCGCGCGGGCATCGGCCCACGAGCGGATGGCGTCGATCTTCTCGGCCTGGGTGACGCTCAGCGGCACCATGCTGACCACCGCCTGGGCCAGGTCGTCGCGGCGCAGCGGGCGGCGTTCGGAGAACGCGTCGAAGAGCCCGCCGATGACGGCCTGCTCGATCTCGGCACCCGAGTAGCCCTCGCTCAGTTCCGCCAGCTCGGCGAGGAGGGCGTCGTCGACGGTGAGGGAGCCGGCGACGGCGGGGTTACGCAGCCGTCGGGCGAGGTGGACCCGCCAGATCGAGGAGCGTTCGGCCCGGGTCGGCAGGTCGACGAAGAAGATCTCGTCGAACCGCCCCTTGCGCAGCAGCTCCGGCGGCAGCCCCTCGATGTCGTTTGCGGTGGCGATGACGAAGACGGGTCGGCTCTTCTCCTGCATCCAGGTCAGGAAGGAACCGAAGACCCGGGTGGAGGTGCCGGAGTCGCCGGCACCGCCGGAGAAGCCCTTCTCGATCTCGTCCACCCAGAGCACACAGGGCGCGCTCGCCTCGGCCGTGCGGATGGCGCTGCGCATGTTCTGCTCGCTCGACCCGACCAGCCCGGCGAAGACCCGGCCGATGTCCAGCCGGAGCAACGGCAGCTCCCAGGCCGCCGCGATCGCCTTCGCGGTCAGCGACTTGCCGCACCCCGGCACACCGGTGATCAGTACGCCCCGGGGCGCGGGCAGCCCGTACGCCGCCGCCTCGGCCAACCAGGAGCCGTCCCGCTTGGCCAGCCACCGTTTCAGGTTCTCCAGCCCGCCGACGTCGTCGAGGTTGACGTCGGCGTCGACGAACTCCAGCAGGCCGGACTTGCGGACGGTCTGCCGCTTCTCCTCGTGCACCACCTCGAGGTCGCGCTGGTCGAGCACCCCGTCGTTGACCATGGCTCGGGCGAAGGCGTTCTCCGCCTCGTGCAGGGTCAGGCCGAGAGCGGCCTTGGCGAACCGTTCCCGGCCGAGTTCGTCCAGCCGGATCTGGATCCGGCCACCGGCGCTGTTCGCCTCGATCATCGCGTCCAGCACCCGGCGGATCTCCGCCTCGCTGGGCAGCGGGAAGTCGACGATTGTGATGTCCTTCGTCAGCTCCGTCGGGATCTTAAGCACCGGGGAGACCAGGACGAGGGTGCGCGGCACCGAGCCGGACTTGAACGCCGCCGCCACGTCGCGCAGCCGGCGGATCACCCCGGCGTTGCCCGGCCGGTCGCCGTCGCCGTGCGCCGGATGCAGATCCTTGAAGATCAGCACACTCGGGTGGTCGATCCGCAGGGCGGCGTCCAGCGCGTCCGCCGCCTCGTTCGTGCCGTTGTGCGCGCCGCCCTCGGGGTGCACCAGTCCGGTGGTCGACGACCAGGTCCAGACGGCACGCGGCGTACGCACCAGCGCGGCGTCCTGGGCGACGGCGCTCACCTCGGCGATGACCCGTTGTTCCTCCGACGATTCGAGGTAGAGGATCGGGAAGCGCGCCTTGAGCATCTGCGCCAGCGTCTCCCGGAACGGGATTGCCATCGTCGTCCTCCCCCACCAGCCGTCCGACCTGGCCGACGACTCTAACAGCCATGATCGAGATCGCCGACCTGCATGATCGGCAGGAGATGATCGAAGTCGGCTACCGTTCCCGGTCTGGGGAGGTACGTCGATGTACGTCGTGTCAGTGATCAATTACAAGGGCGGGGTCGGCAAGACCACGGTGACCGCCAATCTCGGCGCCGAGCTGGCCAACCGTGGGATGAAGGTGCTGCTCATCGACCTTGACCCGCAGGCCAGCCTGACGTTCGGTTTCTACGACCCGGACGACTGGCGGGAACGGCTGCGCGACAGCCGGACCGTGAAACGCTGGTACGACGGCCTGCGCGAGGGCAACCCGGCGGTCACCCTGGGTGAGCTGGTGGTGTCGCCCGGTCCGGCGAATTCCCGGCTCTCCGGCGCCGGCCGGCTCGACCTGATCGCCTCGCACCTGCAACTTGTCGACATCGACCTGGCGTTGGCCCGCAGCGTCGCCGGTGGCGAGGAGTACGACGCCGAGCTGTTCCGGGTGCGCGGCTCGCTCGCCGACGGGCTGCTCGCCGACGGGCTCGACCCGTACGACATGGTGCTCATCGACTGCCCGCCGAACTTCAACGTGGTCACCCAGTCGGCCATCATCGCCAGCGACCACCTGGTCATTCCGGCCCGGGCCGACTACCTGTCCACCCTGGGCATCGACTACCTGCACGGCAACGTGCGGGAACTTGTCGACCAGTACAACGCCGACGCCCGCCGGTTCGCCACCGTACGCCGGCACCAGAAGGTCGCCCCCGGCGTGGCCGGCGTGGTCTTCACGATGATCCAGCTCTTGTCGCGGCAGCCCATCGCCACCCACCAGAGCTACATGGACCAGGTGCGCAACCTCGGCCTGCCGGTCTTCCCGACCGCGCTGCGGGAGAACGTCACCCTCTACGCCACGAACACCCCGCGCGGCGTACCGGTGGTGCTGCGCGACCGGGTCACCGTGCCCGCCGTCCGCGACGAGCTGCGCCAACTCACCACCGAGTTCCTCGACCACCTCCAACCGGTGGGACGGCCCACGTGACCGACCCGGAGCACGCCGTCAAGCCGCCCGCCGCCACCGGACCTGTCAGCGAGCCCGCCAGCGACCTGGCTGACGCCGCCGCGCGCCTCACCGCCCTGACCAGCCGGGTCGACGGTACGGCGTACCTGTCGGGCTGGTCGGTGCGCCAGCTGCGGGAGCTGGCGGCGAGCCTTGGGCTGCGCGGCGTCGGCGGGCTGCGCAAGGCGGAGCTGGTCGACCGGATCGTCGACCACACAATCGGCTACCGGCTCGCCTCCACCGCCCTGCGGCAACGCTGACGAACACGAGTGGCGTGAGAACGGGCCGGTCAGCGGGTATGCGGCCAGAATGGCAGGCATGATTCCGGACATCGCGTTGAATGACGGCAGCACCATCCCGCAACTGGGCTTCGGGGTGTTCCAGATCGCCCCGGCGGATACCACCGAGGCGGTCCGCCACGCGCTGAGCGTCGGCTACCGGCACATCGACACCGCCCAGGGATACGGCAACGAGGCCGAGGTCGGGCAGGGCGTACGCACGGCGGGGCTGGCCCGCGAGGACGTCTACATCACGAGCAAGCTCGACAACAAGTCCCACCGTCGCGACGACGCACGGGCCGCGTTCCAGGCGTCGCTGGACGCGCTGCGCACCGACTACCTGGACCTGTTCCTCATCCACTGGCCGCTGCCGACCCGCTACGACGGCGACTTCGTCTCCACCTGGAAGGTGCTGGAGGAGTTCAAGGCCGACGGCCGGGCCCGCTCGATCGGGGTGTCCAACTTCCAGGTGCCGCACCTGGAGCGGCTGGCCGCCGAGACGGACATGGTGCCCGCGGTCAACCAGATCGAGGCGCACCCGTACCTGACCAACGACGAGGTGCGGGCCTACGGCGCGAAGAACGGCATCGTCACCGAGGCGTGGTCGCCGATCGCGCAGGGCGCCGTGCTCGACGACCCGACCATCACCGACATCGCCGAGCAGTTCGGCCGTACGCCGGCCCAGGTGGTGCTGCGCTGGCACATCCAGCGCGGCGACGTGGTCTTCCCGAAGTCGAGCACGCCGAAGCGGATCGAGGAGAACTTCCAGCTCTTCGACTTCGAGCTGGACGAGGCGACGATGGAGCGGATCACCCTGCTGGACCGGGGCGAGGCCGGCCGGACCGGTCCCCACCCGGACACCTTCGGCTGACCGGGACCGATCCCCCGAACCGCTCGACCTCGCCCTGGACCGACGCCCGGAATCGCTCGACCTCGCCCGGGAACGATCCGTCGGAGCGCTTGACCTCGAGTGCGCTCGAAGACGCAGGCTGGTGCCGCGTCCAACGGCGCACGAGAGGAGTTCCCCATGCGGTACCGCACCATCGGCACCGACCCGCGTACCCGACGCGAGGTCAGCGTGCTCAGCCTCGGCGCGATGCTCTTCGGCACGAAAACCGACGAGGCCACGTCGTACGCCATCCTGGACCGGTTCGTCGAGGCGGGCGGCACCTTCATCGACACGTCGAACAACTACGCGTTCTTCATCACCGGTGGCCAGGGCGGTGACAGCGAGGAGTTGCTGGGCCGGTGGCGGCGCAGCCGAGGAGTGGGCGACGAGATCGTCATCGCCACCAAGCTCGGCGCGCGGCCACTGGCCCCCGGCACCAGCTACCTCGACAACCCGGAGGGGCTGTCGGCGAAGGTGATCCGGGAGTCCGCCGAGCGCAGCCGGGAGCGGCTCGGGGTGGCGAAGCTGGACCTGCTCTACGCCCACATCGAGGATCACCGGGTGCCAATCCAGGAGACCGTGGAGGGCTTCGCCGAGTTGGTCGCCGAGGACACGGTGGGACTGTTGGGTGTCAGCAACCACCGGGCCTGGCGGGTGGAGCGGGCCCGCGCGGTGGCCGCCGCGGCCGGCCTGCCCGGGTACGAGGTGCTCCAGTACCACCGCAGTTACCTGCCGAGCCGGCTGGACGGGCCGACCGACCTCGACCCCGACGGCAACGTGGGCGCCGTCGGTGGTGACCTGATGAGCTACCTGCGGGCCGAGCCCGACCTGACCCTGGTGTCGTACGCGTCGCTGCTCCGGGGTGCGTACACCCACCCGGACAAGCCGCTCGGCCCGGAGTACGACCTGCCGAGCGCGCCGGTGCGGCTTGCCGCGCTGCGGGAGGTGGCGAAGCAGACTGGGGCGACAGTCAACCAGGTGGTGCTGGCCTGGCTGATCGACGGGGAGGTGCCCACGATTCCGCTGGTGGGCGCCTCCTCCGTGGCCCAGCTGAACGAGAGCATCGACGCCGTCGACCTGGAGTTGACGCCCGAGCAGCGGCACCGGCTCGACACCGCCTGGTAACGGGGATCGGCAGCGGCCAGCCGGCCACTGCCGGACGGTGGTGCGGGCCCGGGTGTCCTTCCGGCAGCCGTCGCTAGATCTGATCTAGCGGCGGCTGCTCGCCGTCTCGCGCCTTGCCGGGGAAGCTGGCTACAACCACCGCCGGCCACCGTCGTTGAAGCAGGCGGTCGGGCACGCGTCGAAATTTGTGTCGTACGCGTGGGGTGGGCTGGGGCAGCCTGTGGCCCGGTGCCTTCCGGGCCACAGGCGCCACCGAGCGGAAGGACAAATCAAGATCATGAGTAGACGCACCAGCGGCCTCGCCATCGAGGCCGAGGGTCTTACCCGGTCGTTCGGCGACACACACGCGCTCGCCGGCCTCGACCTACAGGTGCCGGCCGGCGCCGTGTACGGCGTGCTCGGCCCGAACGGGGCCGGCAAGACCACTGCGGTACGGATCATGGCGACGTTGCTGCGTCCCGACGGCGGGCGGGCCCGGGTGTTCGGCCACGACGTGGTCACCGAGGCCGACGCGGTCCGCGCCCGGGTCAGCCTGACCGGCCAGTACGCCTCCGTCGACGAGGACCTGACCGGCACGGAGAACCTGGTCCTGCTGGGCCGGCTGCTCGGGCTGCGCAAGCCGGCCGCCCGGCAACGGGCAGAGCAGTTGCTTGCCGCGTTCGGGCTGACCGAGGCGGCCGGCCGGCAGGTCAAGAAATATTCGGGCGGCATGCGGCGGCGCATCGACATCGCGGCGAGCATCCTCAACACGCCTGACCTGTTGTTCCTCGACGAACCGACGACCGGGCTCGATCCACGCAGCCGCAACCAGGTGTGGGAGATCATCCGGGCGGTGGTGGCGCACGGCACGACCGTGCTGCTCACCACGCAGTACCTCGACGAGGCCGACAAGCTGGCCAGCCGGATCGCGGTGATCGACCACGGCCGGGTGATCGCGGAGGGCACCCCGGGCGAGTTGAAGTCGTCGGTCGGCTCCGGCACGGTCCACCTGCGGCTGCGGGACGCGGCCGCGCGGCCGGAGGCGGAGCGGCTGCTGCACACGGTGCTGGGTGTGCCGGTGCAGCTGGAGCCGGACCCGGTGGCGATCACCGCCCGGGTCGGCGGCGAAGGCAGCGACCTGGACGCCAGCTCCCAGGCGGCCCGCGCGCTCGGCGAACTGTCCCGCGCCGGGATCGTGGTGGACGACTTCTCGCTCGGCCAGCCGAGCCTGGACGAGGTTTTCCTGGCCCTGACCGACCACCCCGCCGCCCCGGTCGGGGACGGGCGGGACGAGGCGCTGGAGGCAGCCCGATGAGCAGCGACACCGCCACCTCGACCGGCCGCGCGCCGAACGTCTACGTCCCGTCGACCGAGGCGTTGGGCACGGTCCTCGCGCCGGGCGAGCGACCGCCGCGACCCAGCCCGCTGGCGGCGTCGCTCGCCTTCAGCTGGCGGGCTCTGTTGAAGATCAAGCACGTGCCGGAGCAGCTGTTCGACGTGACGGCGTTCCCGATCATCATGGTGCTGATGTTCACGTACCTGTTCGGCGGCGCACTCGCCGACAGCCCCCGTGACTACCTGCAGTTCTTCCTGCCGGGCATCATGGTGACAAGCGTCGTGATGATCACCATGTACACCGGTGTCGGCCTGAACAGCGACATCGAGAAGGGCGTCTTCGACCGGTTCCGGACGCTGCCGGTGTGGCGACCCGCCGCCCTGGTCGGCATGATCGTCGGGGACGTGCTGCGCTACGTGCTGGCGGCGCTGGTGATCCTCGCCGTCGGGCTGGTGCTCGGCTTCCGTCCGGACGGCGGCGTGCTCGGCGTGCTCGCCGCGATCGGCGTACTTGTGGTCTTCTCGTTCGCGTTCTCCTGGGTCTGGACCTTCTTCGGGATCATCCTGCGCAGCGAGAAGTCCGTGATGGGGGTCAGCATGATGGTGCTGTTCCCGCTCACCTTCCTCAGCAACGTCTTCGTCGACCCGTCCACCATGCCCGGCTGGCTCCAGGCGTTCGTCAAGGCCAACCCGATCACCCACCTGGTCTCCTCGGTACGCGCCGCGATGGCCGGCACCACCGACGGCGCCGCCATGACCTGGATGCTGGCCTGGAGCGTCTTCTTCCTGGTGGTCTTCGGCACCCTCACCATGTACCGCTACAACCGCCGATAGCCGCTCGATACGGGGAGCGTCCCACCCGGGGCGCTCCCCGTGCCGACAGCTGTCACAGCCGCCAGGGCACCGGGGCCGGCGGCAGATAGCGGCAGGAGGCGCCGGTCGAGACGGTGTGGC
The DNA here is from genome assembly GCF_059553435.1 of Micromonospora sp. PRAS1. Lineage (NCBI taxonomy): Bacteria > Bacillati > Actinomycetota > Actinomycetes > Micromonosporales > Micromonosporaceae > Micromonospora > Micromonospora sp. PRAS1. The sequence continues at coordinate 24,347 of NZ_JCANNB010000032.1, forward strand.
GCAGGTGGGCGGCGAGCGGCGGATGGCGCTGGTCGAGGCGACGCAGGGTGTCCCGGATGCGGGCGGTGACCGTCTTGCGCGCCCGTTCCGCCTCGTCCCCGAGGCGACGGCTCCGTCCGGCGAGCCCGGCGGCCGAGCGCAGTTGATCGACGAGCGCCTGGCGTTCGGCGTCGAGCGCGGCCACCTTGGCCCGGTCGTCGCGTCCGGCCGCCCGGTCGATCTCGTCGTCGAGCCGCGCCAGATGACGCCGGTAACGGTGCTTCGCCTCGTCATCGAGCACCTGGTCACCGCCCATCCGCCGGGCAGCGACGAGGGTCGGCCCAGCGCCCGGGTCGAGCAACTCGACCGCAGGCACGTCGACTCCCGGGCTGCCGAGCAACAGCCGCAGGTCGCGCAGCCCCTTGGCGTCCGGCAGATGCACGGTGCGCCCCTCGTACGTGAGCCGCCAGACCGCACCGTCCCGACGGAACTCGTAGACCAACCCCCGGTCCGGCACGGACCGCTGCCCCACAACCGACGACGACTCGGACCCGGCAGCCGACGACGACTCGGACGCCGCAGCTGCCGACGGCGCAGGCGCGGCGGACGGCGACGGCACGGCGGACGGCGACGGCGCGGCGGACGGCGACGGCGCGGCGGACGGCGACGGCACGGCGGACGGCGACGGCACGGCGGACGGCGACGGCACGGCGGACGGCGACGGCACGGCGGACGGCGACGGCACGGCGGACGGCGACGGCACGGCGGACGGCGACGGCACGGCGGACGGCGACGGCGCGGCGAGCCGGGCGAGTACCTGTGGCATGTCCAGGTCACGGGCCTCGCGCTCGACCTCGTCGCGCAGGCGGTCGGCGGTCGCCGCGTCGCCCGGGCGGCCCCGGGCGGTGAGGGCGTCTACGAGCGCCGCGCGGGCGATCAGCGACCAGGGGCGGGCGCCCATCCGTTCGGCGTTGTCGCGGGCGGCGGAGAAGCCGGCGACGGCCTCGTCCCAGCGTTGCTCGGCGGCGTCGATCACGGCCAGCCAGTGGTCGACCGGACCGCCGATGTCGCAGCCGAAGAGGGCGACCAGCCACCGGCCGCGATGCGCCGACAGCGCCTGCCGGGCCGCGGCGCAGCGGTCCGGGTCGCCGAGGGTCGCCTGGGCGAGCAGCCGCAGCCACAGCGGAGAGACCGGTCCGCGGTACCCGGGGCCGGCGGCCGCCAGTTCCGCGGTGAGCCGGGCGGCGGTCCGATGGTCGCCACGCTCGGCGGCGGTGATCGCGCGGAGCAGGTCCAGGTACGGGTGATCGGTCGCGCTGAGCCCGTCGAGCAGCGCCTGGGCCTCCGCCAACCGGCCCCGCAGCACCAACAACGACCAGCGCATCTGGTGCCAGAGGAAGCCGTGCTCGTCGTACTCCCAGCCGCCCGGTTCGCCCAGCTCGGTGAAGCAGGCCTCGGCGTCGGCGAAGTCACCCCGGAAGGCGTCGATGATGGCCTTGTCGGTGAGGGCGGCCATCCGGTGCCGGGACCGCTCGGTCCGCCGGGCGGCGGTCACGAAGGCGGTGAGCTCGTCCAGGTAACGCGGGTCGCCGAGTTCCAGCAACGCCACCCAGCGCAGCGAGGTGGACCACAACTCGGTCTCCTGGTCGCCGCTGCGGCGGGCCAGGTCGCGCAGCTCGGCGGTGAGGGCGGCCCGGTCGGCCGCCGTGCCGAGCCCCCAGGTGGAGTCGTGCCGGGCCCAGAGGCTGAAGCTCAGCGCCTCGTCGTCCTGGCCCTGCCGGGCGAGGGCCTCGGTGGCGTTGATCAGGCCGGCTTCGAGCGTGTCGATCTCCGCGTCGTCCCCGGGCTCGCCGATGAGCCGCCGGTACGCCTCCCGCACCAGCGCCGCGCTGTCGATGGCGGTCAGCGGGTTGACCTGGCAGTGTCGATGGACGGTGAGCGCGAAGCAGGCCAGCAGGCCCGGCTCGTCGATCGCCAGGACCGCCACCGTGGTGTCGGTGAGCAGTTGCGCCGCCTTTGCCCGGTCGCCCGTGTGGTAGAGCCGGTCGGCCAGCTCCATCATGACCTTCACCCGCTGCACGTCGTCCCGGACCAGGATCAGCGCCCGCCGCAGGTGCAGGGTCGACTCCTCCAACGCCAGCCGGCAGTTGGCCTCCCGAGCTGCGGCGAACAGCAGCTCGACGGCACGGTACGGGTCGAGCCGGTCACCGGACAGCCAGGCGTGCCGGGCCAGGTCGGCCGGGATCAGCCACTCGGCGAGCGGGGCGTGTTCGTCGACCGCGCGGACCACGGCCCGGTGGTGCTCCCGGCGGTCGTCGGCGGCGAGGCCGTCGTAGAGCGTCTCGCGGACCAGATCGTGGGCGAAGGCGTACCGGCCGTCGCCGAGGGCGAGCATCAGCCGCGCGCTCGTCGCCACGTCGAGCGCCCGGTCGAGCCGGGCCGGTGCGAGGCCGGCGCTGGCGGCGAGCACCTGCTTGTGGAACTCCCGCCCCAGGACGGACGCGACGGTGAGCACGTCGATCACCCGCGCGGGGAGCTGGTCCAGCCGCTGGCGCACCACCTCCCGTACGCCCGGGGCGATCGCGCTCACCACCCCACCGCTGTGCCACAACCGGGCGGTCTGCTCCACGAAGAAGGGGTTGCCGCCGGTGCGCCGGTGGACGTCGTCGACGCAGTCCGGAGCCGGTTCCCGGCCGGCGGTACGGGCCATCAGCGCGCCGACCTCGTCTCGCCCGAGGCCGGTCAGGGTGATTGTGGTGGCCTTGGCCACCAGCGACATCAGCAGCGCGCGCAGCGGATGGTGCTCGCCCGACTCGACCTCCGCGTCCCGGTACGTGCCGACGAGGAGCAGCCGCTCGAACCAGGTGTGCTGGACGGCGAACTGCAACAGCCGCATCGAGGCCGGGTCGGCCCAGTGCAGGTCGTCCAGGACCACCACGACCGGCCGCCGCTGGGAGACCGTCACCAGGGCGGTGGTGACCGCGTCGTAGAGGACGAAGGCCTCCTGCTCGGCGGTGTCCGGGGAAGGCTCGGTCACCTCGCCGAGCAGCAACGCGAGCGCCGGCTCGGCGGACTCCCGGGCCACCGCCCAGTCCTCGGGTGACCGGCGCAACCCGCGCAGCACCTGCACCCAGGGCCAGTAGCCGGGGGCGCTGGCCGAATCCCAGCAGGCCGCGCCGAGCACCAGCGCTCCACCCTGGCGGGCCTCGTCGGCGGCGGCGGTGACCAGGGTGGTCTTGCCGATGCCGGGCTCGCCGGTGACCAGCACAAGGCCGCCGTGACTGGCCGCAGCCCGGTCGACCTCGGCCCGCAGCAGGCCGGCGGGATGCTCCCGCCCGATCATCGATTCGCCGGGCCGCGCCTTCATGACCACCGACGGTAGCCGAAGCCGCCGACACCCGGGCCGCCTCGACGAGTACGAGCTACCGGCGGACCGCCCGCTCGGTCAGGTGGCTGAGGATCGCCTGGTTGGCCTCCCAGCCGTCGGGGAACTTCACCGGCACGTCCAGCTGCGGCGCCTCGGTCGACGGGTACGCGTCCAGCAGCTCGCCGATGCCGGCCCGGGCCACCACGACGCAGGCCTGCCGGTGCCGGGAGGCGAGCACGCAGAGCCGCCCCGACTCCAGGTGGAACGCGGTCGCGTCGCGCCGGCCGGAGAGCGGGTGCAGCACGATGGTCACGTCGTACTCCCGGCCCTGGAGCCGGTTGGCGGTGTCGACTGTGACGTCCGCGCCGGCCGCGCCCAGGTGCGCCCGAATGGCCGCGACCTGGTCGCGGTGCGCCGCCCCGACGGCGATCCGGTCCGCGCCGACCGGCGCACCGTCGGGCGCCTGCTCGCAGCAGGCGACCGCGCCGCGCGCCAGCACCCGCAGGGCGAGCGCGGCGCACGCGGCGGCGGCCTCGGCATCGGTACGCAGCGTGTGCCGGGCCGGCAGCTCGTAGAGCGCCCAGCCGGTCTCCACCGCCAGCTCCACCGCCCGGTCGACGGCGTCACCCGCACCCGCCCCGGTCAGCCGCAACGCCCGCTCGGCGGGGGCGGTGCCGGCCCGGAAGCCGGTGAACGGGTAGAACGCCCGCGACACCACAGGTGCCGCCGAGGCGGGCAACCGCCAGGAGACCGGCAGCCGGTGCACCGGCAGCTGCGGGTTGTGCCGCAGCAGCACGGCCACCGCCGACTGCATCGGATCCCAGGTCAGCCCCGCCCAGCGACCGACGTCCACAGTGGAGAACGGGTCGAGCTGCCCCGGATCACCCACGAAGAGCGCCCGCTCGAACCTGCCGGCCACGCGCAGCAGGGCGTCCGAACGCATCTGGTACGCCTCGTCCACGATCGCCCACGGCCAGCGCCCCTCGGTGACCGTGGCCCATTTGGCGGCCGTACCGATCACCACGGCCGAGGCGGCGAGGTCGGTGACCTTCGCGGCGACCCGGACCTGTTCGTGCGCCCGCACCCGGGACGACGGCCGGTAGTCGCCCGCGGAGAGCCGACCGACCCGCAGCTCGGGCGCCTTCCGGGCGAGCCGGTCGATCAGGTCGTCGACCTGCTCGTTGGTCTGCGCGATGATCATGAGCGGCTCGCCGGTGCCGGCCAGCTCGACGGCGGCCCGCACCACAAGCGTCGACTTGCCCGCTCCCGGCGGCGAATCGACCACCACGCCCCGATGTGCACCGGAGCGCAGGTCGGCCAGCACCGCCGTGATCACCCGCTCCGCCGCAACACCCGGCGGCACGTCCAGCTCGGTCTGCATCTCGCCCACCTCCCAGCCACGATCCCCGCACCCTACTCAGCTGCCTTCCTCAGCTGGACCGACGAGGGACGCTCCCGCACCAGGATCCCGGCTCATGATCGGCCCGTGACCGGGTACGTCACCAGGTTCGGCAGCTGCCGGCTGCGGGTCGCCGCTCAGGACGGCACTGATCCCCCGGCGGGGGTGACCGGCCGGGCGTCCTGGAGCAGCTGGCTGAGGGTGGTCATGGCGGCGTGGAAGTCCTGCCGGTCCGTCGCGTGGAAGCGCCGGAAGAACCAGTCGGGTACCCGGGACTGCCGTTGCCGGCTGCGGAAGATCAGATCCTGGACCTGCCGGGCCAGGGTGAGCAGCTCGGTCGAGACGTCCTCCCCGGGCCGCTGGAGCGTGCCGGCGATCCGTGACTGCATGACGCCGAGCGCCCGCTCCCGCTCGGCCGCCACGTCCCGCTGGCTGCGGTAGATCTCCAGGCCGAGCAGGAGCGCGCCGAGCGACGGGACGTACCACTGGAGCAGCAGCTGCGACACGGTCAGCCCGGCGGTCACGCCGAACACCACCCCGAGCACTGCCCAGACCGCCGTCCCGCCGAGCACCACGTGGGCGTAGCGGCGGCGGACCCGGGCACCCCAGCCGAGGTTCTGCTGCTGGCAGGCGAGTACGTCGTACGGTGCCCGCAGCGACGGTACCTCGTAGTAGTCGCGCAGGTACCGCTCGTCGCCCCGGTACGCCCGGTGCAGCCGGCTCACCTCGGCCGCGCCCACCTCGTCCCCGACGGCCACGGTGTTCCACGGCAGACCGAAGAGCCGGACGTCGAACATCTCCTGGAGCACCGCCGCCCGACCGAGCTGGCCGCGTGACCAGGTGCCCAACCCGACCACGTTGGCCAGCGCCCAGAGCGCCCCGACTGCGGTGACCACGGTGGACGACACGCCGGTGAGCGCCACCACCGCACCGGCCGCGCCGAGCAGCACGGAGAGGACCATCCGCAGGTTGTCGAGGCGTTGCGCCCGGGAATGGCAGACGGACATGGCCCGCAACAGGGCCATCATCTCGGGCTCGGTCTGGCGGCTGAGCAGGGACTTAGCGGGATCGGTCACGGCAGCCTCCCGGGTCCGGTAACCGATTCTAAATCCAGATCGCTGGATGTCACCGCTGCCTCGCCCGCACACCGGAAGCGGCAGGCGATCTTGTCGTTCAGTAGGGTTTGCGACTATTTGCGTTAAATACCCTGAGTGTCCCGACAGTTCGGCTACCTTGAGTCGTCACGCAGGCATGCGTGCCGCCCTCTGGACGGGGCACCCCCCGCGTCGCGCCGTCCACGCGCTTCCCCTCTGAGAGGTCAAACGACCGAAATGGGCAACGGACTCGACGACACCATGCAGGGACTCTCCGATCCCCGCCTCGACCAGGCGCTGCAGAGCTTCGCAGCCGGTCAGGGTGGCCAGGTTGAGCTGGTGCCGGGCTTCCAGCACGCCCCGCACTACACCGACGCGGTGCTGCGCTGCATCGCGTTGACCCGGCCGAGCGGCAACGGGCGGAGCAGGAGCCAGAAGCTGCTTCTCAAGGTGCTGCCCCCGACCGCCCGGGAGCCCGCCCGCCATGAACTCGCCCGGCAGCCCAACCCGGACTTCGCCGAGCGACACATGGTGCGGCAGCCGTATCCGTGGTTTCCGGTCGGCGATGGCCGCCACCTGATGTTCCAGGAGGTGGCCAACGGCGGCGACCGGGTGATGACCCTGCACGACCTGCACGGTCGCAACCTGGTGGCAGCCGTCGGAACGATCACCCGGGCACTCCTGTTCGACTGGAACAAGGTGGACTGCAACGGCGTGTCGACCGACACCACCACCATCAGCGAATACGTTCGGCGGGAGCTGGCGAAGTCGGCCGACGTCCGTTCGGTCAGCTGGGCGGCCCGCCGTTTCGGCCTCCCGGACGTCACCACCACCTGGTTTCGCTTCGACGGCAAACCGAGGCTGAACCCGCTGCACCTGCTCGGTTCCGGGTCGGCGCTGGCCACGCATCGGATGCGCTACGTCGCTGGCTTCACGCACGGGGACGCGCACGGGGGAAATCTGCTGGTGCCCTGCGAACCAGCGAACCAGCCCCGCCCGGAGCGGTTCCAACTCGTCGACCTCAACGGTTTCGAGGACCACGCCCCACTGACCCGGGACCTGGTGGACCTGGTGCACGACACGGTGCTGCGCACGGTGGCACCCCCGGTCACCGCCGGTCGCGCTGGTCACGGGTTACCGCCGGACCAGGCCGACGACTTGCTCGACTACCTCATCAACCCCGACGCCGACCGTCCCGAGATGCTGTCGCCCGCCCTCGCCGAGGTGGTCGAGGCCACGCGCAACGGCACCTCGTACGCCCGCAGGGCGGGCTGGGGGCAGGAGTGGCGGGGCCAGTACCTCCTCTCGCTTGTCAGCCGGGCGCTGGTCTGCCTCACCTTCGACAACATCCCCGACGCCGGCCGGCAGTGGTGCCTGCGGCTGGCGGTGGAGGCGCTGGAGACGTACCGCCAGGAACTGGCGAGGTCCTCCCGGCGGCTGGCGCAGCTGCTTGCCCCACCGGGATCCCCCGATCTGCCGACCCTTCCGCCTCGCCCCAGAGGGATCAGCTCGTTCGCCGGCCGGGTGGACCAGCGATGGTTCACCGACAACTCGCGGCAGCCCCGCTACCAGCCATGGCAGGAGCTACCGGCGCCGCCTGAGCCCGGGAACTTCCGCCTTCGGCCCCCCGTCGACACCAGGCGCAACGCTCCACCCCGGCGGCAACAAGGATTCCTTCGGCGGTTCCTCGTCGTCACCGCGGTGCTCGGGGTCGGCGGAGTGGCATCGGCGTACGCCACGACGGGCGATGGAGGGGGCGACACCAAAGCCCTTCCCGAGCTGACCATCACGGTGACGCCCACCCGGGAAGACGCCTCCGCCCCCACCCGGCACGGCGGACCGCGCAGCCCCTCCACCGAGCGCCGGTTCGAGAACCTCGCGCAGGAGGTGGCGGCACTTCGGGAGGAGCCGCTGGCGGGGCGCTACTCCTTCACCTGCTACCAGACCTGGGCGCGGGACACCACCGGCAGCGATGACGTGAGCCGCATCGAGTACCGGCTCTGGTTCACGACCCGACTCTCCGGCCTCCGGGAAGTCACGAACCTGGACGCGGCCGGACCGGCACGCCCCCGGCGCTTCTCGTACCAGGCGGGAGACCTGGCGGAGGTGCTCCCGCTGCCGCCGGACGACCCGGGTGAGCTGCGCGACCAGCTACGGGAGCGGTGGGAGGGTCAACCACCCGAGTTGCAGAACGGCGTCGGGATGCTGCGGCTGGTCGCCGAAGTGCACCGCTACCACCCACTCACCCCGAAACAACGGGCCGCGCTCTTTCAGGAACTGGCCAAGTTCCCCGAGATCGAGTACGGCGAGGGATACCACGACCGGGCGCAACGGCCGGGCACCGCCTTCCAGGCCGAGAACCGGGAGGGATGGCGGGACACGCTGCTGTTCGGTGACGACGGCCGGCTGCTCAGCCACGAACTGCTCGACGCCAAGGGGACCGTCCTCAGCTATCACCTCTACCTGCGCAACACCCGCACCGCCACCACCGACACCCGCTGCAAATGACCGACCCACCGACGATCACGGGCAGTACCGGTAGACGTGGGTCGCCCAGTTGCGGTTGGGGGCGGCGTCGCTGCGTACCCGGTTGACCGTGCTGACCCGGAACAGTTCCTGGCTCTGCTGGTAGTAGAAGGCGACGTAACCGCTGTCCAGGTTGTAGTGCGCCGACTCCACCCGGAACTGCCAGCTCCAGTTGGCGAGGTTCTGCCAGCCACAGGAGGAGAGCTTGCCGCGCGGGTAGCCGTAGTTCGGCAGGTCGTAGAAGCAGAACCAGCCGTACGGGCAGTCCGCAGCGGCATAGCTGCCGACCGGGGCCTCAAGCGTGACGACCAGGGCGCCCCCGAGGTAGCTGATCTCGTTGTCGTTGAGCACCGTCCCGCCGGGATGCGCGGCAAGATATCGCGCCAGCTCCGTGGCCCGCCCGGACGGTGCGGCCTGCGCCGGCACCGTCGGGATCAGAACGAGTACGGCGACAATCGCGGCGAATAGCGTACGAAAATGTAGGACCACCGGCATCAGGAACCCCCCGAAACGCAGCGTTCGACGCCGGACCACAATCTGGCCCGACGGGCCGACCCCCCTTGGTCGAGGGCGTCGACACCCCGACTCAGCCTAGGAAAATCCCAGCTCAGATCACCAGGCGCTGACACAAGTGCAGCTCCTCACCATTCTCGAATTGCGTCAATTGCCGGCACGCAAGCAATTGCCCAATGCAATTTCTCATTCGCCGATGCAGCGCACCGCCGGCAACCCGGCGGCTGGTGCCCGACCGGGGATCCAACGGGGTTCGGCGTCGCAGACCTTCGGATCAACTTCCGAAACAACCGCATACCCTCGGCTTCCTGGCGGCCACCGGGAAGCCGTCCGGCCGGGCCCACGCGCCAACCGATCGGCCGACCGGGGCCGCAAACGCCTGACGGGGAGGGCGGACGAGGCGACGCGCCAATTCCCCCGAAACCAGACAATCAGCCACGATGCCGCGAGATTCGAGCCGCCATCGCGGCCGACGAAAGGGTCCGCCCCGACCCCCCGCACCACCCCTTACGGACAGTGCCCGAGTCGCGACAAAGTTGACCAAACTCCTTCGGTGTCGTTCGATTCTGCGGGGAATCAGGGGCGGCTAAGGGGACCGGGCACATAATGGCGGCTACCATCATCGTGGCAATATCGATAGCCCTCTTCGTCTTCGCAGTCGTGACACTGTGGTGGACGATGCACGCGTGGCGGACACCGGAGACTCTCGCCGGCACCCGCTTCTCAGCGCACGACGGCACACACTCGCTCTCCTTTTCGCTGCTCCTGCCGGCGCGACACGAGCAGCAGGTGCTGGAACACACCGTGCAGCGGCTGATGGAGTCCACCCACACCAGATTCGAGATCATCATCATCGTCGGGCACGACGATCCGGAGACGACCGCGGTGGCCGAGCGACTGGCCAGCACGCACCCGTACCACGTCCGGGTGGTCACCGACACCAACCCGGTCAAGAACAAGCCCCGCGCGCTCAACACCGCGCTGCCCTACTGCCGGGGCGCGGTCGTCGGGGTCTTCGACGCCGAGGACCAGGTGCACCCGCACCTGCTGGAGCACGTGGACCACGCGTTCCGGCTCACCGACGCCGACGTGGTCCAGGGCGGCGTCCAACTGATCAACTACCACTCCAGCTGGTACAGCCTGCACAACTGCCTGGAGTACTACTTCTGGTTCCGCAGCCGGTTGCACCTGCACGCGCAGCGCGGATTCATCCCGCTGGGCGGCAACACCGTCTTCGTGCGTACCGCCGCGCTGCGCGCCGTCGGCGCATGGGACGGCGACTGTCTCGCCGAGGACTGCGACCTCGGCGTACGACTCTCCAGCCGGGGCGCGAAGGTCGTCGTCGCGTACGACTCGACCCTGGTCACCCGGGAGGAGACGCCCTCCACCCTGGGCGCCCTGATCCGCCAGCGCACCCGGTGGAACCAGGGCTTCCTCCAGGTGCTGTTCAAGGGCGAGTGGCGCCGTCTGCCGTCGGCCTGGCAACGGATGCTGGCCCGCTACACCCTCGTCGGCCCCTTCATCCAGGCCTTCGCCGGGCTGGCCGTGCCGCTGGGTATCTTGATCGCGCTCTTCTTCGACGTCGGTACCCTCGCCGCCCTGGTGAGCTTCCTGCCGCTCGCCCCGATGATCGCCGCCCTGCTGTTCCAGATCGTCGGACTTCGTGACTTCGGCCGGCAGTACAACCTGCGGATCGGGCCGGTGCACTACGCCCGGCTGATCCTCGGCGCGTTCCCGTACATGTTGGTGTTGGCCGTCGCCGCGCTCCGGGCGGTCTGGCGCTTCCTGCGTAAGCGCAACAACTGGGAACTGACAAGCCACGTCGGCGCACACCTGACCGTCGGCCAGGACGAGACGGCCGCTGTCGCAAGGAGCCGGGCATGACCAGCGTCGTCGGACCCCCGGCCGCGCCCGGCACCGGACCGTCGCCGGCGGACCCGAGCCGCCAGCCGGGCATTTCGACGCCGGCGGACCCGAGCCGCCAGCCGGGCATCTCGACGCCGGCGGACCCGAGCCGCCAGCCGGACCTCTCGAAGACCGTCCTCATCCCGAAGATGGGCAGTGGACCGGTCGGCGACCGCGACGCCACCGAGTTGCTTCCCCGGATCCTCGGCCACGGCCCGAAGCCAGCCGCGGATCCCGACCGCGGACTGCGCCGGCTGCGGCCGGACTTCCTCCTCGTCGGCCTGCTGCTGCTGGTCGTGACGACCGTGCAGGCGTGGAACATCGGCGGCTTCCCGAACCTCACCGACGACGAGGGGACCTACCTGGCCCAGGCGTGGGCGGTCCGGGAGGGCCTCGGCCTCGCCCACTACACCTACTGGTACGACCATCCACCGGTGGGCTGGATTCAACTCGCCGGGCTCTCCTGGCTGCCCGCGATGCTGATGCCGGACCAGCTCGCGGTGGTCACCGGCCGGGTGGCGATGCTGCCGGTCATCGCGGCCGGGGTGGTCCTGCTCTACGTGCTCTGCCGCCGGCTCGGCATGGCTCGGTGGGCCGCCGCACTCGCCCTGCTCGCTTACGGGCTCTCGCCGCTCTCGGTGACGATGCAGCGGCAGATCTACCTGGACAGCTTCGCGGTGACCTGGATGCTCGCCGCCTTCGTCCTGGCGCTCTCGCCGCGCCGCCACCTCTGGCACCACGTCGCCGCGGGCGCCGCCGCCGGTATCGCGGTGCTGTCCAAGGAGACCATCCTGGTGGTGCTGCCGGCGCTGGTCGTGGCGCTCTGGCACGGCACCGAGCGCAACGGGGTGCGGTCCTTCTCGTTCGCCGGCTTCTTCTCCGGGCTGGTCTTCGTCGGGATCACCTATCCGCTCTACGCGCTGCTCAAGGGCGAACTCTTCCCCGGCGACGGGCACGTGTCGTTGATCGGCGCGGTGCAGTTCCAGCTCCAGGACCGGGCCGGTTCGGGCAGCGTCTTCACCGCCGGCAGCAGCGCCCGTGAGGTTTTCGACTCCTGGCTCTTCTACGACCCGGTGCTGATCTACGCGGGAATCGTCTGCGGGCTGCTCGCCTTAGCGGTGCGCCGGCTCCGCCCGGTGGCGGTGGCGGTGGCGCTGCTGCTGGTGGTGGCGCTGCGCCCCGGCGGCTACCTGCCGGCGATGTACGTCATCCAGGCGCTGCCCTTCCTGGCCGCCGCGATCGCCGGAATCATCGAGGTCGGCGCCCAGCGGATAATGGCGAGGCGTCCGACGGACCCGGCCCCGATGGCGGACCGCCACCACCCCGCCACTGTGGTGCGGGCCGGTGTCGTCGCAGTATGCGCCACCGTCGCCCTGGTCCTTGTCGTTCCCGGCTGGTACGACGGCAACCGCCGGGCGATGTCCGTCGACGACAACTTCCGCTACGTGGCGGCCATGCAGTGGCTCAGCAACGAGATACCGGACCGCGCGGGAACCACGGTGGTCACCGACGACGTGCTCTGGCTGGACCTGGTCGACGCCGGTTACCGCCCGGAGCGGGTGATCTGGTTCTACAAGCTCGACCTGGACGTCGAGGTCGCCGAGCGGCTGGAGAACGGCTGGCGCGACGTGGACCTGATCATCTCGACGCCGGCGATGCGCGGGGACGACAACGAACTGCCGACCGTCGACCTGCTGTTGGCCAACTCCGAGCCGGTGAAGACCTTCGGCGACGGCCCGGATCGCATCGAGATCCGACAGGTCGCCAAGGAGACCGGATGACCAGCTCCTGACCGTGATCGATAGGCATTCTCCGCTCGCCCCGCCGACCCCCTCGACCGCCTCGGAGACATCTTGAACATCGCCCAATGGACACCTGAGAGACGACGCCTCAGCCAGCTGACCCTTCTCGTCCTGCTGGCCAGCGTGGCGCTTATCGCTCCACCGGCGCAGGCCGCCCCCGCCAACCTGATTCGCAACCCCGGCGTGGAGACGCTCAGCAACGGCTTCCCGACCTGCTGGGAGCGGTCCGGCTGGGGCGACCAGAACTACACCTTCGACGTGTCGAACGCGGCGCGCACCGGCAGTCACGCCATGGAGATCACCATCGAGTCGACAAGCGGCGCTGGTGACCGCAAGGCGATGATGCTGGAGAGCCCGGAGTGCGCGCCGCAGGTCACCCCGGGCCATCAGTACGACCTGTCGGTCTGGTACCGCTCCACCACCCCGTCGACCGCGGTCACCGTGTTCCGCCACGACACCACCGCCGGGTGGCAGTACTGGACCGATCTGGCGACCCTGCCGGTGGCCGGGGCGTACACCCAGGCCACCGTGCGTACTCCGCCGGTGCCGGCCGACACCGACCAGATCACCTGGGGAGTCAGCATCCACGGGGTCGGCACGCTGCTCACCGACGACTACTCGATGGTCGACGTCACCCAGCCCACCCCCGAACCGGTGTGCACCTTCGGCGAGGAGTGCGTCAAGGGCGAGTGGGAGGTGATGCCGTTCGAGTCACCGGTACGCGCCATCCACTCGGTGGTGCTGCACAACGGCAAGGTGCTGCTCATCGCCGGCTCCGGCAACGACCCCGACATGTTCGCCGCCGGCACCTTCACCACCGCCGTCTACGACCCGGCCGACGGCAGCTTCACCAACGTGACGACTCCGGAGGACCTGTTCTGCGCCGGTCACGTCCAGCTCGCCGACGGGCGGGTGCTGGTGATGGGCGGAAACAAGGACTACCCGACGGCCGACGGCACGGTCGGCTACAAGGGGCTGCGGGACTCGTTCCTGTTCGACCCCGCCACGAACAGCTACACCCGGACCAACGACATGTCCGGCGGGCACTGGTACCCGTCGGCGACGATCCTCGGCAACGGTGACGTGATCTCCCTCGGCGGCCTCGGCGAGGACTCGCACGGCACCGTAGCCACCGAGTACTGGGACGCCGACCAGGAGCGCTGGCTGGAGCTGTGGGAGGCCAACCAGACCTGGTCGTTCTGGGGCCTCTACCCGGCGATGGTGCTGATGCAGGACGGTCGGCTGTTCTACACCGGCAGCCACACCTTCGGCAACGCGCTGCCCGGCACCGGCGCCTCGATCTACGACTACCACGCCGGCACCATCGTCGACGTGCCCGGCCTGCGGAAGAAGGACGAGCGCGACCAGTCGGCAAGCGTGCTGCTGCCACCGGCCCAGGACCAACGGGTGCTGACCCTCGGCGGCGGCAACGTGGACTCGAACCCGGAGGCCAACCGGCTGGTCGACATCATCGACCTGAAGGAGGCCGACCCCACGTACCGGCCCGGCCCCGACATCCCGCTCGGCACCCTCACCGGCGGCGTGCCGCAGACCGGCGACCAGGGCAAGATGTACGTCTCCGCGGTGATCCTGCCGGACGGCACCGTCTTCGAGACCGGTGGCGCCCTGCACAACCGCTCCGACCCGGTCTTTGAGGCGTCCATCTTCGACCCGCAGACGGACACCTTCACCCCGGGAATGGCGACCGACCCGGTACCGCGCGGCTACCACTCGTCGTCGTTCCTGCTCCCCGACGGTCGGGTGATGTCGGTAGGCGACAACCCCGGTGACGGCTCCTTCGACATGCGCATCTCGGTCTACTCGCCGCCGTACCTGTTCCAGGGCACCCGGCCGGAGATCGTGACCGTGGCGGACACCGAATGGAGCTACGGCGCGACCGAGCAGATCACCGTCGACTCCGAGGTGACCCGGGCGTCGCTGATCCGGCCGGCGGCCGTCACCCACTCCTCGGACCCGAACCAGCGGTTCGTGGAACTGCCGATGACGGTCGACGGCAACACCATCGGGCTGAACGTCACGAGCAACCCGAACATCGCCCCGCCGGGCTGGTACATGCTCTTCGTACACAACGCCCAGGGCGTACCCTCGGTTGCCAAGTGGATCAAGCTCGGATGATCGACAAACTCCGCGCGACCCCCCGGCGGCGGCTGCTGGCCGCCGCCGGGGCGGTTGCCCTGATCCTGCTGGCTGGTGCCGGGATCGGCTGGTCCCAGCTGGGCGGGGACGACACCGCCCCCGGCTGGTCGGCCGGATCCGCCAGCCCGGACCCGGCTGCTACTTCCGGCCCGACCGGATCCGACCCGACACCGTCGGTGTCGGCCGAGTCCCGCCCGAAGCCACCGCCGGGCGGTTCCGCCACCGGCACACCGGCACCCCGCATCCACCCGTTCGCCAACGAGCTGAGCGGCGCCACCCGCACCGCAGCCCCGTCCCCGACCGCCCCCCTCAAGATGGCCGAGGGGATCGACGGCTGCGACCACGGGTACGGCGAGCAGGGTGTCTGCGTACCGTGGACCCTGCCGGCCGGGGTGACCGACGCCTGCGCCTGGCTACGGGAACGCGACTACCTGCCGCTGCCGGTGAAGAACCCACGCGACCGGCACGGACTGGACCGCAACAAAGACGGCATCGCCTGCGGCCCCGGCGACTGAGCTGACTCGCGCCGGCCGGAGCACGCTGGGAGGGCTCAGGGTGTCGGTGGGACTGGTTCGAGGACGAAGACCGGAATCTGGCGGTCGGTTTTGCGCTGATAGTCGGCGTAGTCCGGGTACGCCTCGACCGCCCGGCGCCACCAGACGGCCTTCTCGTCCCCGAACACCTCCCGGGCCTGATACTTCCCGGTCACCGTCCCGTCCTGAAGCTCGATGATCGGCTCGGCCACCAGGCTGGCGTACCACTGCGGATTCTTCGGCGCGCCGCCCATCGACGCGACAGCGGCATAATGCCCCTCGTGCTCGACCCGCATCACCGGCGTCTTGCGCACCTTGCCGGTCTTGGCACCCCGGTAGGTCATCAGCACGATGGGCCGATCTTTGATCGTCACACCGTCAGTCGTTCCGGTACGGACGATCTGCTCGACCTGCTCGCGGACCCACTGCGACGCGCTCGGCTCGTAAACACCGGTCAATCCCATGCCCCCCAACCTACGCGACCGAGCGCGATCGGCACGGCGCGCCGGAGTCGCCACGCTTCCTGCCGGGCTGACTGGCTGGCTGGCCTGGAGTTCGGAGCTCCTCCGGGCCAGCTACCGGCCGTCAGCTGATTCGGCCGAGCACCCGGTCCGCGAGTTGGTAGTTGTGGTGCCGGGCGTGGTTGGTCGTGCCGGCCAGCAGCGAGACAGCGAGTTCGCGAGCCGCGGTGGCAAACGACTCCTGCGCCAGTGCGTCGATCAGATCGTCGTACCAGCCCCAGATCCGTACCTGGTCGGCACCGGCGTCCTGGTAAGGCCGGCGCCGGTCGAACTCCAGATGGGGATGCTGTTCCTCCATGCCCGGCCCCGAGTCGGCGTAACCGCGCAGTACCGACTCACGGACGATCACAAAGCCGCCGATGTCATCGTTGCCGTCTGGACCATCGGGCCGGAACAACACGAACGTCTCCATACGCTTCATGTTGACCGTCGACAGCCGATGCCCAGATCCGGTCCCGGGGAGGCAGGAGAGCGCCCAGTGGTCGCGTTCGCTCACGGAAGGCTCGGGTACGGCAGCGATCAGATAAGCCCGATTCGCCGCGACCACCCGATCAAGCCAAGGGCTGTCCGCCAACGCCGCGAATCTCGCCTGCTTCTCCGGGTCAGCGCGCATCTCCGCCTCCCGGTCGGCGGCCGGCCCGCTCTTGGTTCTGCTCATCAGTCGTCCTAGCTCTGTCGGGGGATCTGCCGGTTGAACTTCGGCTTGAGGGCCAGGACCAGGGCCTCCTTCGTACTCTTCGGGTTGTCGGTTTCCAGCCAGCGAACCTCGCAGCGGCCCAGCGCGGCGGCGATGTCCTCCGCCGTGGCCGCCGGCCCCTGCCGGTCGATCTCCTCCCCGACATACTTGTGCAGCACCGACGACTCGCGATTGCCGGTCAGATGCTGCCGGAGACGGTTACGCAGGTTCCCGGTCCACCCGACGTAGCTGACCGTGCCACCATCGAGCACCACGTGCACGCCGGACGTGGGCGGAGCATCATCGGCAGTCTCCCTGGTGAACCGCCGAGGCGCGGTGAAGCCGCCCAGCAGGTCGTCGACTGTGGAGTCAGGCATGCCCGGCAGGCTACTACTCCTCCGAGGCCCCGCACGGCCCGTCGTGGTCGTCGAGACGCCGGCAGCGGCCGGCACCGTCGCCCCGGGCGTCACACCACACTCGGGTACGCAGAAACTGCTTGTCCTCCTCGCTGAGCGTGGTCTCGCCGAAGTCGATGGCGGTGACGTGGCCGAGCCAGTCACGCAACGCGACCGCGAGCGCGGTCGCCTCTTCGAGGCTGGTCAGCGTGGTCGGCAGGTGAAGGACCCAGTGCGGCGACTCCGTCATCTCGACCACCTGTTGTTCGGTGCGCCAAACCTCCCAAAACCAGGGCGGGCCTGCCGGGACTGCCACTGCCGCAACGCCTGCCGGATCCGCTCGGCCTCGGTGTTCGCGGTGATCAGCTCCCGCTGAAGCCGGTCCAGTTCGTCGGCGACCAGATCCAGGTAACCGTGCACCTGAGCGGGGTCGAGCCCGCGCCAGCGGGTGTCGAAGACGACCGCCCGGACATTCCGCGGACGGAGATGCTCCCGGCTCACATAGATCATCGCCACCGCACCTCCCACTCGGTCACGTGCGGCGGCAACGGCACCTCGCCGCACGCTTGGTCGATCGCGTCCATGTCCCTCCCTGGCTCGATCTTGCGGCTCCGAGACGGGCGGGGACGGCAGTACGTCTCACCGGTCGACGCCCCACCGGAGCCCAGCACCCGCCCCGGGCCTCGCCCAAAGCCTCGTCGCGGCACCGACCAGGGACCACAGCGTTCACGGAGCCGCCATGACGCAGGAATGACGCATCTGCGTACTCACCCGATCGACGGACCGTGACTAAAGTGGCAGCCAGCGCTCAGGGAGGTCGATTGTGGCACTCAAACGGCACCGACTCTGTCAGCGGCGCAAGGCCCTCGGCTACAGCCAGGAACGGTTGGCCGAGATCCTCGGCGTGGAGCGATCAACCGTTGTGCGCTGGGAAAATGCCGAGACAGATCCACAGCCGTGGCATCGAACCCGAATCGCTTCCACTCTCGGCGTTACCCTCGAAGCACTCGATGGCATGTTCGCCGACGTGTCAGTGGCTAAGTATCGAGGACAGGCCATGCGAGATGACCGCGATGACCGGGCTTCCGGCGCCGCCCGACCCGAACTACTCACCAGCCTCCGGACCTTCCTCGCCGGTTACCTGACTCCATCCGCTCCGTCAGCGCTGTCAGCCGTCGAGATCCGGCGGGCTGTGGGCAAGGTTCATAACCACTATCAGCGCGCGAGCTACACGTCCGCCGCGCGGCTGCTGCCAGATGTACTCGGTCAGGCGTCAGCCTTCGCCGAGACCGCCACAGGAATGCACCGTACGAGGGCCTTCCGGCTGTTGGCCGCCGCCTACGTCGCCGCGTCGAAGCTGGCCGCTAAGGTGGGCGATGGAGACACCGCACTCCTCAGCGCCGACCGGGCTTCCACCGCTGCCCGGATCGCGAACGACCAAGCGCTGATGGCGGTCGCCGCCTACCAGGTAGCGTGCGGGTTGATACGGATGCCGGCACGGGCAGACGAAGCCGAAGAGATCGTTCGAGCCAGCACCGACCGCTTGGCCTCAGCCGGACCCGTAGTCGACCCTGATCTTCTCTCCGCGCACGGTTCCCTGCTGCTCCTGGCTGCGGTCATTACCTCCGGACATGGACACCCGAAGGAGACGGCCAACTTTCTGGCTCGGGCCGAAGCGCTGGCGAGCGCACTCGGATCGGATCGGAACCGGCTCTGGACCGGCTTCGGCCCCACGAACGTCGCCATCCACGCAGTATCTGCCGCAGTCCGGGCCGGCAACACAGACCGTGCCCTGGAAATCGGAGCACGGCTCGACACGTCCCGCCTGCCGACAGTGCTGGTCGGCCGAAGGGCGCAGGTTCACATCGACATGGCGGAGGCGATGATGCGATCAGCCGGAGACCGGGCGACCTCGGTGCTGCATCTACTCGAAGCGGAACGGGTCGCCGCCGAATGCGTTCACACGAACGCTCAAGCCCGGATGCTGCTGATCGACCTGTTGACAAAGGATCGACGGGCCGCGACACCGGGACTGCGGCCCCTGGCCGAACGAGCCGGACTGCTGGCGTGACTCGACGCGGCGTGCTGGCCCTGGTCGTCTGC
Source organism: Micromonospora sp. PRAS1 (assembly GCF_059553435.1). NCBI lineage: Bacteria > Bacillati > Actinomycetota > Actinomycetes > Micromonosporales > Micromonosporaceae > Micromonospora > Micromonospora sp. PRAS1. Next base: position 43,317 of record NZ_JCANNB010000032.1, read on the forward strand.
GCGGCCCCACCGGTGCTGCGGATCGGAGAGCTGATCAATCTTCTGCAAGATGACGGTTGGACGGTCTGCCTGACCGCCACACCGACCGCCGCCACCTGGATAGATCGAAAAGAACTTGTGCAGCAGACCGGCTATCCGGTGCGGGTGGAGTGGCGCAAGCCCGGCGAACCGGAGCCGCACCCGCTGGCCACCGCCGTCGCGGTGGTGCCAGCGACGTTCAACGTCATCAACAAGTGGGCGCAGGGCATCAACGACACCCTCGCGCTGGGCATCCTCAACGAGGCACTCGGCACCGAACTCCCGATCTACGCCTTTCCGAACGTCAAGGAGCAACTGGCCGCCCACCCAAGCTACGACCGACACCTGCGGATGCTCCAGACCGCCAACGTAGTCGTTGCACCGCTGCCCGCAGAGTTGGACTGGCGCATAGTCACCAATCAGCTACACATTTCTTCTACCAGTACCGGGTTGACCGGGCCCGACGCCCTCTTCGGCACATCGACAACCAGGTCGCCAAGGCCGAGAACGCCGTCGCCGGCAAGACAGCGGTCAAGCGGAACCGGTACGTGCACTTGACCAGAGCGACCAAAAGCATCAGCCACGCCCTGGCGGCCACGAACCAGCTGGACACGGCCAGGACGGCGAACAGCGCTTCATCACCCCCCCCGACCCCCTACCCGACGACCTCCAAGCCGCCCTCGACGCCATCCAAGACACGCACTAGATGCACTGCCCAGGGACGTTGATCAACGTCGAGTGGATGTCCCCTCTCTCTCCGGCACGAGAAGGAGAAGATTGTTCATCATTCCTAAGATAGCGGACCGCTGTTCGGGATCCGCCAGGCGATCCGCGAATTCTTCAAGCATCTGGCTCACTTCGTCGCCCTCCCGCCTCCCGTCACCAGTGGAAGGAGAGTCGGTCTGGGATTCCAGCTGCGCCAGCACCTTTCCAATCCCTACGGGTACGTAAGCCCTGCCCACTGCACCTCTCGGCACGGTCCAATGGGCTTAGTTTGTCAGAGAAATGACAGATCGCAGGAGCTGCCCAACAGGTACTGTCACCAAGCGAGGGATCTTGAGCAGGGGGCGATGAGCCGTTCCGGACGCGGAGGCCGAAACCGCCCGGGACTGCCCGTGCAGCCGCTCAGCAGGTCGTGACATATCCTCACCGTCCACCCTGCGACATACCGCGCCGACCACCTACTACGCAGCCGACTTCATGCACACTCGTGCGACAGCCTGGTCAGGCGGCGTCCGCCCTCCGCGTGAACTTCACATCCAGCCTTCGATCAAGGGCTCGCGCTAGCCGTTCGAGGACAGCAAGGGTCGGCACGGTGCCCCCAGCTTCGAAGCGGGCAACCGCAGACTGAGTCATGCCGGCAGCCCGTGCGAGCTGACTCTGACTCCAACCGTTTCGCTCCCGAAGCTCTCGCACCTCCCGACCGAGCTCAAAGGCAAGCCGTGCCGCCTCGTACGCCTCAGCTGCACCCGGTTCGGCCATCCGGCGTTCCCGCAGTTCATTCCAGTCGACGCGATCACTCATTACTCTGCCCCCTCGATCACGGTATGCCGTTCAGCCGCGCAGCGCTCAAGCGCCCGGCGAGCCCGCTCGACCTCTCGGTCCTCCCGCATCCGCGTCTTACGAAAGACTGTCAACAGGATGATCCTGCGGCGGGAGGCTATCCAGTACGTCATACGCACCGCGTCGCGGTCCAGGTAAAAGCGCAGCTCCCGCAGCTTGCCATCGAGCTGCTTGGTGTACGGCTCCCCTAGCAATACGCCCTGAGCAGCAAGCAGATCGATGTAGAAAGCGGCTCTCGCGAAGTACTCGGCCGACAATCCCTCCAGCCAGTCTCGGACCTCTGGTTCCAGCTCGACACTACCCCAGTCCATAGCACCGATGCTATGGACTTTCAGGCTTCCGCTACTGCTTTCCGACCTGCGTGTCGAGACCGATAGGGGACAGCGCTGGAGAACAGAGATCGTTAGCCTGCCTCGGTGGCCGATCATGACACCGGGCTCTACGAGCACATAATCACCCAGGAGCTTGCTGGACGGCTTCAAGGCGTGGACCCGGCCCTGATACAGCGGGCCAAGCTTGATCCCGCCGACGCGCACGACATTTTTGCCAAGCACATCGCGATGTTGGCCCAACGGGCGCTGCTCGCGGTCGGCGGTGGCGATGACGAACTCGCCCGCCAGGTCGACCTGGTCAATCGCATCGCCCAAAGCATCGCCCTGCTGGAGCCACGGGCAGTCAGCGCCGATGACCAGGTCGCCGATGCCGAGCGTCTGCTGCACGCCATCGCAGCCCCGCCGCCTCCGCCCGCGCAGCCCAGCTTTCCGCCCCGGCCCACTACTCCGCTCTCCACCGGCGCGCTACTGGTCAATGGTCGGAACCAGCCGCGCATCGGGCACGAGGTCGCCTACGAGATGGCCTCGGCGGATTCCGTCGACCTGCTCTGCGCGTTCATCAAGTGGGGTGGCCTGCTTCAGGTGCAGGGCGCCATCCGGGAGCTGATCGAGCGGGGCGGGCGGCTGCGGGTCATCACCACGACGTACCTCGGCGCGACCGATCAGCGGGCCCTCAACCGACTTGCCGAGTTGGGCGCCGAGATCAAGGTCTCCTACGAGACCCGGACCACCCGGCTGCACGCCAAGGCGTGGCTGTTCCGCCGCCGCACCGGCACCACCACCGCGTACATCGGCTCGTCCAACCTGTCGAAGACCGCGCTGCTCGACGGCCTGGAGTGGAACGTACGGATCTCCAACCTGGAGCAGCCGTACGTAATCGATACGTTCGCCGCCACGTTCGAGGACTACTGGAACGATCCGGCGTTTGAGGAGTACGACCCGACCAGGGACGGCGATCGGCTCCGGGGCGCGCTGCGCGGGGAGCGCCGCGACGGCGATGCGCCAATCGAGATCGCCAACCTGGATGTGCGGCCCTACCCGTACCAGGCCGAGATTCTGGCCGACCTGGACGCCGAGCGGCAGGTGCACGGGCGGCACCGGAACCTCGTGGTGATGGCGACCGGCACCGGCAAGACCGTCGTGGCCGCGCTGGACTACCGGCGGTTACATCGCCGAGGGCAGGTTGACTCGCTGCTCTTCGTCGCTCATCAGGAGCAGATCCTGCGGCAGAGTCTGGCGACGTTCCGGCAGGTCATGGGAGACGGCAGCTTCGGCGAGATCCTCGTCGGGGGCCAAGAGCCGCAGCACTGGCGGCACGTCTTCGCCTCGATCCAGTCGCTGCACCGGCGGGAGGTTGACCCCGAGGCGTACGACATGGTGATCGTCGACGAGTTCCACCACGCCGAAGCGCCGACGTACGCCCGTTTGCTGGAGCGGCTGAAGCCGCGCGTACTCCTGGGATTGACCGCGACTCCTGACCGCAGCGACGGCGGCGACGTGCGGCGGTGGTTCGCTGGCCGCGCCGCCGTTGAGCTGCACCTCTGGGACGCGCTGGAGCGGCAGTTGCTGGCGCCGTTCCAGTATTTCGGCCTGCACGACGATGTTGACCTGTCGCAGCTGCGGTGGAAGCGCGGGCAGGGATACGACCCGACGGAGCTGGACGGCGTCTACACCGGCAATGATGCTCGGGCGCGGATGGTGCTGCGGGCGGTAGGCGACATGGTCGACGTGCAGCGGATGCGGGCGCTCGGGTTCTGCGTGAGCATCGGGCATGCCGAGTTCATGGCGGAGTGGTTCGGCAGGCACGGTGTGCCCTCGGCCGCGGTGACCAGTCAAAGCGCCGATCGGCACGCCCTGCTCAGGGACTTCAAGAACGGCACGCTGCGGGTACTTTTCACCGTCGACCTGTTCAACGAGGGGGTCGACCTGCCGATGGTCGACACGATCCTGATGCTGCGGCCCACCGAAAGCGCCACGATCTTCCTTCAGCAGCTCGGCCGTGGACTGCGCCTGGCCGACGAGAAGCCTTGCCTGACCGTGCTCGACTTCATCGGCGGGCAACACGCCAACTTCCGCTTCGACCTACGCTGGCGCGCTTTGACCGGGGTCAGCCGCCGCGCGATAACCGATGCCGTACGCGAAGACTTCCCGTCCCTGCCCAGCGGCTGCCACATCCAGCTCGACCGGGTGGCCAAGGAGATCGTGCTTCGCAATCTCAAGTCAGCCGTGCCGACCTCGAAGACCGGGCTGGCGAAGGAGTTGCGCCTGCTCGGGGAGGGCAGCCTTGGCGAGTTCCTGCACGAGGCGGGCGTGGAGATCGAGGACGTCTACCGGTCGGCGAGCATCGGCGGGTGGACCGGGCTGCGGCGGCTCGCCGGGCTGGAAGCCTCACCGGGCGGGGCGCACGATCGCGGGTTGGGCCGGGCGATCGGGCGGATGCTGCACCTGGACGACCCGGACCGGCTCGACCTGCTGGCCCGGGTGGCGGCCGGCGAGGCTCCGGAGGTCGGGCGGCTCTGGGACATGCTGCACTTCGACCTCTGGGGGCCGGACGCGCCACTCACCGAACGGGAAGATCGCCTGGCGTGGCTGCTCGCCGAGCCGGCGCGCTGCCGGGAGATTCAGCAGGTGGTGGAGGTGCTGCGGGACCGCATCCACCGGGTCACCGCGCCGGTCGACGGGCTGCCGCTGCGGGTGCACGCCCGGTACAGCCGCAACGAGGCGTGCGCCGCTTTCGGCATGTCGAAGCCGGGTTCGCTGCGCGAGGGTGTGAAGTGGCTGGAGTCCGAGCGGGCCGACATCTTCTTTGTCACTCTGGTCAAATCGGAGCAGCACTACTCCCCCACCACGATGTACGCCGACCGGGCCATCACCGAGACCCTGTTCCAATGGGAGTCGCAGAGCACCACCTCGTCGGCATCGCCGACCGGGCAGCGCTACATCCACCACGCCGAGCGGGGCTCGACGGTGCACCTTTTCGTCCGGGAGACCCGGATTCCGGACCGCGACCTGGGCGCACCGGCCTACCTGTACGCCGGCCCAATGACCTACCAGGAACACACCGGCGACCGCCCGATGCGCATCGTCTGGCGGCTGCACCACCCACTGCCCGCCGACATGTACGCCGCCGCCCGCACCATCGCCGCCTGACGGCGGCCGGCAGATGACGCTAAGCGGCCCGCCCGTCACACGGCCGCCGTCCAGACCGAAGATTCCGCCACCCAGGTCCGTCCGGCGGCAGCCCCGGTCAAAGCCGGATCGGCGAACGCGGACACCCGTTGCAGCACCTCGCCGAAGTCCTGCGGAAGGCGGTCATCAAGCAGGTGTTTGCGCCGCCAGGCCGCCCACCGTGACTGCGCGAACGCGGCGTAGCCGTCGAGAGCATGGCTCAGCGGCTCGATCGTCACCTCACGATATTCGGCTACCCGCTGCACAGCTGTCGTCAGCTTGTTGCCGTCGACATTGTGCCGGCCCGCCAGCAGATAAACGTCGGCGAAGTCGCGCCAGCGGGTATTCGCCTCGCCCCGTTGCAACGCCGTCACCAACTTCTCCGCGTACACCATCGGAAGCGAATATCCGGTCACCACCAACTCGTCATCAAGCAACCGTGGCAGCTTGATCGGCTGCGGTTCAGGCCAGATCGGGTCGCCGACGTTGATGTCGACGTGAAAGGTCAGCCGCGCCGCGGCGAGACGGCCGGTGAGGCTGACGCGTACCCCCGCGTAGACGTCATCGTCCCGGATCGTTCCGCAGTTGCGGCCGGCGCGTCGAAGACCAGGCCGTCGTCGAGTTGCTGGCTCGCAATGCTTCGGACGATGCCGAGTACCTGGTCACTGTCATTCGAGATCCAACGCCCCTGAAGGTCTACATCACGGGCCGGCCGTCGGGCGGCATAGGCGGCCAGCAGCACCCCACCTTTGAGTACGAGGTTGTCCGCGTACGGGGATCGGGCCAGGCGAGCGAGGAAGCCTTCCAGCGCGTAGACCTGGTGCAGCTCGTCAGTGGGACGTCCGGTGCGCCGGGCGAGGTTCTGGAGGTCGAGGTAGGCGCGGCCGGCGGCGGTGGCGCGGGTCGGACGTACAGTCACAGCAGGATCTCCAGTGCTTCTCGGAGCGGCCGCTCAGCCTTGGGAAACCGCCGAACCATGGCCAGCAGCTTTGATGGTGATGCGTCGCGGCGCCTCAGCCATCGCCGCAGCGCCACGTACGCCAGTTCCGACCCCTCCCGATGGCGCAGGCGAACGGCGTCGATGATGCTTCGTTCGGGGCTGTATAGCCCGATCGAAGTCTCCGGATCGAGTGGCAACTCAGTGCGGCCGACCTCGAACGTAGCTGGGTCGAACAGATGCCAGACGACGGGGGCTGAGGTGATGGGCCGGTGCCGCCCACGGGGCAGAGCGACATCGATGCGGGAGGGAATCTCGTCAGTGAGGCCGTGCCGGGCCAGGGCGGTGGTCAGGCACAGCGTGGCCGATGGCGCACGGCGGGTGATCTCGATGAGATCGATATCCGCCATCTCGGCGTCATGGCGCCGGTAAAGACCCCTCCCAACAGCTGCGATGAGTCCTTGATCCCGCAGCCGGTAGAGCTGCCACTCAGAGAGACCAGCCTCCAGAGCCTCGGAGTAACTGAAAGTGGCTGGAAGCATGCCAAGCGGCATGCTCCCGGCCTCCGATCCGTCCCCCACCCGCACAGGGAAATTCTATACAGGTTGCCATCACCTGTAGTGGATTTCCTTGGCAGGGCCGGGAGGAGCCCGAATCCCCGCTCAAGCTGGATCGCGCCAGACAGACGCTGATATGAGCATCACCCAGCTTTATCCCCTGTTCAAGGGTGGTCTCAGCCGTTCAGGTAGGCGATGACGGCGAGCACCCGGCGGTTGTCGTCATCCGACGGGGGCATGCCGAGCTTGCTGAAGATGTTGTTTATGTGCTTGCTTACCGCCTTCTCGGTGACGAAGAGCCGGCCGGCGATCGCCGCGTTCGAGCGGCCCTCGGCCATCAGGCCGAGCACCTCCCGCTCCCGTGCCGTAAGCCCGCCCAGCCGGTCGCCGCCCGCGTTGCGGGCCAGCAGTTGGGAGACCACCTCGGGGTCCATCACCATGCCGCCCGCGGCGACCCGTTGGATCGCGTCGATGAACTGGCCGACGTTCGAGACCCGGTCCTTGAGCAGGTAGCCGACGCCGCCGTTGCGGTCGGCGAGCAGTTCGCGGGCGTAGAGCTGCTCGACGTGCTGGGAGAGCACCAGGATGGGCAGGCCGGGCAGCTCGGTGCGGGCGGCGAGCGCGGCTTGCAGGCCCTCGTCGGTGAAGGTGGGCGGCAGGCGTACGTCGAGGACTGCGACGTCGGGCTTGTGTCGGGTGAGGGCGGGCAGCACGCTCGGCCCGTCGGCGACCGCCTCGACCACCTCGTAACCGTATGCGTCGAGGATGCGGATCAGGCCGTCCCGGAGGAGGGCGAGATCCTCCGCGATGACAACTCGCACGGCAGCTCCATGGTCACGATTGTGGGTCCGCCGGGCGGACTCGTCACGGTCATCGTGCCATCGAAGGCGGCCAGCCGGCGGCGCACTCCCGCCAGGCCGCTGCCTGCCTGCGGCGAGGCGCCGCCGCGCCCGTCGTCGCCGACCAGGATGTGCAGCGCGCCCTCGCGGTAGGCGAGGTTTACCCAGGCTCGCTCGGCTCCACTGTGCTTGGCCATGTTGGCCAGCAGTTCGGCCACCGCGAAGTAGGCCGCGGACTCGACCGCCGCCGGCGGGCTGCCGGGCAGCTCCAGGTCGAGCTCCACGGGCGTGGTGATGGTGAGGGCGAGGGCGCGTACCGCCCCGTCCAGGCCGCGTTCGGCGAGCACCGGCGGATAGATTCCGCGTACGAGATCACGCAGCTCGACAAGCGCCTGGCCGCTGGCCTCCTGGGCCTCGCTGAGCAGCCGCGCCGCCTTGGCCGGGTTTCGGGTCAGCAGTTCCTCGGCGAGTCCGATGCTCATCCGCAGCGCGACGAGCCGGGCCTGCGCGCCGTCGTGCAGGTCGCGTTCGATGCGGCGCAGCTCGGCGGCCTGGGTGTCGATGGTGTCGGCGCGGGTGGCGGCGAGGTGCCGGACCTGGAGCGCCAACTGCTGGGCCCGGGTCGGGGCGAGGAAGAGACCGGCGAATCTGAAATGCAGCCGGATCACCCAGGGGGCGGCGGCCAGCCCGCCGCCGAGGATCAGCCAGCCCTGGAGTACCGAGAGGTACGCCTTGACGAAGGTGTCCATCGGCCAGAAGACGCCGTAGCCGTACCAGTCGGCGACGAAGTAGAGCACCAGCGGCACCAGCAGGACGCCTTCGAGGCCGTAGAACGGCAGCACGAGCGCCAGCAGGCAGAGCGCGCCGGTGATCGCGCCGGGCAGCAGCCAGGCGAAGTCCCGCCAGGTGGCCGGGTCCGTCACGGTCCAGCGGAACCGCTTCCAGATGCCCAGCCGGCCGTCGGTCGGCACGGGCCGGTACGGCGACGGGATCGCTGCCCCGCTCCACCGGCTCAGCCGGCGTTGCAGGGTCAGCGCCCGGCGCACCAGCGCGGTCACCGCCGGGAAGAGGACCAGCCCGATGCCGAGCGCCGGGATCAGCGCGAGCGACACCACCGACAGCGCGAAGAGCACCAGGTTGACGGGCAGGCAGAGCAGCGCGACCACCAGGCCCTGCCCAGCGGCGGTCACGCCGGGCCGCGCCCAGCGCCACACCACGGCAGGTACGGAGCCGTCCACGGCACTCATTCTGCGTCATCGGCGGACCAGCGATCGGTAGTGCTAACACCACCGCCGGACACGCCCTGACACTCCTGTCCTCCCCGCGCCGCCCGCGAAGGATCGAACCATGACCGTGACCGTGGAAAGCAGGCTCGTCGGCCGCCGTGGCAAGTACCTGGTGCTCGTCTTCTGGCTCGCCCTGATCGCGGCGGCCGGGCCGCTGGCGCTGAAGGTGACCGAGGTGCAGGACAACAATGCCCTCGGCGCGCTGCCGGCCAGCGCCGAGACCACCCGGGCGGTGCAGCGGGCGGAGGCGGCGTTCCCCGACTCGCAGGAGTCGCTCGCGGTGGCCGTCGCCGTCTACGCCCGGGAGAGCGGGCTCACCGACGCCGACCACGCCAAGGTCGAGGCGGACCGGGCGGTCTTCGGCCGGTACGTGAACGGCGGGCAGGTGCCGCCGGCGGTGCCCAGCGAGGACGGGCGGGCCCTGCTGCTCTCCTTCCCGGTCGCCGGTGACTCCGATCAGCGGACCGAGTCGGTCGTGCAGATCAAGGAACGGCTGGCTGACGACCCTCCGGGCGGGTTGCAGACCGCCCTGACCGGGCCGGCCGCCGCCGACGACGATCTCCTTGAGGCGTTCGACGGGATGGACGCGACGCTGCTGCTGGCGACCGCCGGCACCGTCGCGCTGCTGCTGCTCATCACGTACCGCAGCCCGGTGCTCTGGTTGATTCCGCTGGCCACGGTGGCGATGGCCAGCCAGCTCGCCAACGCGGTGGTCTACCTGCTCGGCAAGCACGCCGGGCTGGCGGTGGACCTCCAGGGTCAGAGCATCCTGACCGTGCTGGTCTTCGGTGTCGGGGTGGACTACGCGCTGCTGCTGATCGCCAGGTACCGGGAGGAGCTGCGCCGGCACGCCGACCGGCACGCGGCGATGGCCGTCGCGTTGCGCCGGTCGTACGGTGCGATCGCCGCCTCGGCGGCCACCGTCTCGCTCGGCCTGCTCTGCCTGCTCGCCGCGGACCTGCCCTCCACCCGGAGCCTCGGGCCGGTCGGTGCGGTCGGCATCATCACGGCGTTCCTCGCCATGACCACGCTGCTGCCGGCGGTCCTTGTCATCTTCGGGCGGTGGCTGTTCTGGCCGTTCGTGCCGAAGTTCTCGCCGGAGGCGGCCGAGTCGGAGGCGGCCACCCAGCGCGGGGTGTGGCACCGCATCGCCAACTTCGTCGGGCGGCGGCCGCGCGGGGTGTGGCTGGGCACGGCAGCCGCGCTTGTCGCGCTCACCTTCGGCATCGGCAACCTGAGCATCGGCCTGCCCAGCGACGAGACCTTCACCACCGAGGTCGGCTCGATCACCGGCCAGCGGATGATCGAGGCGCACTACCCGAGCGGTACGGTCGCACCCGCCGAGATCCTGGCCGCCGCCGGCTCGGCCGACCAGGTGGTCGCCGCCGCGCGTACCGTGCCGGGGGTGGCCGAGGTCGGTACGCCGGAGACCTCGCCGGACGGCCGGTGGGTACGCGTCGAGGCGGTGATGGCCCACGCGCCGGACAGTGACGGGGCGCAGGCCACGGTCGAGAAGCTGCGCGCGGCGGTGCACGCCGTGCCGGGTGCGCAGGCGCTTGTCGGCGGGGACAGCGCGCACCTGCTCGACGAGGACCGCACGATCAGCCGGGACAACAAGCTGGTGGCGCCGCTGGTGCTGGCGGTGGTCTTCTTCGTCCTGGTGCTGCTGCTGCGTGCCCTGGTCGCGCCGCTGCTCCTGCTGGCCAGCGTGGTGCTCTCCTACCTGGCCGCGTTGGGTGCGGCCGGGCTGATCCTCGACGCGCTGGGCTACCCGAAGCTCTTCGTCGGGCTTCCGTTGCAGACGTTCCTGTTCCTGGTCGCCCTCGGCGTGGACTACACCATCTTCCTCGTCACCCGCGCCCGGGAGGAGGCGACGCGGCTCGGGCACCGGCAGGGCGTGCTGCACGCGCTGAGCGCCACCGGCGGGGTGATCACCAGCGCGGGCATCGTGCTGGCCGCCACCTTCGGCGCGCTGAGCGTGCTGCCGCTGGTCCCGTCGGTGCAGACGGCGATCATCATCAGCGTCGGCGTCCTGCTCGACACCTTCCTGGTCCGCAGCCTGCTCGTCCCGGCGCTGGCCCTGGACGTCGGGCCGCGTACCTGGTGGCCGGGTGTTCTGGCCCGGCGCAGCGCCCGGCCGTCGGTCACCCCGTCGGCCGAGCGGGTGCCGGTGGGATCGCAGTAGTCGGCACCGCCCCAGCAGGCGCCGGCCGTACCTGATCGCAGGTGCGACCGGCGCCCGTCTGTCCGGTCAGAGCCAGTACGTGTCGTGGCGGATGAAGAACTCGGTGCGCTCCTCCTCGCTCATTTCCGCCAACCCGGCCAGCCCCTCGAAGTAGCCTTCCCGAGGCGCTCCCGGCGCGAAGTGCAACAGCATGGAGGCGGGCTCTCCCGACTCGTTGCGGAATGCGTGCACGCCGCCCTCGGGCACGTGGACGAAATCGCCCGGGACCGTGTCGATCCACCGGTTGCCGTCGAAAATCCGCACCGAGCCGGCGAGGATGAAGAACGATTCCGAGATGGAGCGGTGGAAGTGCGGCGCCGGGCCGCTCGGGGTCGGGCCCATGTCCCAGCGGTAGAGGCCGAACTGCCCGTTGGTGGCGGCACCGGTCGCCAGATAGTGCGCGCCGCCGCCGTTGGCGAAGGTCAGTTCGGGCGCGGTCCCGGCCGGCCGGTACGTCGCGTTGATTTCGCCGCCGTCGCCGAGGTATCGGGGTTCCGGATAGGACATTTGACCACCTTCGCATTCGGCACGGCACGCGGCAGGGCGCATCCAGGGGGACGTACCTCTTGCCTGATCGATGTCTGCGTGCACAGGATACGGAGACGCTCGATCAGCGCGCGTAGATCGGTCGGCGCCGGTTCGTCCGGTGGTCGGCCGGGTCTTCCATCGACGAGGAGGTTCCATGGCACGTCGCCGCATTGCGGGGATTGCAGCCAGCGCCATTGTCCTACCCTTGCTCTCCGTCGTCGCCCAACCGGCCACGGCGTCGGCCGCTCCGAGCACGGAGGCGGCGAAGCCCGCTCCCGCGCCGGCCACCGGGCTCGCCAACGACGTCCGCGAGCTCACCCGGAAAGACTTCACCTTCAACGGCAAGCCCATCGAGACGGTCACCCAGTATCAGCCCCGCGCCCAGGCACGCTCGCAGGCAAAGGCCGCCGCGGAGACCCCGCCGGTCGGGACCGTACGCCAGTGGATGGCGCTCGACGACTACCAGGGCATCGTCTACCTGAAGGATTTCACGCTGCGTGGCGTGGGCGACAACATCGAGGTGTGGGTCGCCAACGACACCGAGTTCCCGGTGGGCGACTGCCGCCGGCAGGTCGCGAACTCCACGACGGTCACCGACCAGCAGGTCGCGGACCTGGTCCACGAGTTCGACACGAACATGTACCCGAAGTCGGTGGCCGCGTTCAGCACCCCGCCGGACCGGGACGGCAGCAACGCGATCCTGTCGGGTGACTTCACCGGCGCCGGCAACCGCACCGTCACGCTTGTCGACAACGTCCGGGACGACAACTTCTACGAGTTCCCGGCGTTCCCGAGCTACATCGCCGGGTTCCACTTCTCGTACTTCAACGAGATGCTCGACCGCAACATCATGACGATCGACGCGTACGACTGGGCGCACCGCACCGGCGCCAACCCGCCGAACGAGCCGACCGACGACCTGTGCACCAGCCGCCCGGCCCGCCCGCAGCTGTACGAGGGCACGTTCATCCACGAGTGGCAGCACCTGGCGCACTACTACGCCGACCCGTTCGAGACGGTCTGGCTCAACGAGGGTCTCGCCGACTTCGCCCAGACGCTCGCCGGCTACGTCGACGCGCGGGCCCGGGTCGACCAGCCCGGCGCGGACGGCCACATCTACTGCTTCCAGGGCTTCGGCATCGTGCAGACGGACTACAACACCAATCCACGGGACTGTGGTGGTCCGGAAAACTCGATAAACCTCTGGAACGAGGGAAGCAACGCAAGCGGCGTGCTGGCCGACTACGGCAACGTCTACTCGTTCGTACTCTTCCTCTACGACCGCTACGGCCTGGACTTCATCTCCCGGCTGCACCGCGACGGCGACCTCCAGGGGTTGGCCAGCCTTGAGGCGGCGCTGAAGGCCGAGGGCGTCAAGGACATGTACGACGTGATCCACGACTACCAGACGATGAACCTGGTCGACCGGGTCGTCGGCAACTCCAAGCTCGGCATCATGCTCGGCAAGGACAAGCGCAAGGTCACCACGGCCAGCCTGAACGCCACCGTCAACCTGGACAACCCGGCCTCGTACGCGACCCCGGGCGCGGCACCCAACGGCGCCGACTACGTCCAGCTGCGCAAGGCCAACGGCAAGCCGCTCGGCCGGGGCGACCTGCGCTCGATCAAGTTCCAGGGCGCCAAGACGCTGCCGGCGATCCCGCTGGCCTGGACGACGGTGGGCAACGACCCGGACCGTCCGGGCAACTCGGTGCTCTGGTCCGGCAACGCCAGCAGCACCGACGCCGCCGCGGTCACCGAGGTGACGGTACCGGCCAGCGACCCGACGCTTACCTTCCTCGCGAAGTACGGCGCCGAGGCCGGCTACGACTACGGCTATGTAAGCGTCTCCACCGACGGCGGCGAGACCTACACCCCGATCGCCGGTGACAGGACGGTCACCGGTCCGCTCGGCCCGGCGCTCAACGGCACCACCAACGGCTTCGAGCCGCACTCGTTCGACCTGTCCGCGTACGCGGGTCAGCAGATCCTGCTCAGCTTCCGGTACGTAAGCGACGGTGGCGTCAACGAGGGTGGCCTGCTGATCGACGACATCGCCGTGGGCGGCACGCTGGTCAGTGACGGGTCGAGCCTGGCGCCGTTCGACTCGCCGTCGGAGATCTCCCCGGTCCCGGTGGCGAACTGGAACGTCCGGTTCGTCGGCCTGGACGAGAAGAACAAGATCGCCTACCAGTACGAGGTCGACGGCAAGTCGAGCTTCACCCTCGGTGCGGCCCCGACGCTGGCGCTGCTGGCCTTCCCGAAGGTGGTCGCCATCGTCGCCTACGACGAGCCGACCGAGCAGCAGTCGCAGTACGCCCCGTACACCCTGAAGGTCAACAACGTCCTCCAGCCCGGCGGTGCTCCGCTGAGCTGACCGACGCCCGACCCGGGACTCCCGGCACCGCACCCGCGGTGCCGGGAGTCCTCGTCTGCGGACCTGTCGGCGCGGACGGTGAGCACGTTGCGCTGCACGGTGCAGTCGATGCTGTCGGGGCCGACGCCGCTCTGGCGGGACCGGGGCTGCGAAGGCTCCCGTCTGCTCGGCTCCTTTCGGGGAAGGTGCGGCGAAGGGACGCCGTACGCCTGCCCAGCTGCATAACCTGGCGAAGGGAGATGACCGCGGATCCGTCGGAGGACGCCGTGACCAACGAGATCGGTGCCGCCCTGGCGGGCGTGCAGGAGGTCGAGCTGACCGTGACCGGCCGCCGGACCGGGCGGCAGATCTCCCGTCCGGTGTGGTTCGTGCAGGAGAACGACAACATCTTCCTGGTGCCGGTGACCGGCTCGGACAGCGAGTGGTACAAGAACGTCCGGCAGACCCCGATGGTCCAGTTGGCCGCGAACGGGACGTCACTGAGTTCCAGCGCCACCCCGATCACCGAGGCCGACCGCGTCAACCACATCGTGGCGATGTTCCGCGACAAGTACGGCGCCGACCAGGTCGAGTCGTACTACCCGAAACACAACGTAGCCGTCCAGGTTCCCCTCGGCTAACCCCCGCATTTCCCGCGTCGATCATGACGTTAGCGGCACTAGTTGATCTTCAAACTGCCGCTAACCTCATGATCAACGCGGCTGGGCCTAGGGGTGGCCGGGGCGGGCCAGGGTGAGCACGATGAGCAGCGACCCGGCCGCCGCGCCGACCACCACCACGGCCATCGGCAGCGCGCTGCCTTCCCCGCCGAGGCCGACCAGGGGGGCGGCGCCGGCGGCGACCGCGGCCTGGATGCCACCGAGCAGGGCCGCTGCGGTGCCGGCGTGGGCGGCGTGCCGGTCCAGGGCCAGGGCGGTGCCGTTCGGCATCACCAGGCCGAGCGAGCCGAGGAAGACGAAGAGCGCGACGATGACCAGGGGCAGGACGTCCAGCAGCGCCCCGGCGAGCAGACCGAGTGCGGCGGCCAGCCCGATGCCGAGACCGACGATGAGCAGTGGGCGCGGGTCGTGCCGGTCGAGCAACCGGGCGTTGAGCTGGCCGACGGCGACGAAGGCGAGGGCGTTGACGCCGAAGACGAGGCTGAACGTCCCGACGGAGAGGCCGAAGACGTCCTGGAGGACGAACGAGGAGCCGGAGAGGTAGCCGAACAGCCCGGCGAAGGCGAGGCCCTGGGTCAGCGCGTACCCGAGATAGCCGCGGTCGGCGAGCAGCGCGCGGCCGGCGGCGGCGGTGGCGGCCAGGCCACCGGTGTTGCGCCGGGCGGCGGGCAGGGTCTCGGGGAGCCGCCACGCGACGACGCTGGCGAGCAGGGCGCCGACGACGGTGAGGGCGACGAAGATGCCACGCCAGCCGCCGAATCCGAGCAGCAGGCTGCCGAGGGCGGGGGCGGCCATCGGGGCGAGGCCGAAGACCAGCACGAGCCGGGAGAAGTACTTCGCGGCGGCCCGGCCGGCGTAGAGGTCGCGGACCACGGCGCGGGCCACGACGGTGCCCATGCCGCCGGCGAAGCCCTGGAAGAAGCGCGCCGCGGCGAGCGTCTCCGCGGTCGGCGCGAGCGTGCAGACCAGCGACAACAGGGCGTACGCGGCGACGCCGACCAGCACCGGCCGGCGCCGTCCCCAGCGGTCGCTGAGCGGACCGGTGACGAGTTGCCCCAGGGCCATGCCGACCAGGCAGGTGGTCAGGGAGAGCTGGATCTGTGCCTGGCTGGCGCTCAGGTCGCGGGTCATCTCGGGCAGCGCCGGCAGGTAGGTGTCAAGCGACAGCGGCCCGATCGCGGTGAGGCTGCCGAGCAGCACCAGCAGCCCGAGGGCGGCCCGGCCGGTGGGTGCGGCGACCCGCTCCGGCGTGGCGGCGGAGGGCGTGGCGGTCTGCGGCATCCGGTTACAATAGCTCTGCCTACAGAGGCATTCAGCTGGGAAGGGTCGCACTGTGACGGACGAGACGCTCGGCGAACTCAGCACCGCCGTGGGCGACCTGCACCGGGTGCTGCGCCGCACGGCCAACCAGCGGGTGGGTCGGGTGGCCCTGCCGGACGCGCAGGTGGAGGTGCTGCGGCTGGTGCAACGGCAGCCCGGAATCAGCGTCCGGGAGGCCGCCGAACGCCTCGGCACGGCGGCGAACACGGTGAGCACCCTGGTCCGCGAACTGACCACGGCCGGTCTGCTGAGCCGGGAACGGGATCCGGCCGACCGGCGTACCGTGCGGCTGGGGCTGACCGAGGTGGCGTGGGAGCGCATCGCCGAGTACTCGCAGCACCGGCGGGACCTGCTCGCTGCGGCGTTGGCCGAGTTGGACGCCGGGGACCGGGAGCGGCTGCTCGTCGCCGTGCCGGCGCTCCGCTGCCTGGCCGACCGCGCTGCCGCAGCCGCCGCCCAACGCTGAACAGCCGCCGCGCAGGCTGCGTGGCGGCTGTTCAGTCTTGGCATCGCGATGGGCTACTCGATGGCGGCGAGTTCGACCGTCACCGTGTTGTCGACGGGCGTCGCCTCCGGCAGCACGCCAACCGGCCAGAACTTCGCGCCCACCTCCAGAGTGGCGGAGCCGCCGAGGTCAGCCGCAGACCTGTCGGCCGGTGCTGAGACCACCAGGGTGAAGCTGCGCTGCTCGCCCGGCATGAACCGCCCGCCGGGCACCGCCAGGTGCTCCAGCCAGTCGGCCGGGCCACTGTCCGGCTCGGTGGCCCAGAGCTGCACGCCGTTGGGCAGCGTGACCCCGCCGACCCAGAGGTTGTCGTGCGCGGCGTCGCCGGACCAGCGGACCGTCACCGGCACCCGGCCGAACCAGCGTCCACCCGCTCCCCGGGTCATGATCGCGCCGTCCGCCGAGATCGACGCATCGGCCTGTGCGTCCGGCGTGTACCGCCGAGCCGGCCGCAACTCCCCCTCCGTCGACCGGAACAGCGTCCCGAAGGTGTCCGTGCCCGCCGCCGCCGGCTGCCCGGCGACCGTCGCCTCGATCGTCCCCCGCCCGGCACGCATCGGGTACGAGCGGACGGTGGTGAGGACCTCGAAGGTCAGGAAAGCCTGCCGCGTCTCGCCCGGTTGCAGGTAGAGCGGCGGCGAGCAGTCGAAGGTCCGCCGGCCATCGACCAGGTCGTCGTACGGCAGGCAGGGCGCGTCCGGGCCGGCGGTGCGGAACGAGCCGGCCACCGGCTCCAGGATGTTCAGGCTGAAGCTGGTCGGTGCGCTGCCCCGGTTGGTGACGGCGACCGGCAGCGTGCCCCGGTAGCCGCGATCGGTCGGGTCGAGGATCAGGCGTCCCGCCTGCACCGAGGCCCGGGCCCCGGGCGCAGCGACGGCCGGACCGGTGGCAGCGGGGCTCGCGGCGGCCGGTGCAGCGGTCGCCACCGCCCCGACGAGGGTCAGTGCCGTGGCGGCGAGCGCACCGGCCAGCGGTCGGCTGAGCAGATTCTGCATGGTGTCCTCCCGTGATGACGCGGCCTGCTGCCGCGCCGTACCGAAGACACCCGTAGACACCGGAACGGGTTGCGGGCCGTCGAGTCGGCCAACCGACAGCCCGCGACCACCACGCCGGACGATCGGCGACTCCCATGACCGCCCATCAGACCAGGCCCGATTAACCCCGGCAACGACCTACCGGGTGACGTGCGTCCCGCCGTTTCTGTCACACCCCGGCCCTAGCGTCAGCACACGTCCGAGTTTCATCCACCCGCCCTTGACGGAGACAGCAGATGCTCGACCATCTCGGCATCCAGGTCCGTGACCTCGACGCCAGCATCGCCTTTTACGACGCCGTCCTCGCCACCCTCGGCGCCCGGCGGATGCTGCAATATCCCGAGGCCGTCGGCTACGGCGACAGCAGTCCCGACTTCTGGCTCAGCCCGGGCGGTGAGGTGTCCGAACGGGAGAGTCACATCGCCTTCACCGCTCCCGACCGGGCGGCGGTGCAGGCCTTCCACGACGCGGCGGTGGCGGCGGGTGCGCAGGTGCTGCACGCACCCCGGGTCTGGCCGGAATACCACGCCAGCTACTTCGGCGCGTTCGTCCGCGACCCGGACGGCAACAACGTCGAGGCGGTCTGCCACGCACCCGAGTGAACCCGCCCGCCGGGTGAGCCAGTCGGGAGGTCTGCCCGGGTTCCTGTCCGCCGGTCAGGCCAGCAGGGTGCGGCGGACGCCGCCGTGCCGGCCGCAGGCCCGGGAGCTGCCACCGGCGAGGCTGACCTTGCCGTTCGCGCACTCCACCAGGTAGCCCCGGCCGTCCCAGAAGCCGGGCACGCAGTCGAAGTGGTCGCACACCTCGCGGGCGGGCTCGCGGATCTTGTCGCCGGCGCAGAAGCCGTAACCGAACGGGTTGGCGGGCGCACCGCAGCGGGGCTCGGTGGTCGAGCCGGCGGCCGGCTGCGCCGTGGCGTCACCGTTGGCGCGGGGCGCATCCGGCCTGCGTGCCGCCGGCTCCTTCGAGGTGCCCGTGGCCGCTCCGGCGGGGGCGCTCGTGGCCGGCTGCTTCGACGTGCTCGTGGCCGGTCCCTCGGCGCTGGTCACCGCGGTCGCGGGAATGGCGGCGACCGCGGTCTCCCGGCCGGTCGGGCCCGACGGGCCGACGTTGGCGAGCACGAGCGGCACCGTCACGGCCAGCCCGGCGGCGACCACCGCGGTTCGCCGGCCACCGGGAATCAACGCCGACAACCGGGCCTGGCCGGGCGTGGCGATGCCCGGCCGCGACGGGCGGGCATCGGCGTGTTCAGCGGTCAGCTCGTCGAGTTGGGCGATGACGACGTCCCGCTGCTCGATCGCGTCGGCGAAGGCCAGCGTGAGCACGAACCGGAACTCGGCCGCCGCGTCGGCGGGCAGCAGCACCCCCGAGGTGCGCCGCCGATCCAGCACCTGGATCAGCGTGACCGGCGTCTGCGGGTCGTGGGCCAGGCCGGTCATCCGCCCGTACGCCCAGTCCCGCCGGCCTCGACCGCCGAGCAGCACCAGCCGCCGGTTGGTGATCACCGCCATCCCGGCGTCGGTGACCCGGACCCCGTCGGGCAGCCGGTGCCGCAGCCGGTTGGTCGACGGGCCCACGGCCAGATCGGGGGCGGGCAGCACGGCGGTGTGCCGTACCTCCACCAGTTGTGCGGCCGGCACCACCCGCAGCACGCTCTCGTCCGGGGTCAACTCCAGCGGCAGGCCGTTGCCGGCCGCGGCCGAGCCGTGACACTGCTCGGCGAGCGTACGCAGGCGGCGGAGTTCCTCGTCGCGTCGCCGCCAGGCTTCCTCGTCGCTGCGGAACAGCCGCAGCCGGCGCTCGTTCTGCCGGCGCGCCCACCGGTACCGCCATGTCGAACCCGTCGAATCAGTCCTTGCCACGCCGACTCCTTCGCCGCGCATGCCACCAACCGCAGGCCACCAGATGGGGTGTCACAGTGTTAACGGCGTCGAGCACCGCGATGGCACGGCCAACTAGGGACGAATTACCCGATCGGTGGATTAAAAAGGACGGGATGGTGGTTTTGCCACCATCACCTGTCTCCCGGTCCACCTGTCTGGCGACGGCTGTGACATAACCGGCATCTGGCGCGCCAATCAGTCGAGAGCACCGGACAACGCCAGGAACACCAGATGAGCAAACCGTCACCTCGACGAATGGACCGCAACACCGCCGAACGGCTGCTGGACGGCGACCCCGTCGCCCTGAGCCGGGCCGGTCGGCTCGCCGTGCCACTGCGCGCCGTACGTGGACCGGTCCAGCCCGACGAGCTGGCCGGGGAACAGGCGGCCCTGGCGGCATTCGTGGCCGCTGCCGATCTCGCCCCCAGGCCTCGACGACGCAGCGGATCCGGGCTCAGGATCGCCCTGGCGGAGCTACTCACCGTCAAGGTCGCCGCCGTCGTCGCCGCCGGGCTCGGCGGTGTGGCACTGGCCGCCGGCACCGGCGCGCTGCCCAACCCGCTGGTCGGCCCGGCCACACCCCTGGCCAGCGACCCACCGGCCAACCATGCCCCGGCCAGCCACGATCCCACCTCCCCGGCGACCTCGGGCGGCCCCCCGACGCGCCCGAACGCGTCGACCGACCCGGCCGGCAGCCCGGCACCGTCGCTTGTGGGGCTCTGCCGGGCGTACGCGGCCGGGCCCGCCGACAACCGCGGCAGGACGCTGGAGAACCCGGCCTTCGCCGAACTGGTCGAGGCGGCCGGTGGCGTCGACCAGGTGGCGGGTTACTGCACGGACATCGCTGCGACCGACACCGGCCGCCCCTCGGACGCCCCGGCCGGTGTCGGCCGACCCAGCCTCCGGCCCACGCCCGCCACCGGTGGCGGCACACCGACCAGCCGGCCCGACGCGCCGGCCACCAGGCGGCCGGGTGGCGTCCCGACCGGGACCGGTCCCGCTGCACCTACGGGACGCGTTCCGGCGGCTACGCCGAACCCTCCCGGCCGCTGACCGCGGGGCCGGGCGGGTTTCCTCCCCGACCTGCCCGGCCCCGCCCTCCCCGATACCGGCCCTCGCCCCTCCCCCGGCAGCAGTCCCGGCATGCCTCAGGGCGACTCGACCGCGCTGATCTGGAACTTGTGCACCTCGGCGCCGACCAACGCCACCCGCTGCTCGGGCTCCGGCCCGGAGCCGCGGAAGTCCAGCAACTGATCCTCGGACTCCCACCGCTCGTAGACGTTGATCCGCCCCGGCTCGACCAGGTCGGGGCTGATGGCGAAGTCGACGCAGCCGGGCGCCTCGCGCGCCTGGCGGACGATCTCGGCGCAGGTGGCCAGGTAGTCGTCCCGCTCGGCGGGGTCGACGTAGAGCGTGCCGGCGACGATCAACAAGACGGACCTCCGGAGATCAGAAAGTCGAACACGCCAGTCATACTCTCCCGCCCCGACATTCCCAATCCCGTGATCTCCGGTACGGGGTGGGCCGAGCCGGTACGGGGTGGGCCGAGCGGTCCACCCCGTACCGTCGTCACGCGCGGGTGATCGCGTTGGCGTGGATCGCCTCGTGCAGGTACGCGCCCAGCCCCGGCGCCATCGCCTCGTAGTGCGCCAGGAACCGCTCGTCGGCCAGGTACATGTCGGCCAGCCCGGTGTGGATCTCGTACGAGCACTCGTAGAACCACCTGCTGATGTGCTGCCGGTGCTCCTCGGCCAACTCCATCGCCGCCGGACCGTCGGCCGGCGCGCCCGAAGCCATCAGGGCGACGATGCGCCGCCCCCAATCCTCGGTCTCACCCTTCATGCGCTGCCAGTCCTGCCCGGTGTAGCTCGACACCCGCCGGTTCGACTCCCGGTACTCGTCGGTGCCGCCCCAGCGCTGCTCCGCCTCCTCGGCATGCGCCTCCGGGTCGAAGTCACCGAAAACCTCGAACCGCTCCTGCGGGGTCAGTCGGATGTTCACCTTGCTCGCCTCCATCGCGAACTCGATCGCCGCGACCATCTCCTGCAACCGCTTGATCCGTACCGTCAGCAGTTCGTGCTGGCGGCGCAGGTGCACGTCCTGGTCACTCGCCGGGTCGTCGAGGATCTCGGCGATCTGCTCCAACGGGAACCCCAACTCGCGGTAGTACCGGATCAGCTGCAACCGGGCCAGGTCCGCGTCGTCGTAGCGGCGGTAGCCGGCAGCCGTGCGCCCGCTCGGCGAGAGCAATCCGATCCCGTCGTAGTGGTGCAGCGTCCGGACCGTCACGCCGGCCAGCTGCGCCACCTGACCCACCGTGTACGCCATGGTTCCCTCCCTTCCGGAAACCACGATCCCGCCTGCCGTTACGTGAGGGTCAACCCCGATTCTGCGATGCCGGTCACCCCGGGCGGGCGGCGTTGGGCCAGGACGGTACGCAACTCACCCAGCGCGGCCGGTCGCCCGTACCGGTAGCCCTGCCCCTGTACGCAGCCGATGGCGGCGACCGCGTCGTGCTGCCGGTCGGTCTCCACCCCCTCGGCCACCACGGCCAGGTCGAACGCCCCGGCCAGCCGGGTCACCATCTCCACAGTCGCGTACGCCCGGGTGTCCTCGGGGATCCGGGCCACGAACGACCGGTCGATCTTCAGCTCGGTCGCCGGGATCCGGTGCAGGTAGCTCAGCGACGAGTACCCGGTGCCGAAGTCGTCGATGGCGATCCGGATGCCCAGCTCCCGCAGCTGGCTCAGCCGGTCGAGCACCGCGTCGCTCCCCTCGATCAGCGCCGACTCGGTCAGCTCCAGGGTCAACGCCCGCGGCGCCAGCCCCGCTCCGGCGGTGGCCTCGGTGACCGTGGCGATCAGATCCGGCCGGCGCAGGTGCGACGCGGCGATGTTCACCGCCACCGTCGCGGCGGGAATGCGGTCCTGCCAGGTCGCTGCCGCCCGGCACGCCTCGTGGATCACCCACCGGTCGATCGGCAGGATCAGCCCGGTCTCCTCGGCCAGCGGCAGGAACCGGGCCGGGCTGAGCATGCCCAGCTGCGGATGCCGCCAGCGGACCAGGGCCTCCGCGCTGCGTACCGCCCCGGTGGCCAGGTCCACGATCGGCTGGAACTCCAGGTGCAACTGCCCCTCGTCGACCGCCCGGCGCAGGTCGGCGATCAGTTCCGCCCGACCCACCGCCGACTCGCGTAGCGTCGGCGTGCACCGCCGGTACGCCGACTTTCCGGCCGCCTTCGCCGCGTACATCGCGATGTCCGCGTCGCGCAGCAGGTCGGTGTAGGAGATGTGCTGCGGCCCGTACTCGGCGATGCCGATGCTCGCCGACGGGTGCACCCCGACGACCTCCTCGCCGGCCGACGGGTGCAGCGCCGCCAGCAGCCGCTCCGCCAGGCGCTCCGGCGCGGCCGATCGATCGCCGGTGACCAGCACGGCGAACTCGTCACCGCCGATCCGGGCGATCATGCCGTCGTCGGCGACCGCCCGGCGCATCCGGCGGGACAGCCCGGTCAGCAACGTGTCTCCGGTGGTGTGCCCGAACCGGTCGTTGACCTGCTTGAACCCGTCGAGGTCCAGCAGCAGTACGGCGACCGGTTTCGCCCCGCGCAGGGCCGATCGCAGTCGGCGGGTGAACGCCAACCGGTTGGGCAGCCCGGTGAGTTGGTCGACGTAGGCGAGCTGCCGCAGCCGGGCGACCAGGCGCAGATTCTCGTTTGCCGCCAGGCTCTGCCGCAGCGCCAGCGCCGCCAGCAGCGCCATCATCGTCAGGAACACCGGCAGCGGGGTGTGTCCGTCGGGTTCGCGGGCCAGCAGGGTCGCCACGATCGCCCCACCCACCGGCAGGTACGGCAGTGCCACCCGCCACCACGGCGGCAGCGGCAGTTCGCCGGCCTCGTCCGGGCGGTCGAAGTGCGTCGGCGCGGGCAGCCGGGTGGCCACGCCGATCAGCAGGTAGCTCACCGGCCAGAGCACGTCGATCGGCGTGCCGAGCTGGTAGGTGCCCGCGGCCACCCAGGAGACGTAGATCGTGTCGGCCACCGCGCGGATGGAGAGGCTCGCGGCCAGCAGCGTCAACCCAGGCCACACCGGCCGGCCGGGACCGATCACCACGACCAGGATGGTCAGCTGCATCAGGTCGAACATCGGGTAGAGCAGCCCGGCGGTGCGCAACGGCTCGTCGAGGTCCGCCATGGTGACGGTGTTGAAGATGAGCACCCAGCCGACCGGGATCAGCGCCAGCCCGACGATCACCCCGTCGAGCAGGGTCCGGGCCCGCCCGACCCGGGTGCGCGGCGCGGTGACCGAGCAGAGGATGGCCGCGGTGCCGGTGACCAGGCTGGCCGCGAAGAGCAGCCCGACCGGCAGCGTGTGCGGCAGGTTCTCGCCGAGCAGCCGATGCACCGTCCAGAGTGCCCGCCCGGCCGCCGCGAGGGCCAGGGTGGCCGCGAGCAGCAACCAGAACCGGCGCAGTGGCGCCGGATGCCGCCGGGACGCGCCGACACAGGCCGCTCCGGCCCAGGCCGCCACCGTCACCGAACCGAGGTCGCTTACCAGTTCCTTCCCGGGCAGGCCCAGCGTCAGCCAGAGCGTCTCGACGGCGATGACCGCGCCGACCCCGAGCAGCCCCGCCCGACCGGCCCGTTTCGGCTCGGGCGACCGCACAGCAGCCTGCTCGACGTCCTCTCGCGACACCGCGATCGCTCCGGCTCTCTCTCGTACCGCATCCTCGACGGCGAGGCCCGGTCCTGGCAAACCTCGAAAGCCTAGCCACGGGCACAACCGTTCTGCCAGGGCCGTCCGGCCCGACTCCACAGCCCGACGGACCATTCGTCGATCCACATACATCGACGGACCGGCTACCCCCACTCCTCGCCGGACACCTCATCCGAGCCTGCGTCGGCGACGGGTGCCGGCCCGGGTGGGCCGCCGTGCGTCCACGGTGTCTCCTCCACCGCCGGGAACGTCCCGCCCGGCACGTACGCCTCGCTCAGCGAGGTGTAGCAGAGCCGCTCCCCCACCTCGGGCACGCTGCCGGGTGTGGCGGTCAACCCCCGGCCCATCCCGCCGGAGAGTTCCAGCACCACCTCGGTCTTTCCCTCGGCGGCCGGAGTCACGAAGACCACCCGCGCCTTCTGTCCCGGCCGGGCCGGGCTGAACAGGCTCGCCCCCACCGGCACCAGCACCGGGTCGGTGGTCAGCAGCTGGATGCGCGGGCGCAGCACCGGCCGCCGACCGCTCTCGTCGACCCGCGCCGGATCGGCCAGCACCACCTCGCCGACGAACGCCTCCCCGGTCAGCCGGTACTCCGCCATCACAAGTGGATCGTCGTAGGCGCGCTGCACGGCGTAGGTCGTCGCGGCCCGTTCCAGGCGGTGCAGCCGGGCGGCGGCGGCAACCGCACCGTCCCGGCGGGGTTGTGGCGCACCGCCGCCGTCGACGTGCTCGGCGTGTGCGGTGAAGGCGTCCCGGTCACCGTCCCAACGACCGGCCACCCGCGCACCCGGCGGCAGGGCCCGCAGCAACCCCACGCCGCGCCACATCAGCTCCCAGGTTGGCGTCAGCTGGTCGCGCAGCAGCCGCTCCAGCTCCGCGTACGCCTCGACCCGGGCCGCCTCGTCGTCCCCGGCGGCGGCGTACGCCTCGATCGCCGGTGCGAGCGACCGGTTGTCGAACTCGGGATCGGTGGCCGGTCCGGCCGGCGGGCAGACAGTCGGGTCCTCGGCGCGGGCGGCGGCCTCGGCACCGGTCAGCCCGGCCGGCGGCGCGATCCAGCCGAGCAGCGCCGGCAGGTGCAGGTCCTCCACCGCGCTCTGCCCGGTCGCCCAGTGCAGCGTCAACGCCTGCGTCATCGCCACAAGCGTCGACGAGCCCGGCTGCTCGGCCCGCTCGGCGAGGAAGGTCAGCCACCGGCCCAGCAGCGGAACCGTCGGCGGCACCGGATACTCACCGTCGACCCGGCGGAACCGGGTGGCACGCCCCAACAGCCGCAGGAAGTTCACCCCGGCCGGGTTCGGCACCAGCACCTGCGGTGCGTCCAGGTACCGCAGGCGCACGTCGCGCCCCCGGTCGACGGAGATCGCCTCGGTGGCGGTGCGGTGACCCTCGACGTACGGCAACACGACCCCGGCCAGCTCGGCGACGAAGGCGAACCGCTGGTCCCGGTTGCGTGGCTGCGGCACGATCAGCAGCCGTCCCTCGCCCGGCGCCGAACCGACAATCGCCGCCAGCGGGGCGTTCACCTCCCCGGCCAGCGCCAACGGCACCAGCACCAGCGGTCGCGTCGACAGGTGCAGGTGACGCACGGTGGTCACCGGCTGGGCCACTCCGGCCGCCACCGCCTGCGCCGCCGCGAGCGCCCGCAGCGTACTCATGTCGACCCTCCGCTGCGCTGCGTGCCGCCCTGAGGCACCACCACACTGAGCCCGATGATTCGCTCGCTCATGCGCCGTGACCGAGGGCGTCGGCGCGGAGGCGGGCGGCGGTGCGGAGCAGCGCGGCGGCCTCCGCTCGTTCCGGGTCGACCTGGCGGTCCCCGCCGGCCAGCGCCAGGACCTCATCGACCTCGGCGATGCCGCCGAGCGCCTCGCGGACCGGGCGGCCGAGCGTGCCGGTCTGCCCCCGCGCCTCGTGCCGGCAGAAGTACGCCAGTTCGCAGCTGTCCAGACAGTCCGGCGTGTAGCGGGCCGGCACCCGGGTCAGCGAGCCGACCAGGGTGGACGCGTCGACCGTCGGGGCGGCGGTGAAGTCGGCCGGTACGGCGGCGAGCAGCGCGTCGACCCGGTCCATCCGGTCTAGCTGTCGGCGTACCACGAGCAGTTGCTTGCGGACGTCGAGCAGGTGCGCCACCGGTTGGTTGGTGAAGTCGGCCGGGCAGACCAGCACCACCTCGTGCGACACCAGCCGCGGGTCGTGGCCCTGCGCCGCGAGCAGTTCCCGCAGGGCCAGCACGTAGACGGCGGACTGCACCGCCGCGGCGGCCAGCTTGGCCGGGTCGGCCTGCCCGTCGACCACGGCGAACGACTTGATCTCCACCACGTGGAACCGCCCGCCCAGCCGCGCGGCGACCAGGTCCGGTTCGAGGTACACCCGCCGCCCGGCCACGTCCAGTCCGAGCAGCGGATGGTCGAAGAGCGCCGCCTCCGCACCGACCGCCGGCTCCCGGTCGGCGCTCGTCGCCGCCTCGGTGTCGGCGGCGAGAGCGGCGGCCAGCAGGGTGGCCGAGCGCCGCTGCCGGCCGGCGACGTCCTCGCCGGCGCCGAGGTCCGTCCAGCTCGCCGTCGCCGGCAGCGGTACGCCGAGCCGCTCGGCGACCAGCCGCAGCAGCTCGGCCCCGCCGTCGGCCTTCACCTGCGCCTCGAACGCGTTACCCCGGGTGATGGCGAACCGGGACTGCCCGAACCGGGCGGGGAAGCCGATCCGCTCGGCCAGCAGCGGCTTGTCCACCCCGGCACCGTCCAGGATCGCCCGGCGGTTGCAGCCCGGGTTGCCGGTCAACGCCGCGATCGTGCGGGCGTTGTGCCGTCGCGGCGGTACGCCGCCCCGGATCGCGGCCAGTCGCTCTTCGCTGCTCGTCACGACTGGCCACGATAGCCGCGCCGGAGCAGCATGGCAGTGGACACCACGGCGACCGTGGCGACCGCCGCCATCGACCACAGCACGGTACGCAGCCCGTCGGTGAATCCCGGGTCGGCGAGGCGGCCGGCGGTCGTGCTGGCCAGCACCGCCCCGACCACCGCGATGGCGATGGTCTCGCTGGCCAGCCGGGACGTGTTGATCATCCCGGCGCCGGTGGCCGCCCGGTTCGCCGCGACACTGCCGATGGCCAGGGCGTCCAGCAGGCCGATCGAGAGTCCCACCCCGACGCCGATGCTCAGCAGCGGTCCGGCCAGCGTGGCGGTGCCGACCTCCGGACCGAGCACGGTCGCCCAGGCGGCACCGACCGCCACCACCGCCACTGACACGACGATCACCAGGGTCGCCGGCACCACCCGGGTCAGCGCGCCGCCGAGCAGCGGCAGCACCACGGTGGGGGCGGTGAGCAGGAGCAGCGTGACGCCGGCCGCACCGGGCGTCAGCCCGAGCACCGTGGTGAAGTACGACGGCAGGTAGACCAGCAGCGGCACCAGCACGGCGACGATGATGGCCGCCGCCAGGCAGATGCCGACGAACTGGGGGTTCGCCAGCAGGCTCAGGTCGAACATCGGATCGGCCCGGCGACGCTGCACCCGGACGAAGAACACCAGCAGCACCGGTACGGCCGCGAACGCGCCGACGATCCGCGGATCGGCCCAGCCGAACTCGGGTCCCTGCACGAAACCGAAGATGAGCAGCAGCAGGGCGGCCGTGAACGACACGGTGCCGGGCCAGTCGACCCGCCCGGCACCCGAGGGGCGGGACTCGGGCAGCAACGGCACCAGGGCCAGCACCAGCAGCGCGGCGATCGCCGGCACGGCGAAAACCGCCCGCCAGCCGAGCAACTCGATGAGCAGCCCCGAGATCGACGGACCGAAGGCCAGACCGGCGCCGATCGTCGTACCGAAGGCACTGAACGCGCGGGTGCGGGCCGCGCCGTGGAAGGTCCCGGCGAGGATCGCGGCGGCGCTGGTCGCCGCGGCGGCGGCACCGACACCGGCCAGCGCGCGGAGCACATCGAAGAGCAGGATGTCGTCGGCGACCACGGCGAGCAGGCCGCCTCCGGCGAAGATGGACAGGCCGATCGCGAAGACCCGGCGCCTGCCGAACAGGTCGGCCAGCGCGCCGGCGGCGAGCATGAAGCTGGCGAAGGTGGCGTTGTACCCGTTGATCACCCATTGCACGGCGGCCAGCCCGGCGTCGAGATCCCGGCCGATGTCCGGTAGGGCGACCGCCGCGCCGGTAAGCGAGACCGGCAGGGCAAGGGTGGACAGCAGGACGGCGACCAGCACGATCACCGGGTGGTTGCGCAAGAAATCTCCCCGTTCCGACAGCCGTCCCAGCGTAGTCGCCGCTACTGACGCCGTCAGCCCAGGTCATCGGCGGGATCAGCGGCGGCCGGAGCGGTTCCAGGGGGCGCGGGGCAGCCCGACCCGACGCGCGGTCGGCCCGCAGAGGAGGAGCATCGCCCGCCAGTACCCGGCCGACATCCGGTTGAACCATGACAGCGGGACCGGAGCGCGGTCATCGGGTGACCGGGCCCCGGCCCCGCCGGGTCGGGCTTGGGCTCAACTGGTCGCGTCGGCGGTGGCCGGAGCCTCCTCTGGCAGCCAGATCGGCTGCCAGTCCGGGACCTCGTGGAAGCGGCGCAGCTCGGCCAGCCCGGACAGCCACCCGCCCCAGGCCGCGTACGGCGGGTTCTGCTCGTCGAAGCCGCTCTGCACGAAGGTCAGCCTGGTCCTCCCCTGCGACTCAACCAGCTCCCAGCTGGTGATGCCGGACGGTCCCCAGTCGACGGACATCCGGCGACCGGGCTCCAGCTCGACCACCTTGGCGGCGAAGCCGCTGTCGAAGCCGCCCATGGCGTACCGACCGCCGACCCAGGGCTCGATCCCGATCGGGTTACCGAACCAGGCGCTCGCCTGCTCGGAGTCGGTGAGGGACTCCCAGACCTTGTCGGCCGGGGTGGCGATCTCCAGCTCGCCCCGCAGGTCGGAGCTGGTGAAGTCCACCTTCGGCAGCAGCGGTTTGCCGGCCAGGTGCGCCTCGAGGTTGGCGGTGGTCAGGTACCAGTAGGTCTGGAGGACGCCCCGGATGCTGGTGCCGTTCACCACGTCGTTGAAGTCGAAGTGGGTCTGCGACAGCCGCAGCACGGTGGCGTCCGGCCCGTCAGCGCGCAGGGTGATCTCGGTGGTGGTCTCCACGCCGTCAAGCAGCCAGGCGAAGCTCAGCCCGTTGTCGTCGGCGTGCAGCAGCCGCTGGTGCGGGGCGTCACCCTCGGGCGTGTGGCGGCCCCAGAACTCGTACCGTTTCGGCAGGTCGACCTCGGCGTGCTCGGCCAGCCAGATGCGCAGCTCGGCGGGATCGGTCAGGGCCTGGCGCACCCGCGCGATCGGCGCGGCGAGGCGGGTCAGGATGATCATGGGCTCAGTCACGGTTGGTCCCTTTCGGGTAGCAGGCCACGGCGAGTTTGAAGGCGTCACCTTCGGCGCCGCCGTAGCGGGTGAACAGCTCCTGCAGCGCGGACTGCAGGTCGTGCAGGAACTCCTGCCGGCGCTCGGCCGGTACGCGGATCTCGCCGGAGACGCCGATCGAGGGCAGCTCCGGCGCGGTGCGGTCCAGGGCGGCGACGTCGGCCTGGACCTCCTCCATCAGGTCCAGCAGGTAGCCAAGGCTCAGCTCGTCGCGGGCCCGGCGCAGCCCGATCCGCCCCACCAGGCGGGGCGAGAGCCAGTACGACCGGGCGACGGCCTGGTAGATGCCCTCGGTGATGCCACGGACCTTGCGCTGGTCGACCTGCTCGACCAGCCCGGCCGCGACGAGTTGCTTGACGTGGTAGTAGACGCGCTGCGGCGTCTGCTCCAGGCGGGTGGCCACCTCGGTGCAGGTTCGCGGCTCGGCCAGCTGGCGCAGAATCTCCACGCGCTGCGGCTTGAGCAGCACCTCGGCCTGCTCGATCTGCTCCAGGTACAGGACATCTCTCATGGCAAAAACAAGTTTGTACGTACAAAAATTGTTTGTCAATAGGGGCGACGAAGGCCGCGCCGGCGAACCCGGCGCGGCCTTCGTCAGCTCAGCTGGATCAGGGCAGCCAGTCCGGGCGCAGCGGGTAGCCGTTGACCGCCTCCGGGCCGTTCCGGGTGGCCAGCACCTGGTGCAGTTGGATGCCGTTGCGCTCGAACGCCAGCCGCGAGCCGGCCATGTAGAGCCCCCAGACCCGGGCGGTGCCGGTGCCCACCTCCGAGACGCAGAAGTCCCAGTGCCGCACGAGATTGCGGCACCAGCCGGCAAGCGTCAACGCGTAGTGCTGGCGGAGGTTCTCCTCATGGTGCACCTCCAGGCCGGCGTCGTGGATCTCGCTGATCACCCGCCCCGGACCGGCAAGCTCACCGTCGGGGAAGACGTAGCGGTCGATGAACGCCCCGGAGCGGTGCGGCGCCCGGTTGTCGGCCCGGGTGATGCAGTGGTTGAGCAGCCGGCCCCCGGGGCTCAGCCGGTCCCGCAGGAAGCCGAAGTAGCCCGGGTAGTTGCGCACTCCGATGTGCTCGGTCAACCCGATCGAGGAGACCGCGTCGAACTGCTCCCGGGGCGCGTCGCGGTAGTCCATGTGCCGCACCTCGGCCAACCCGGTCAGCCCCTCGCGCTCGATCGCCGCCTGCGCCCACTGCGCCTGCGCCCGGGACAGGGTCACCCCGAGCGCCTTGACGCCGTACTCGCGCGCGGCGTGCCGGACCATGCCGCCCCACCCGCAACCCACATCGAGCAGCCGCATCCCCGGCCGCAGCGCGAGCTTGCCGGCGACCAGGTCGTACTTGGCCGCCTGGGCCTGCTCCAGGGTCTCCTCCGGGCTGCGGAACAGCGCGCAGGTGTACGTCATCGACGGCCCGAGCACCTTCTCGTAGAAGGCGTTCGACACGTCGTAGTGGTGCGAGATGGCGCTGCTGTCGCGGAGCCGCGAGTGCCGCAGCCCGCCCACGATCCGCTTCCAGCGGGGCAGCGCCTCCTGCGGCGGCGCCGGCGGCGGGAGCAGCCGCTCCCAGCCCAGCCCACGCACCAGCGCCAGCCCCTCGGCCAGCGCCGGCGGGCGGACCCGCAGCCCGCTGAGCACCCGCAGCGCCTCGTACGGGTCGCCCGGGTGCACTCCCCCCAGGGCCAGGTCCCCGCTTATGTACGCCCGCGCCATGCCCAGGTCACCTGGGGCGGTGAGCAGGTACGACAGCCCTCGCTCGGACCGGATTACCAAACTGATCCCGGCGTCGGCCGGGCCGATGCTGCTGCCGTCGTACCCGGTGACGCGTACCGGCAGGGGACCCGAGGTCACCGCCCGGACGACGTCCGCCACGGTCGGTCCACGCCGCCGGTCCCCCGGCGGTGGCGTGGCGGGAGCGCCGGCCGCTCCCTGGTTTCGATCGGTCAGGCTCATGCGCGTGCAACCGCCTTCTCGTACAGTCCGGTGAGCCGATGTTCCGGGTCGTACCGGTCCCGCACGGCGCGCCACGTCTCGCCGCCGTAGAGCCGGTCGAACGATTCCCGGTCGTAGTACGCGTCGGAGTAGAGCGACTTGTGCCCGCCGGCCCCCGACACCGCGTGCTCGATCTCCCGGTTGACGTCGCCGTCGGCGGCGCCCTCGGCGATCGGCACGCTCCCCCAGAACCCGATGTTGACGTAGTCCTGCCCCGGCCGGAGCGGATAGAGCGGCCAGGACCGGGCCGATCCCTCGCCCGCCGGCTCGCGCAGCCGCAGCGGGCACAACCACACAGGCGTCATCCCCACCCGCCGGGCGAACCAGTGCAGGAAATCCGCCGTGCGCTCCAACGGGATCTCCACGTCCTGCACGACCCGCTCCCGGGCCGGCTGGCCGCGCCACCTGTCGATCCGGGCCGCCACCTGGTGCCGGTGCTCCAGCCGGACGATCCGGTGGTAGACGTCGCTGCGCCGCCACCGCGCCGGCCACAACCGCCGCACCACCGGGTGCTGCACGCCGAACGCGGCCGAACACCAGAACCAGTCGGTGTCCCAGCGCCAGAGGTAGTCGTAGGCCCGCAGCGCGTCCCGGGATCGGCTGCGCAACGAGCGGTAGTAGATGTCCTGGCCGGTGTAGTCGGAAAGCTCGCCCGCGTCGTCGGTGAAGGTCCCGAGCACGAGGTACGCCTCGTCGGGGCTGAACATCACCCCGTCCATCGCGTCGACGCCCTGCCCGGCCCAGGCGCGGGTGGCGGCGATCTCGCCGATCGCGGCGGTCAGCTCGGTCAGGCTGCTGAACCGCAGGTTGCGCAGCGCCACGTGCCGCCGGACCGGTTGCAACTCGATGCGCAGCCGGGTGGCGTAGCCGAGGCTGCCGAGCGAGTTCGGAAAGGCGGCGAAGAGGTCGGCATGCTCACCCTCGGGGCGGGCGGTGACCACCTCACCGGCACCGGTGAGCACGTCCAGCTCGACAACCGACTCGTGCGGCAGGCCGTTGCGGAACGAGGTCGACTCGATGCCCAGCCCGGTGACCGCCCCGCCGAGAGTGATGGTGCGCAGCTGCGGCACCACAAGCGGCATCAGGCCGTGCGCGAGGGTCGCGTCCACCAGCCGCTCGTAGGTGCACATGCCCTGCACCTCGGCGGTGCGGGTGGCCGGGTCGACGGCCAGCACCCCGCCGAGCCCGCTGACGTCGAGCCCGGCGGTGCGCGGCGCACTGCGCGGGCGGAACAGGTTGGAGGTGCGCTTGGCCAACCGCACGGGCTGGCCCGACGGCACCGCCGCGTACGACCGTCGTAGCTGGGTCACTGCCAGCTCATGATCACGCAGGGCGCGCATGCGCTCACTTTACGCGCCACCCCCGACCATTGTGGGACCTCCAGCGAAGACTTCTCGCGTTTCGTCTGTGATCACCTGACCGGGGGGCGGCTGACCGACGCCGGCCGCGATGGGCCAGGATGCCGGCATGTCGGAAAGCGATGGGACCGTCTACGGCACACGCCGTTCCGGACTGCCCCGGGACCCGGTGCTGTGGGCGGCACTGGCGGTCGGGCTGCTCGGCGTCCTCGCCGGCGGGCTCTTCGCCACCGGTGTACTGGGCGGCGGCGATCCGGCGGCGGCACCGACCCCGGGCACGGCGGCCGGCAGCCCGTCGCCGGTCGAGCCGAGCCCGACGGAGGACGAGCCCCTGCCCACCACGTCGGAGCCCGAACCGTCCCCGACACCCAGCCCCACCCCCGACCCGCTCACCGGCCCGAAGGTGTTCAACGGGGTCGGATCGGGGCTCTGCCTCGGCCTCGACGGCGACGGCGAGGGGTCCGGCGCCGAACTCGCCGCGTGCAACGGCGGGCCGGAGCAGCAGTGGGTGGTCAACCCGTTCGGCCCGGACACGGTGACGCTGACCAACTCCGCGTACAACCAGTGCCTCGACGTCGAGGGCGTCAGCACCGACGACGGCGCCCGGTTGCAGCAGTTCCGCTGCCACGGCGAGGGCAACCAGCAGTGGCGCCTCCAGGCCGCCGGCGACGGCACGATGCTGCTGGTGGCCGTGCACAGTGGCAAGTGCGCGCAGGTCCGCGACGGCGGCACCGCTCCCGGCGACGACGTCGTCCAGGCCCCCTGCGACGGCAACCCCGCCCAACGCTGGCGCTTGTAAGGAAGGGCCCCCTGTTAACGCCTGGTGTAGAGGAAGGGCCCCTTATTAACACAGAGAAGCGTGCTCAGCCGCGGTAGCTCCAGGCTCTCGGCGCGGCGACGACCGGGGCCGGCTCGGTGAAGCTGGTGCCGCGCCGACGCAGCAGCATCAGCGACAGCACGGCCGCCCCCACGGACAACGAGCCCGCCACGTACCAGGCCAGGTTGTAGGTGCCGAGCTGGTCGCGGACCAGTCCCGCCCCGGTCGCCGCCACCGCCGCGCCGAACTGGTGCGAGGCGAATACCCAGCCGAAGACCACCGCGCCGGAGGTGCCGAAGTACTCCCGGCACAGCGCCACGGTCGGCGGTACGGTGGCCACCCAGTCCAAGCCGTAGAAGATGATAAAGACCAGCATGCTCGGCTCGGTGGTGGCCGCGAAGAGGCCGGGCAGCAGCAACAGCGACCCGCCACGCAGCGCGTAGTACGCGCCGAGCAGCAGCCGGGGGTCGAACCGGTCGGTGAGCCAGCCGGAGGCGATCGTACCGACGATGTCGAAGAGGCCGACCAGCGCCAGCAGGCTGGCCGCCGTGGTCTGCGGCATCCCGTGGTCGTGCGCGGCCGGCACGAAGTGCGTACCGACCAGGCCGTTGGTGGTCGCGCCGCAGATCGCGAAGCCGGCGGCGAGCAGCCAGAACGGCCGGGTGCGTGCGGCGGCGGCCAGCGCGCGTACCGCCCGGGTGGCGGCCCCGCCGGCCGGCTCCGGCGGTACGACCACCTCGTCCCCGCCGTACGGGGGCAGCCCGAGATCCGCCGGGTACTCGCGCAGCAGCCGCAGCACAAGCGGTACGACCAACAGTGCCGACCCGGCGACGACAAGCGCCGCCGCCCGCCAGCCGTACGCGCCGACCAGCATCGCCAGCAGCGGCAGGAAGACCAGTTGACCGGCTGCCCCACCGGCGGTCAGCACGCCGGTGACCAGACCTCGGCGATGGACGAACCAGCGCCCGGTCACGGTCGCCACGAAGGCCAGCGCCATCGAACCGGTGCCCAGCCCGACCAGCACACCCCAGCAGGCGATGAGTTGCCAGCTCGCCGTCATGAAGACGGTCAGCCCGCTGCCGGCGGCGACCAGCAGCAGGGCGACGCAGACCACCCGGCGGATGCCGAACCGGTCCATCAACGCGGCGGCGAACGGCGCGGTCAACCCGTAGAGCAGCAGGTTCACCGAGACGGCCGCCGAGATGGTGGCCAGTGGCCAGCGGAACTCGGCGTGCAGCGGGTGCAGCAGCACCGCGGGGGTGGCCCGGAAACCTGCGGCGCCGACCAGCGCCACGAAGGCGACCGCGGCGACGATCCAGGCAGGGTGCAGACGGACAGCTCTCTTCACCAGCTGAGTCTGGGACCGACCGGCCGGGTGCGCGAGTGGCCCGATGGCCAGCCTGCGCAATAATCGGGCCATGACGCCGCACCGGATCGCCGTCCTCGCCGTCGACCAGGTGGTCGGCCTCGACCTGGGCACCCCCTCCCAGGTGTTCCGCACCGCCCGGGACGCCGACGACCGGCACTTCTACACGGTCGACACCTGCACCCCCGGCGGCCGGCCGGTACGCAGCACGGCCGGCTTTCAGGTGCTGCCCGATCACGGGCTGGAACTGCTGGCGGGAGCCGACACGATCATCGTGCCCGGGGTGAACGGCGAGGCGACGCAGCGCCACGACGCGATCGAGCCCGAGGTGACCGAGGCGCTGCGCGCCGCGTACGACCGGGGTGTGCGGATCATGTCCATCTGCACCGGGGCGTTCGTGCTGGCCGCCGCCGGGCTGCTGGACGGCCGCCGGGCCACCACCCACTGGGCGTACACGGAAAGCTTCCGCCGGCTGTATCCGGACGTCGAACTCGACCCCGACGTGCTCTTCGTCGCCGAAGGCCAGTTGCTCACCTCCGCCGGGGTCGCCGCCGGGATCGACCTGTGCCTGCACGTGGTCCGCACCGACCACGGCAGCCAGGTCGCAAACCAGTCCGCCCGCCGGTGCGTGATGCCACCCTGGCGGGACGGTGGACAGGCCCAGTACATCGAACGCCCGGTGCCGCAGGCACCGGACACCAGCACCGCCGTCGCCCGGGAGTGGGCCCGCCAGCGGCTGCACGAGCCGGTCAGCCTGCGCGACCTCGCCGGGCAGGCGCGGATGAGCGTACGCACGTTCACCAGGCGATTCCGGGCTGAGACCGGGCTCAGCCCGGCCCAGTGGCTGCTGCGCGAGCGCACCGAGCACGCCCGCCTCCTGCTGGAGAGCACCGAGTTGAGCATCGACCAGATCGCCCGCCGCAGCGGCTTCGGCAGCGCCGCGGCACTGCGGCAGCAACTGCATCAGCGCATCGGCGTGGCACCCTCCGCCTACCGGCGGACCTTCAAAGGAAGGGCCCCTTGTTAACGCCTGCGGTATAGGAAGGGCCCCCT
>NZ_JCANNB010000033.1:0-77482 GCF_059553435.1 Micromonospora sp. PRAS1
GCGGGCCACCGAGCTGACTCCTGAGCCCGCCATCCGCGCGAGCCGGGCACTGAAAGCCGCGTACGTCACGCATGAAGCCGGTGCGTCCGAACGCGCGCTGGAACTGCTCCTGGCGGCACCGATCGGGTCGCTGGGTCCCCTGCAACGCGCGCGGCTCGACCTGCTGCGAGCCCAGATCGCGTTCCACCTGACCCGTGGCACCGAGGTGCCGGGCATGCTGATGGATGCCGCCAAGGCACTGGCCCCGTTGGACGCCGCGCTGTCCCGCGAGACCTACCTACAGGCCCTGGATGCGGCCATCATCAACGGTGGGGGCGACGCGGTGCGCATCGCCGAAGCGGCCCTGGCCACCCCCGTACCTGAGGTGCCGCCGCGACCGGTGGACCTGCTCCTCGACGGGCTGGCGACGACCCTGACAAGGGGATATTCGGCAGGAGCGCCCGGGCTGCGGCTCGCGCTGGCAGCGTTCCGCGACGGCCCGCAGGTGGAATCTGGGCAATCCAGCGAGAGCGACCGTTGGCTGTGGCTGGCCGGCCGCAACGCCGTGGCGGTCCTCGACGACGAACTGCTCTACGTCCTGGCCACCCGCAACGTCCAGCTCGCTCGTGAAGCCGGCGCGCTGGCCGTGCTCCCCGCCGCACTGAACTTCCTGTCCATCACGTCGGTCCTGCTGGGCGATCTCGCCCAGGCAAGCGAGTTGGCCGCCGAGGCCACAAGGCTCACACAGGCGACCGGGGGCGTGCCGTTGCGCCATGCTCACGTCATTCTCCACGCCTGGTGTGGTGACCAGGCCGAGACCACCGCGGTGAACGCCATCATTGCCCAGGAGGACATCTACCCCGACGGGGGTACGGATGTCGCCCTGGCTCAGTACGCAATGGCAGTACTGCACAACGGGTTGGGCAACTATTCGGTCGCGCAGGAATCGGCGGAGAGAGCGTGCCGGTCCGCCGAACTGTCGATCAGCAGCGCGGGCCTGCCCGAGCTCATCGAGGCTTCCGTCCGTGCCGGCGAGCCGGAACGAGCGGCGCTCGCGCTGGAGCAGTTCAGCTCACGCGCGGATGCGTGCGGCACCTCATGGGCGCTCGGCCTGGCCGCGCGCTCACGAGCGCTGACCACCACGGGGCC
This sequence comes from Micromonospora sp. PRAS1, assembly GCF_059553435.1. NCBI lineage: Bacteria > Bacillati > Actinomycetota > Actinomycetes > Micromonosporales > Micromonosporaceae > Micromonospora > Micromonospora sp. PRAS1. The sequence continues at coordinate 1,129 of NZ_JCANNB010000033.1, forward strand.
TGATGCCGAGAAGCACTACCGCGAGGCGATCGAACGGCTCGACAAGTCCCGCATGGCCAGCGACACGGCTCGTGCTCACCTCGTCTACGGCGAGTGGCTGCGCCGCGAAGGTCGCCGCCAGGAGGCGCGCAAGAGTCTGCGCACCGCCCACCAACTGCTGTCGGATATGGGTGCGGAAGCGTTCGCCGAGCGAGCCGTCCGCGAGCTGCGCGCCACCGGTGAGCACCCGCGCAAACGCACCACCCAGCCGGCCCGCGCCCTCACCAGCCACGAGCTGCACATCGCCCGATTGGTCGCCACCGGGGCAACCTCCCGGGAGATCGGCGCACAGTTGTTCCTGAGCCCGCGCACGATCGAAGCCCACCTGCGCAGCATCTTCCGTAAGCTCGGCATCACCTCCCGCAGGCAGCTCAAGGAACTGCCGCTGCGCTGACCGGCCGGGCACACCACGGCCATAGCCCGGACAGCCAGGCCTCGCTGCTCGATCCAACAGCCGCATTCGGCTGCTTTGACAGCGTCGGCCGGGCTCACACAATGTGCCAGCACGGTACGATCGGCCGGGATCCCCGTAGCTTCCACCGACGCGAACCGTCGCCATGGGTGCGAGCCTGGTGGCTCGACGATGACCGCCGGCGGTTCGGTTCACACGGCCTCATCCCGAAATTACCTGGAACTATTCGACAACCTTGTCGCACAACCGATTTGGCCACTGAGTCGCCCTCAGGCCAGACCAGGAGAGGACGACCATGCCTACCATCAGCCACACGATCGACATTGCCGCGCCCGCGGATCGCGTGTGGGCGATCCTCACCGACACTGCTGCGTACCCGGAATGGAACCCATTCATCACGAAGCTTGACGGCAGCCTGACCCGGGGATCTCGGCTGGCGGTGACCATCGCACTTCCCGGGGCTAAGCCGCGCCGCTTCACTCCCACCGTCACCGCCGTCGAGTCCGAGCGGCGGCTCGCGTGGCTCGGCCGTTTGCTCATCCCGGGCATCTTCGACGGCGCGCACTCCTTCGACATCGAACCGCTCACTCCCGAATCGACCCGGTTCACCCAGTCCGAACGCTTCTCCGGGTTGCTCGTGATGATGCTGCGCGGCATGTTGCGCTCGACCGAGTCAGGCTTCGCGGCAATGAATACGGCCCTCGCCGCTCGGGCAGAGGCATGACGGCCGTATCCACGTTCTGAGCTGACACCGCAGCTGAGCCATCCAGGGTGCCCGCGCAGTCCCGCCTCTCCGCAGCAGCGCTCCCGTTCAGGTGATGCGCTGTGCCAGAAGGGCACACGCGTCGTCGCGGGCGGCGCCGAAGTCGAGCCGGTCGAGGATTGCTGCCGGGTGCGCGTCGAGGCCGACGAGCTGATCGGCAAGCAGTTCGATGCCATGGTCGAAGTTTCCTCGCTTGATCATGCCGTCGGTGTAAAGCAAGAGTGAGTGACCGGACAGCAGTTGGCGGGCCTCCTGCGCGTACTGCGGTGCCGAGAACGCCCCCAGCAGCGGCCCTGCGGGACTGGGGAGGGAGACCACCCGCCGGCGGTCGGCCAGCAGCAACGGCGGATGGCCGGCACCGGCCCAGATGATCTGGCCCGTGCTAGGCCGGAACGTCGCGACGACAGCGGTCGCGGTGATGGCGTTGCCGGCGCCGATGAGCAGTGTGTTGAGGCGAGACAGGATCACCGCCGGTGGATGGCCCTCGACGGCGTACGCCGCCATTGCATACCGCAATCCGATCATGGCCTCGACGGCCCGCAGCCCGTGACCGACGACGTCGCCAACAGCCATGACCAGATCTCCGTTGGCCAGTGGAAGAACCAGGTACCAGTCTCCACCGATCCGCAGTACGGGGTCCGCTGCGCGGCATCGCACGGCGATCCGCAGGCCAGCGAGGTCAGCGACGACGCTGCTTGCGGGCTGGATAGCGTGTTGCAGCACATGGCTGATGTGCCGCTCGCGGGCCAACTGACGCCGGTAGGAGAGCAGGGTACGGCTACCGCCCAACAGGACCGTGCTCGTGGCGGGCTCCGTTCCCATAGCTCATCTCCTTATCTCAGCTTGTCCGCGATGGGCCTTTCGACGAGGCCGGGATTGGCGGTTCGGTGGGGAGGAACGGGTGTCGGATCCGCCCCTCTCCCACCTACGGAGTGTCAGATCATCGGGTTACCGGTGACGGTCGCCTCGGGGGAGGTAAGGTCCTGAATGACATCCCAGTGTTCGACGATACGGCCATTTTCGAGCCGGAAGATGTCAACGATGACGACCGGGTTCGGTGCCCAGCCATGGACGATGCTGTGGGTGAACACGAGATCGCCCTGTGCGGCGATCCGCTTCGGCTCCCATGAGAAGCCCTCCAGATCCGGCACGACGGCGCGTAGCGTGTCCAGACCGTTGGCCATCTGAGGACTGTGCTGAACGTAAGGCTCAGACCAGTACCGGTCGAGCGCCGTGATGTCCTTTTCGGCGAAGAGTTCTCGCATGGCGGTGAGTACGATTTCGGTATTGCGTTGAGCCTGGTCAGTCGCCGTGTTCGCGGCCATAGTCATGCCTCCTCGATTGTCCCGACAAAGTTGTAGAGAGTGCCGCCGACAGTCACGTTGGAATACAGCGTCGCTTTGGCGAAGTCCTCGACGTGGGTGACGGTGGCACCGCTGGCCTCCGTCCACGAATTCAAGTAAACGCCGTCGCGGATCTTCCTCAGGTCCAGCTTCACGGTTTCCGCGTGACCGTCGGGCGCAAGGCCACCACCGCTCTCGACGACGAAGCTGCCCTGTATCTGCGAATCAAAGGTGAACCGGACCTTCAGTTCACCCAGGTTGAACCGATAGCTTCTGCCGATCACAAGCTCAGTCATGACGTCCTTCCCTCTTCACCCGGTCTGGGTGCACTCTGCGGACCACCTGCTCGCCCCTTGCCTCATCCTGGAATTCGACAGGCCGGGTGTCGGGTCCACGGGTTCGTACTGCTGCTCCCACCGGCTCTCCGTCGCTGCCGTACCTTGCAGTTCAGTCGCTGACTCTGCTGCGGGACTGGTACACCAGGTCCTGGTACTCGGGATGCCGGGCGATCCAACCCGCGAAGAAGGGGCAGGTGGGCAGGACCAGCAGGTTCTCGGCACGGGCCTCGTCGAGGCCGGCGCGGGCCAGGGCCGCCCCAACTCCCCTGCCCTCGTACTCCGGCGAGACCTCGGTGTGTACGAACGCGATGAGTTCCGTGGTGCGGATGTACTGCGCGATACCCGCAACCTTGGACTCTCCCTCGACCCGAGCTTCGTACTGTTTGGCTTCGGGGACATCCTTTACATTTACTGCCATGTGTCCTCCATCAGATTTCATTTCCGATACGAGTTGATCAGCCCCCGTACGGTCGGCCGCCGACTGACCAACTCCTATCCCACGCTGAGCATCCTGTGCCGAGTCGGCCAGGATCGACGTCGAGGGAGACCTGCTGCTCAGCTAGACCGGCGGGGTGCGGTGCCAGCGCATCGGGTTGTCCTCCAGCGCGGAGCGGTCCCAGTGCCCGAGGTCTGCGGCGGCTTCGTAGGTGGTGCGGAGGAACTCGGCGACTGCGCGATCGGGGTCCGGTGCGGCGCGGACGGCCTCGTAGGGGAGCAGGAACTGCTGGTACTCGGTGCTGAAGTATGCGCCTTCGGGGCCGATGTGCTGGTCGGCGAAGCCGTCGGGTGCGGGGTAGGCGTAGGAGTAGAAGGCGCCTTCCTCGCCGCCGCCGGGCCAGAACCCGCAGCTGGACAGTTCGCGGGAGTAGCCCTCGACCATGACCCAGTCTCCGCAGTTGGGCACGCCGCCGGGGTGCGGTGGGGCCGACCGGCCGGAGAAGCGGGTGCAGGCGAGGTCCATTCCGCCCCAGAAGAAGTGCACGGGGCTGACCTTGCCGACGAAGTGTGACCGGAACTCGCCGATCGTCCGGTTTGCCTGTAACAGTTGCTGCCAGAACAGGGTGGCTGCCTCGCCGTCGTAGGAGGCGTGCTGGTGGTCCTCGGTGAACGGGATCGCCGGGTCGACCTCGTTGGGGTGCGGCCGGATCGGCGCCTCGATCCCGAGTTCGTCGAGCATGGCCATGACGCGGGTGTAGAACTCGGCGACCGGCATCGGCCGTAGTGGGAGGCTGCGTACGCCGCCGTTGCTGCTGCGTACGTCGAGCCGATGGCCGATGAAGTCGAACTCGATCTCGAAGGCGCCCGTGCCGTACGGGATGGTCGACGTGGTCAATCCGCGTGGGCTCACGTACAGGGTCACCTGCCACCAGTGGTTGAGCAGCGGGGCGTGGGCCATGCGGATCTTGCCCACGATCTGGGTCCACATGTGCAGGGTGTCGCGGGTGTCGGTCCAGTCCGAGACCCGCAGGCTCGGCCAGCTCATCGTCGCCGGGCTTGTCATCGCTACTCACATCCTTGGCGCTGTCACCGAGAGGTGACGGTCGTCGGGTCAGCGGTACTCGGGGTTGGCGGCGTCTGGATGGACTCCTGTGTCCCAGGCCGTGCGTTGGTTGCCGTAGGCCGGGAACCCGCCGGCGCGACGGATCATCGACGCGAGGTGGAGCAGGTTGTAGGTCATGAAGGCGGTATTGCGGTTGGTGAAGTCGTTCTCCGGACCGCCGGAGCCCTCGTCGAGGTAGGACGGGCCGGGGCCGACCTCACCGAGCCAACCCGCGTCGGCCTGCGGCGGAACGGTGAACCCGATGTGCTGCAAGCTGTAGAGGATGCTCATCGCACAGTGCTTGAGGCCGTCCTCGTTGCCGGTGAGCAGACAGCCACCGACGCGCCCGTAGTAGGCGTACTGGCCGTGCTCGTTGAGCACGCCGGAGTAGCCGTAGAGCCGCTCGATCACCCGACGGGTCACCGAGCTGTTGTCACCGAGCCAGATCGGTCCGGCGATGACCAGGATATCGGCCGCCAGGACCCGATTCAGCAGTACAGGCCATTCGTCGGTGTCCGCCCCGTACTCGGTCATGTCCGGTCGGACGCCGGTGGCGATGTCGTGGTCGACGGCGCGAATCTGGTCCACGCTGACCCCGTTCGCCTCCATGATCGCCACACTGCGATCGACCACCCCCTGAGTGTGGCTACGGCCGGGGGACCGGTTGAGGGTGCAGTTGATATACATCGCGCGCAGCCCGGTGAAATCGGGCCGCTCAGTCAGGGACGCGGTCATGGGGTCCTTCCTGGTGGTGAGTGATCAATGACATCAATGAGCGTGAGCCGACCGCCGTCGCCGGAGTTCGGCCCAGTCGCCGGCGGCGTCGTACATCCCGCAGGTGGCCATTACGCTCAGCACCTGGCGCACCACCGCCCTGTCCACAACCTGCTCGTTCCTGAGCGGATTGACCCCGCGGTTGGCAAGCGTGTTCCCCGGAGGCGTCCGACTCGACCTCCGCGAGCACGTCAGTCAGATAGTCGGGAACGACTGACCGCATCTGTCCTCCTCAGGTTCTCGCGGAGGCTGTCCGCGGGGCCTCGCGCACCAGCAGCCCGGCCGACTGCGGTGAGGGTTCGCAGCTCGGCGGCCTCGACATTCGCTCCGAATGCAGCGGTCCCAGGCTCGAGGCGGGCGCCGGCCGCGAGGGAGCCGATCGCCACGGCGTCGAATCCGAACGCGTTGATGAGTTGTGACACCACGCCGACATCCTCGGCAGAGTCGCCAGCGACCGCGATCGCCTTGCGCCCGGCCCGCCCTGCGGGACGAGCCTCGTCCTCGAGGTCGTGATAGCCCATGTGGTTCAGGGCTTTGACGACGCGAGCGCCCGGCAGGAACCGTTGCACGGCATCGCTCGAAGACACGCCGGGCCCGACGATCGTGTCGCGGGGACCGTCAATCTCCCACCAGTGGTTCATCGCATCCACGACGAGTTTGCCCCTCAGTTCGTCTGCCGAGAGGTTGCGGTGCTTGCTGAGTGGGAGCGCGAGGATCACCACGTCCGCGGTTGCCGCGACCTCGGTCGGCCACCCGGTGGTGGCACCGGGGGTCAGCACCTCGATGGTCAACGCGATCCTGGCAGGATCTCCGGAGCCGGCGATCAGGACGCGATAGCCCGCGGCGACGGCCAGGCGGGCCAGGACCGTGCCGACCTTCCCGGCGCCCAGGATGCCGATGGTGGTGACCTGCGAGATCACCGGGTCACCCGTGCGGGGTCCGCGGACTGCTCGGCCAGAAGCTCACGCACCCGCGGGATGACCTGCGTGCCGTACAGCTCGACCGACCGCATCCGCGCGGCGGCGGAGACCGTCCCGGCGGCGGAGTAGATCATGTCGAAACGGCCCACGTCCAGCACCCGGATCGCGCGGGCGATCTTCGCCGCGACGGTCTCGACCGACCCCACATACAGCGAGCCGTGCGCCACGTCGGCATCGAACTCCCGCTGCTGGAGCGGCGGCCAGCCGCGCAACGCGCCAATCCGATCGCGGATCTCCCGGTAGCCGGGGTAGAACAACTCCCTGGCCTGTTCGTCGGTCGCGGCGACGAAGCCGGGGGAGTGCACTCCAACCGGCGCAGCGGTCGTGCCGAGCTGCTGGTGCGCCCGCCGGTACAGATCCACGTACGGAGCGAAGCGATCGGGTGCGCCACCGATGATGGCGAGCATGAGCCGGAACCCGTAGCGCGCGGCGCGGAGCACCGACTGCGGCGTGCCGCCCACTCCCACCCAGGTGTTCAGACGTCCCGAGTCCGTCTTCGGGTAGACGTCCGCGTCCCGTAGAGCGGCGCGAGTGGTGCCCTCCCAGGTCACCGGTTTCTCATCCAGAAGTCGATGAAACAGGTCGATTTTCTCCTCGAACAACACCTCGTAGTCCGTCAGGTCGTACCCGAACAACGGGAACGACTCGGTGAACGACCCTCGCCCGAGGATCACCTCGGCGCGACCGTTGGAGAGCGCATCGAGCGTGGCGAAGCGCTGGAACACCCGCACCGGATCGTCCGAGGACAGCACCGTCACGCCCGACGCGAGCCGGATGCGCTCCGTGACGGTCGCGATGCCGGCGAGCACCGTCTCCGGACTGGAGATCGCGTACTCCGGCCGGTGGTGCTCGCCCAATGCGACCACGTCGATGCCGATCTGGTCGGCCAGCACAGCCTCGGCCACCGCCGCGCGGATCGCCTGCGCGTGCGACACGATCTCCCCCCGGTCATCCCGGGGACGGTCTCCGAAACTGTCGATACCGAACTCGATCTGCGACGCATCCATCGTGGGTAACTCCTTAGATGTCTCGGCCAGCTAGTGAAGACGTGGGACGTTCGGGCGGTGCAGCTGGTCGAGGGTGTCGGCGCGCCGCTGGGCGGCGTCGGCGTCGAGCCTGCGGGTCGCGGGGCCGCAGCGGGTGTCCTTCGGCATCGTGCCGTGCACCAGGTAGGCGGTGGTCACGTTCAGCGCGCATGCGTTGTCGCCGTACACGTAGACGCCGTGGCCGCTGCCGTCGACGCTTACCAGCCGGGAGCGTTTGGCGAACTTCTCCCGAAGCAGTTCGCCCCCTCGGTGCGGCGTGCCCGGGTCGCGCAGGTTCTGCACGAGCAGCACGTTGCGCGGCCCCTTGTCGTTGATCCGTACCGGTGGCTCGGACGGCTCGTGCGCCCAGTACGCGCAGGGGGTGATGTTCGCGCTGGCCGCGCCGTACATCGGGTATCGCTTGCGGTCGGTGGCGACCGCGCGCCGGTAGGTGTTGACGTCCTCGGGCCAGTTGACGTCGTTGCAGTTCACGGCGAGATACGCCGACAAGAAGTTGTCCCAGGGCAGCACCTCCGGCGGCGTCGCGACAGACTCGCCCGGCCCGGTTACCGCCGCCTCGTCGGAGCGCAGCAGCATCTGCCAGTACTGTGCCAGCGCCGGGTAGTTGGCCTTCCCGTAGAGCGACGCGAAGGTGGTGAACCGGAAGACCGCCCCGGTGACGAGACCGACCGCAGTCTCATCTAGCCGTTCGGCGAGCCGGAAGTAGGTCTTGCGTACCTGTGCCGGGGTACGGCCCAGGCCGTAGGCGCCATGCCGGGCCGCCGCCCACGCCGCGAAGTCCGGGAATGTCTGTTCCACACCCAGGCCGAACCGGCGCTGCGCGGCATAGTCGAGGTGGGTGTCGCCGAGGTTGCTGTCGAGCACGACGCGGTCGGTGGTGTCCGGGAACATCGACGCGTACGCGGCGCCCAGCGCCGTCCCGTACGACGCACCGTAGAAGCTGGCCTTCGTCTCGCCGAGCGCGGCCCGGATCGTGTCCAGGTCACGGGCCGTGTTCGCGGTCGTGATATGCCGCAGCCGCCCCTCGGTGTCGTTGGCCGCACACAATTCGGCGACCGCCTTCACGGTCCTCGCCCGCTCGATGACCGCCGCGTCGTCGACCGCGTACGGCGGGACGTTGCTGAAGTAGTCCAGCTCGCCGGTGAAGCCGCAGCTCACCGGGGCCGATTGTCCGACCCCGCGGGGGTCTATGCCGATCAGGTCGTAGCTGTCCGACACGCTGCTCGGCAAACCCAACCCGACCAGGTCCGCCGGCATCGTCAGTCCCGAGGCGCCCGGCCCTCCCGGATTGGTCAGGAGGATGCCACGGCGCTGCGCCGGCTTCGCACTTGCGATGCGCGACACCAGAATGTCGATCGTGACACCGTCGGGATCGCGGTAGTCCAACGGCACCGGCACCGTCGCGCACTGCAACGCGGGCGAGACAACCGCGACCTCCTCGGGGCACACACCCCAGTTCACCTGCGACGCCGGAGCACCGGCCTGCACCGGCGCCGCTGCCAGCGACGCGGCGATCCCAGTGACGACTGCGACGGCCACGCTTCGACGCAACTTCATACCCCGGCCCTCGGCTGCCGACGGTCGGATCCGGGCGCTCCGGCAACGGTGAGGTCGGCTGCGGACCTGCTCTCCGGCAGCAGGATTCCCGTCCTGGGGCGCACCCCGAGGGACGCATTGAGCTCCCGGCGCGCGGCCTGGATCGAGAGCTGCTCGACGGGGTGGAACTCTTCGTAGGTACCGTTGCGTTGGGCGACTTCGATGACTGGGCTGACGAGCATCGCGGATCCTTTCGTCTCGGCACAAGACTTCCTCCTGGGCGGCACCTTCGCGTCGGTATAAACGCCTTAGCTCGCACCCTCAGCGCACTGCGTCGCAAGCGAGCTGGTCGCTGCCGGTGCGAGCAGGCCGGCTTGGCCGGCCTGTACACGGTTGTCCAGCGATGAAAGCCGCGAGCTCGGGGCCTGTCTCGACCTGCCGGCAGCCGTTTCGTCAACCGCTCCGGCGGGAGATCACCGCCTTGCCGTGGCGGCCGGGATCAGGAAGGATGGCGACTCGCCATCGGTGACAACTACCTACTCCGACCCTGTCGGAGCTCATCCCCGCCCCGGGTGGGAGCGAAAGTGACCGACCTCCTGGTTCGGCGCGCAGTGCGGACGCCCGCGCCGCCCACAAGCTCAGCATCGCCCGGCTGAGGGGGTGTTACGGATTTTCACGGCGGGTCGTACGATCCGTCGCATGGACGGCGAGCGGTGAACCGGACGTTGGCCGTGCTGCTCGCCGCGACGGCCGGTGCGGCTGTCGCTGTCGCCATGCTGTACCGCAACGCCGTGGCCGCCGCCGAACGCACAACCGCCTGAGGCTGGCCGGTTCTCCGGCCAGAATCGGCAGCAGAATGCCGGGCGGGGGCAAGGATGCCTTGCCCCCGCCACTAGCCCAGATTCAGCGACCAGTATTCGCGTCGATAAAAGATGAGTGGTGGTGTCGTGCGTAGGTGACGGAAACGGTGGACGAGGCCGATGATCAGGTGATGGTCTCCTGCGAGGTGGCTGGCTTGTAGTTGACAATCGAGGTAGGCGAGGGCCCCGTCGATGACTGGGGAGCCTGCCTCGGAGAAGTGCCACTTTATGTGGGCAAACTTGTCGGCACCGGGTGTCGCCAGAGTCCGGCTTACGTGGTCTTGGTCGGAGGCGAGGACGTTGACGCAGAAGGTGCGACCCTCGCTGATGAGTGGCCAACTGGTGGAGGTGTTGTTGACGCCGAATCCGATCAGCGGCGGGCGCAGTGAGATGGAGAAGAAGGAACCGACGACCAAGCCGAGAGGGCGGCCGTCACGAGTCGCGGTGACGGCGACGACCCCGGTCGGGAAGTTCCTGAGGAGCAGGCGGAACTCGTCTTCGGTCGTCGGTCCTTCGTCCGGTTTCACAACTGGCGTCTCCTTCGATCAGCTGGGACGGCCGCGCTTGATTTCGAAGAAGTACGGGGCGTTGGCGAGCCGGGAAATGGCGTCGTACAGCTCTCCTGCCTCGGCTGTCGGCGGGACCGTCTCGAAGACCGGGCCGTGGATCCCTCGTGGTGCGCCGGGGATCTCGATGACCGGGCTGCCGACGTCGGGGCCGGCGGAGGCGATGGCGGCGTGGGTGTCGGCGCTGATCTGCGAGTCCCAGCGGGGGTCGTGGAAGGCGTCGAAGGCGTCGCCGGCACCCGTGGACTTGCTGATGTTGTGCAGCATGTCCTCGGTGATTTCTTCGCCTTGGTCGTGCGCGGCGGTGCCGACGGCGGCGTAGAAGCGGGCCGCGTCGGCCGGGCGGGCGGCGTCGCGCAGCGCTTCGCCGATGCGTAGTGCGCCGTGGGAGGCGCCGAGCATGGCGGCCCAGTCCGGGTTCATCTGGTCGCCGTAGAGGACCTTCAAGCTGAACGGCCGCCAGTCGATGTCGAAGTCTCGCTGCTCGGCCGCGGCGGTCAGCCATCGTCCGGCCCGCCAGGACCAGTAGCAGGCGGGGTCGGACCAGAACTTGACCAGGGTCACGGGTGCTCCTTCAGAGAGTGGCTGGTTGGGTGGTCGTGGCGCCGCTGCTGAGGGCGGCCTTCACCGCAGGGGCGACGTGTTCGCCGAACAGTCGCATGGACCGGTTGCTCGCCTCGAAGTCGAGGCCGCCGAACTGGAACCAGCCCTGGAACATGTCGACGCCTGCGGTGGCCTTGTCGAGAAGTTGCGCTACGCACTGGTCGGGAGTGCCGAAGATGATCCGGCGGCTGGCGACGGCTTCCTCGAACGGAAGGCTGGTGATTTTGTTGAACCAGGCCTTGTGGTCCTCGTAGCCCTTGTCGACCGTGGTGCTCTGGCTGATCATCACGGACGCCTCGTGGCCGGCGCCCAGCCAGGCCGCCAGGTGCGGTTGGGCGAGTTCGCGGGCTTCGGCTTCGGTCTCGGCGACGAAGATGTGTTGCATCGTGCCGTACTTGCCGGTGGGGGTGCCCGGGTGAGCGGCCTGCCATTCGTCGCGGTAGATCGCGGCGGTGCGGGCGGTGTCGTCGGCGTCCAGGAAGGCGGTGCAGAGATTGACGCCGAGTCGGGCGGCCTTGCGGATGGATTTCTCACTGATGCCGGCCATCCAGATGGGTGGATGGGGGGTCTGGGTGGCTTCGGGGACGAGGTCGACGGCTTCGCCGTGCCACGGGCCGGTCGCGTAGGACTGGACCCCACCCTCGGTGAGCAACTGTCGGATGAGCGGGAACGCGGCGTCGAAGAGCTGCTCGGAGTCGGCGCGCTGCACGCCGTAGCCGGCTTGTTCGTGGCCGGCCAGGCCGCGGCCGAGGCCGATCTCCAGGCGTCCGCCGGTGAGCAGATCGAGCATGCGGATCTCTTCGGCCGCTCGGACGGGGTGGTACAGCGGCAGGTTGAGAGTCATGGCGCCGAGCCGGACCCGCGTGGTGGTCTGCGACAGGGCGGCGATCATCAGGTGCGGCGAGGGGACGATCTGGAATCCGGCGTTGGAGTGGTGCTCGGTGAAGAAGTAGGCGTCGATGCCGACCTCGTCGGCGATGCGGGCCTGCTCCAACGAGTGCTGATAGGCGGCGGCGTGGGGCAACTTGTTCTCGACGGGGCGCCAGGCCGACGCGCCGTCGGAGGTGGACGAGGTGATGTCGTAGACGCTGAACTGCACGGGCTGCTCCAGGGCAGGGCTGTCACCGGTGACGCGGGCGCCACCGGTGATGGCCGACGGTGTGGTTGCCTGTGGGACTACGGGCGAGACGACAGGGTGACCGCCTGCGGTGCGCGGGTCTGGTTGGTCTTGGGCACGAGGCGCGCCAGTGGATGGCTGGGGTCGATGGGGCGGTAGTCGCAGCTGGTGTCGGTGCTGGAGAGCAGTTCCAGTTCACCGAAGGCGAACTCGATGGGCCGGCCACGTCCGTCGGGACCGTCGGGTGGGTACACCCAGCTCTTCTCGGGCACCTCGCACTGGCAGCCCCGCACCGGAGTCTGGGGACCGCCCTGGCGGACGTGTCGCCAGCTCGCGCCGAGTGCGTGCTCCGCGATGGCGGCGTAGACGGCCTGGCTGTCGGGGCTGTCGTCGCGAAGGTCGATGCCGAGGTGGTCGACGAAGGGCAGGGCGCGGGTCACCGCGCCGGGGATGAGGTCCTCCTCGGCGATCGGTCCACTGGTGAAGATGACCGCGACGCCGCTGGGAAAGCCGTATTTGCGGAAGTTGGGCGCGGCACGTTGTGCGGTGACGCCGTGGGCGAGGATCGCCTCGTGCGGTAGTGCGTCGACATTGGCGACCTTGACCTGTACGTGGATCGTGTCGGCGATGGTCATCGCGGCGGCGAACGGAAAGTCTGGGGCGAAGAGGTCGTCGACGAGCGCGGCCTCGTCGGCACTGATGAGCCCTTGGTCGATGAAGAACCGCAGGGTGGTGGCGGCGGAGGACTGGTCGGGCATCGGTCACGCTCCCTGGGCGGCGATGTCGGCGACGGCGGCGATCAGGCGATCGACTTCCTCAGGGGTGTTGTAGAGGTAGAGGCTGGCGCGGACGTTGCCGGCGCGGCTGTCCTCCTCGTGCAACTCGTTGAAGAAGTAGTTGAGGGCGCAGTGTTGTCCGGCGCGGACGGCGACGCCGTAGCGGTCGTTGAGAAGCTGTCCCACTTCGGTGAAGTCGCGATTGATGATGTTGAAGGACACCACCGCCACCCGGTCGGCGGGATCGACCGGACCATAGAGTTCGACACCCTCGATCCGTGACAGGCCGTCACAGAGCCGGTGCATGAGTTGACCCTCGTGAGCGGCGAGATTGTCCAGCCCGAGTTCGGTGAGGTAGTCGATCGCGGCCGCCAGTCCGAGTGCCTCGGCGATGGGTGGCGTGCCGGCCTGCCACTTGTCGGGTAGCGAGGTGAACGAGCAGTCCGACAGGACACAGCCGTCCAGGGTGGGTGCGGCGCAGGCGGTGGTGTCGATCGTGCCACCGCCGAGGACGCCGGGCACGAGGGAGACCGCGTACTGCCGGCGGATGTAGAGCACCCCGATCCCGGTCGGGCCGAGCATCTTGTGGCCGGAGAAGGCGAGGAAGTCGCAGTTGAGCTTGGTGACGTCCAGCGGTAGGTGCGGCGCTGACTGGGCCGCGTCGATCAGGAACAGCACTCCTCGTTCCCGGCAGATCGCACCGATCTCCTCCACCGGTAGCCGGTTGCCGAGGATGTTGGTGACGTGGGCCAAGGTGACGAGCTTGGTGCGTTCGGTGAGAAGCCCGCGAAACGTGTCGAGGTCGAAGCCGCCGTCGCGGTCGGCGTTGTACCACCGCACGTTGACACCCTGCTTGTTCGCGATCCGCATCCACGGCGCCATGTTCGAGGTGTGCTCGAGGTTCGACAGCACGATCTCGTCACCGGCCTCGAAGTCCAGGGTCGCGGCGACCAGGTTGATCGCCGTGGTGGTGTTGCTGGTGAGCACGATCTCCTCGGTGGAGGCGTTCAGGAACCGGGCGATCGTGGTCAAGGCATCGTCGAAGCGCTGCGAGGCGCGCATCGACAGGTCGTAGGAGCCGCGGTGCACGTTGGCCCGGTAGTTGATGTAGTAGTCGGTCATTGCGTCGATAACCGGCCGCGGTGTCAGGGACGAGGCAACGCTGTCGAAGTAGGCCAGCGACTCCGACACGGTCGGGAAGTCCCGGCGGACAGCGCTGACGTCGTAGGCCGAGGCGAGCTTCTGCGGAGTGCCCATGGCCCCATCCTGGCACTCGCAGCCCCTGCTTTCAATAGGATCTGCGAATAGCACTCGCTTAAGCCGATATCATCAACATGTGCTGTTGTTAGCTGCGTTGAGGATCTGGTTCAATGGTCCCATGACGCAGTCGCTGCAGGTAGCGCCGCTGGAATCGCCGTCGGAGACGGCCGGGCAGTGGGCTCCGGTGTTCAAGGCCCTGGGCGACCCGGTCCGGCTCGAGATCACCCTGCTGCTTGCGGCGCGTCCGCGCAGCGTCAAGGAGTTGCAGGAGGCGTTGGGGCACAATCAAGCGCTGGTCAGCCACCATCTGCGGCTGCTGCGCGACCAGGGCATCGTCACCTGTCGTCCGCGTGGGCGCAGCAACGTCTACGAGATCCAGATCGACCCGTTGGCGTGTCTCGCCCAGTGCCTGTCCTCGATGGTCACTCCGGCTGACCCGGATTGCGCCTGCCCGCCGAACGCCTCGTAGCGCCGAAACCCGACACCTCTGCGGTCCTGATTGCTACCCGAGCCTTGCTCACACAAGCGGGGCGTCGTTAGCCTGGCCGTGCTCTAGCATCAGTACATCTTGATGATGTTGGAGAACGTCAGTAGGTCGTAGCCGCACGGGGGAGGTACCACCGTGACCACCGAACCGAATCCCACAATCCCAGCGCCCGCCGCGTCCAGCTGCGCGGGTTCACCCTACGGTGACGAGAGCAAGGGCATCATCGTCTACGTCCGGGACGAGACCGAGAGCCGGAACGCCCTGGAGACGTTCAGCCGGCTGGACAACCCGCCGGAATGCTGCCGACTGCGTACCCGGCAGTTGGGCGAGGGCAGCCCGGGCGAGCACCCGCAGATCGTCGCCGACGTCGCGGCCCACACCGGTAGTTGGCCGCTGCCACTGACCGTGGTCGACGGAAACGCCGTCGTCGCCCGTCGCCTGCCGACCTTCGACGAGTTGGTCCGCTTCACCTCCGGCAAGACCCCCGGACACGCACCGGACCTGCTTCCCGGCTAGGGCGTGCGGCAGATCAGCCGAGGCACCCGGTTGCCGGCGCACCTCGACCGGCAACCGGGCGAACACGGGGAGGTCGGCGATGCCGGGACCGGTACGGGGCGCATGTCCACACGACTGCCCCGACAGATGCAGCTGGGAGGTCACCGTCGACGGCACCGGCACCGCCGTGTCGCTACGGGGATCCACCGCACATCCACTGACCGCCGGCAAGCTCTGCGCAAAGCTTTCCGGCTACCTCACCGACCGCGTCTACCACCCGCGAAGGGTGACCCGGGCACTGCGGCGAGCCGGCCGTAAAGGTGAGGGACGCTTCGTCGAGATCAGCCTCGACGAGGCGCTCGCTTCGGTCGCCGACCGGTTGGGCGACATCGCCGACGTGGACGGACCGGCCGCCATCGTGCCGTTCAGCTACGAAGGCACCCAAGGGCTGCTGCAATCCAAGTCGATGAGCGAGCGGTTCTTCGCCCGCCTGGGTGCCACCGAGGTCCTGCACACCATCTGCGGGGCCACCGCCGGCGCCGGAGTGTCCGCCGTCAACGGCACGACCAACGGGGTGCTGCCCGAGGACGCGCGCCACGCCCGACTCGTGCTGATCTGGGGTGCCAATCCCGTCGTCACCAACCAGCACCTCTGGCCCGCCGTCCTGGCTGCCCGCGCCGCCGGCGCACGGATCATCGTCATCGATCCGGTCCGCACCCGCACCGCAGCCGCCGCCGACTGGCACGTCCAGCCGCGCCCCGGCACCGACGCCGCCCTGGCTCTGGGCATGGCGCACGTGATCGTCGCCGGCGGTTACGCCGACCCGGAGTGGATCGACGCCAACACCACCGGCTTCGCCGCGCTCGCCCACGAACTGCGTCGGTTCACCCCACAACGGGTGGCGCAGATCGTCGGCATTCCCGCGGCTGACGTCGTCGCCCTCGGCCGCGCCTACGGCACCGTCGCGGCAGCGCTCATCCGGGTCATGATCGGCATGGAGCATCACCCCGGCGGCGCCGCTACCTACACCGCCGTCGCGGCGCTGCCCGCGCTGACCGGCGCATGGCGCCACCACGGCGGCGGCCTGTCGTTCCACACCGCCGCTCACTTCATGGACGCGCTCAACGTCGCGGCCCTGAAGATGACGCACCTGGCCGCAGGAAAGCGCCGATAGCTGAACATGGTGCACCTCGGGCGGGCGCTGACCGACCTCGACCAGGATCCGCCCGTGCACGCGCTGGTCGTGCACGGCAGCAACCCCGCAGTCACCCTGCCCGCGTCCCACCTCGTCCGCGCCGGACTGGCCCGGGAGGATCTGTTCACCATTGTGCACGACCACATGATCACCGACACCGGACGCTTCGCAGACATCGTCATCCCGGCCACCACCCAGCCCGAACACCTCGACCTGATGTGGTCCTGGGGTCATACCGACCTGATGCTCAACACTGCCGCGCTCACTGCACCCGGCGACGCGATCAGCGTCACCGACCTGTTCCGCGCCCTCGCCGCCCGGCTCGGCTTCACCGACGCCTGCTTCGCCGACACCGACGATGACCTCGTCCGGGCGGCACTCGACAGCGACCATCCCTGGCTGAAGGGCATCACCGAGGAGGCACTGCGCACCACCGGCTGGCAGCGGCTCGCCCTACCGACGCCGTACCTGCCCTTCGCCAACGGTTTCCCCACCGCCGACGGTCGGGCCAACCTGTCCGCGGTCGCGGCCATCGCGGCCACGGTCGACGGCGTCGTCGCCCCCGCGCCCCGGCGATGGCCGCTGCGGTTGCTCACCATCAAGGCCCTGCGCTCGATGAACTCCACCTACGCCGACACCGACCGGGCCGCCCGCGACGGCGGCCCCTGGCTGGACATCCACCCCGATGATGCGACCAGCCGTGGCATCGACACCGACACCTGCGTACGGGTCCACAACGGTCACGGCGAGATCCATCTCAAAGCCAGGGTGAGCCGACGGGTGCGACCCGGCGTGGTCGTCACCGACTTCGGCGCGTGGACATCGCTCGGCACGCGCCGCTCGGCAGGTCCGGTCAACGTGCTGACCGACGACACCCTCACCGACGCCGGGGGATCGGCCTTCCATCACACCTTCGTGGAGGTCAGCCCCGAGGCTGACCGGTGACGAGACCTCAGCCGGCGATGCTGAAGACGAGGGCGGCGACCAGACCGGCGCAGATCGGCGTGGCGGTCCAGGCGATGCCGAGATCCCGCAACGTCTTGCCGGAGATCCGGCTCACCTGCCCACCCGCCGAGCCGACGATCGCGCCGGTGGAAACCTGGGTGGTGGACATCGGTAGGGCCAGCACCGCACCGGCTCCCACCAGGCAGGCGGTGGTCGCGTTGGCGGTGAAGCCTTCGGTGTGACTCATTCGGACCACCTTCTCGCCCAGGGTCCGTGCCACCCGCACCCCGAACAGGGAACCTCCGGCCATGGCGACCGCGACCAGCAGGCTCACCGAGGTCGCGGAGTATCCGGCGGGGATCAGCGCGAAGCCGCCGATGGCGGCGATCTTCGGCGTGTCGTTGAGACCCCGCGCGCATCCCGTGGCGCCGCTGGAGACCCAGTGCAGGAGCGTGATGATCCGCGCCGATGTCGTCGTACCGGTCGCCGGGTCAGCCGAGGGGGCCGCCGACCCGTCCGGTGCCGGCCTGCCCGCGCCGTCGCCGGTGTTGGCGCCGACCGGCGCGAGTTCGGGCTGTGGGGTACGGCGCAACCGACGCCCGGTCTGGACGGCGATCGCGATCGTGGCTGAGATGGCGTAGGCGACGACGATGCTGAGCAGCAGTGGCAGCACCACCTTCTGCAGGACGCCGCTCCACTGCACGCTGGAGGGCGCCAGCACCAGCCCGGCGCCGACCAGTGAACCGACGATCGCGTGTGTCGTGGACACCGGCAGCCTGGCGATGCTGGCAAACGTGACCCAGCTGGTGGTGCCGAGCAACACGGCCAGGGCGAACGCCGCCGTCGGCGTTCCGTCGACAATTCCTGACGAAAACAGCTTACCCATGTTGCGCCCGATTTCGATGGAAAGAAGGGCGCCGATCAGAGTGGTGGCAGTTCCCCAGAGAATGGCGGTCCGGTAGGCCGTGACTCCGGCGCCGGCCAGGGTGGCGACACCTTTGGAGACATCATTGGCGCCGTTGGCCGCCGCGAGAAACACCAGTACGACAACGATGGCAACGGTCATGGCCCGCCCCCCGCGCTCGACGTAGGTCCTGGCACGAGTCTCCAAGCCATTTAGCCGTACGTCAATGCGCATTCACCTCCCGTTTACCTCGATAATCGGTCCGGGTTAATGCACCTGCCTGTATCGAAAAAATTGGAAGCCAGAGAGTGGGAGATGCGCGCGGTGGTGCGGGGGCGGATTGTCGCGGGTGACCGATTCCGGCTACTGGTTCATGATATGACGCACGATTCAGGGCGGCTTGCTCAGGACGGCGCGAAGACCTCGCTGAGGCGGGCGACGGTCTGCGGATAGCTCCAGTAGTACACCCAGGTGCCACGCCGCTCGGAGCCGACCAGACCAGCCTCGCGTAGCACCTTCAGGTGATGGGAGATCGTCGGGGCGGTGACATCGAACTGGTCGGTCAACTCACAGACGCACACCTCGCCACCGGCCCGCGAAGCGATCAACGAGAACAACCGCAACCGGACGGGGTCACTGAGCGCTTTGAACACCTGCGCGTAATCCGCCGCGTCCACGGCGTCGATCGGCTCGGAGAGCAGCGGCACCCAGCGGGAGATCCTGATCGGGGAGGAGGTCGGCTTGGCCACACTTCATCGTGACCCGTCTCTGAAGTCCACCGCAAGACATCGGCCGGCGGGCGTCACCGCCCTCCTGCGGCCACGTCGGGCGTCACCGCCCTCCTGCGGCCACGTCGGGCGTCACCGCCCTCCTGCGGCCACGTCGGGCAGCTCCGATTCCTCGGTACCGCACAGCGGGGCGGCGGACGCTGCCCGCTGTGGGCTCGGCCCGCAGGTGTTGGCCAGGTCCATGGCGGGCTGGTCGCCGGGCAATGTCCGCGCGGTGTCCCAGTCGCCGACGAGCGCCGCGACGACGGAGCGGACCTGAACGAACCCGGTACGCAGCAGGAAGGTCGGGGCCCGGCCGTAGCTCTTCATGCCGACGATGTAGCAGTCTGCCTCGTCGTGGGTCAACTCGTCGACGCCGTGCGATGGCACGCTGCCGCAGAAGTGCTTCTCGGGGTCGATCAGGGGGGCCAGCGCCCGGGGACACTCGAGCGCGCTGTCGAGGCGCAGCCGCAGCTCCGCAGCGATGCGGTGGTCGGGCCGGTACCCGGTGGCGTTGACCACGACATCGCCGGTGAGCCGGTGCGGTGCGCCGGCCAGGTCGTCGCCGATCAACTCGATACCGCCGGCAGGTGGCGAGTCCACCCGGTGGATGCGGAAATCGGTGACGAGCCGGATCGTGTTCCCGTCGACCAGGTCACGAAGGCGGCTGCCCAGCGCACCACGGGCGGGCAGTTCGTCGTTGTCGCCGCCGTACGTTGCGGAGGGCGACCGACCTCGGATGGCCCAGGTGATCTCGGTGTCCGGAACGGACGCGCGGAGTTCGGCGAGGGCGAGAAGCGTGGTGGCTGCCGACTGTCCGGCGCCCACGACGATGGTATGGCGGCCGGCGAATCGGTGGCGGTGCGCAACAAGGACATCCGGCAGGCCCGTGACGACACGGGTGGCGGTGTTCTCGCCGTAGGCGGGTAGGCCTTCCGCGCCGAGGTGGTTGGGGGTGCGCCAGGTGCCGGAGGCGTCGATGACCGCGCGGGCGAGCAGTTCCGAGGTCATGCCGTCGCGGGTGACGATGCGCAGGCGGAAGGGGGCCCGGTCCCGGCCGGCGGTGCGTGTCCGGTCGTAGCCGGCGCGGCTGATCGCCTCGACCCGTGCGTCGCAGCGCAGTGCCGCGGCGAGGGCTGGCAGCTCTGCCAGCGGCTGAAGATAGTCGGTGATCAGGTCGTGGCCGGTGGGCAGGAGGTCACCGTCGGGTTCGCGCCAGCCCGCAGCGATCAACAGCCGGCGGGCGGTTTCGTCGATGTTGTACCGCCACGGCGTGAACAGGCGTACGTGGGCCCACTGCCGGATCGACGTCGCCGGTGCGGGACCGGCTTCCAGGACGGTGAAGGGGACGTCCCGTTCCGCCAGGTGCGCGGCGGCGGCCAGTCCCACCGGTCCGGCGCCGATGACGACCACGGGAGGTGCCGTCGGATCCATGTCGTCTCCAGGTGTCGTCGGTGGTGGGCTCGCGCATGCTGGGTGGCGCCCGGTTTCTTCCCGCGTTTCTTCCCGCGCCGTCGCAGGCCCGAACACCGGGCAGGGACCGCGCGCCGCAACCGCCAGCTGCCGTACTGATTCCACTGATACTGCACGGTTGCGGGCAGGCCGGGCCGACACGCCGGCCGGGTTTGCCGAGCTGCTCCGGCAGCCGAAGCGGGCCCTGCGGGGCGAGGCGTGTGGGGCGCCGGTTACTCGGGCGCGCGGGCCGAGACGGCGGCGAGGTATCCGGCCAACTGGTTGACCGTGGCCGGCGTGACCCAGTAGTAGACCCAGGTGCCACGGCGTTGACAACCGACGAAGCCGGCGTCGCGCAGGACCTTCAGGTGGTACGAGATGGTAGGCCCGGTCAGCTCCGAGGCATTGACGAGGTCGCACACGCAGACCTGACCGCGGGCGGCGATCGTGGTCAGCATGCGCAGCCGGACCGGATCTCCCAGGGCCTTGAACCTCGACGCGATCGCCGTGGCGTCCGGATCCTCGGGCGCGGTACGGCGCCCCGCCGGACGCGCGGCAACGTGGCTTGCTGGTCTGCTCATCCGGGCGCCTTCCGTAGTCGGCAGGCGAAGCACTTGTACGCCTGTTGACCGGAGAGATTGTCGTGGTAGCGGTCGTCGATCAGATGGTTCGCGGCCTGGTAGCGCGGATCGGCGAAATCGTCGCCGACCAGCTGCGCGGGGCCGAAGGTGTTCGGTACGAAGACGGTGTCGGCGCGGATCCCCGGATCGAGCAGGGCGGTGCCCCTGACCGCGCCCCGCGGACTCTCGACGATGATGTCGTCTCCCGGCCCGATGCCGTGGGCCCGCGCGGTGTCGGGATGAATCTGGACCAGCCGAATCCCGTTTAGTCGTTTCCCGGTCGGTGTCCAGTGCGTGACGGTGGCGAAGTGCGCCACGCTGGGACGACCGGTCATGCCCATCAGGGGATAGCGCCGGTGAACGGCGCCGGAGCCGGGGACCGCCAGGCGGACCGGGCGGGTGAGCGCCTGCGGTTTGAGCGGGTTGGTGATGAACCTCGGCTCGTAGGCCACGGTCGGATGGGCCCCGGTCACCTCGGGATGGGTGTAGAAGGACGGCAAGGACGAATGGCCACTCGGTGCCAGCAGTCGCTCCTGCGCCGGGGTGGTGATCTCAATCTTGCCGCTCGGAGTGAGGAACCGCTTTCCGCGGTGCGCGGGATCCAACGCCTCGGCGGCGCGGTACCACGAGGGGTGGTCCAGGTACAGGGTGCTCACGCCCGGGTGCTCCAGGTCCGGGCAGGGCCAGCGCAGGGGCTCGGCGCGCGAGCGGAGCCGGTCGTGAGTCATGCCGCCCATCCCCGGGGTGTGGGCGACGAACTCCGCCCACAGCTGCCGGTAGTCCCGCCACCGGGCCGGAAAGGCGTCGGTCCAGTAGCGGCGAGGGCGCCGGCGGTCGTGGCGGCTCAGTGCGTGGGCGAGGTCGACCCAGATCTCGACGTCGGTGCGGGACTCGCCGACCCGGGGTACGGCCGCGTCCTGCCAGCGGATGCCGCGGTCGTCGCGCCGCATGTACACACCGTCGAACTCCAGCCCACTGCAGACTGGAAGGATGAGGTCGGCGTAGTACGCGGCCTCCTCCATGAACAGTCCGGTGTAGACGTAGAAGTCAAGCCGCCGGTACGCCTCGCGGACCTTGGTCGTGTTGGCGGAGCTGACGAGCGGGTTTCCCTGGGTGATGACCGCCTGGAGCCGATAGGGGCGGCCAGACAGGATGGCATCGGCGAAGGCGTCGGGTCCGACCGGGAGCGCGGGCCCTCGGGGCGGCAACGGTACGGCCAGTGGTGGCAGGTCGAGCCGTCCCGGCCAGGTGTTGTGCATGAAGTTGCAGCCGCCGCCGGGAACACCGATGTTGCCGGTGATCGCGGCGAGCATGGCGATCGTCCGGTAGGTGTCGAAGGCGCCCAACTGGTGCGAGATGCCGGCGTTGCAGAAGATCGCTGCGGGTCGTGAGGTGGCGTATTCCTCGGCGATCTGCTCGATTACCGCAGCGGGTACTCCGGTGATCCGGGACGCCCACCGCGGGTCGTAACCACCGCGGTCCAGGTGGCGTGAAAGCTCGTCGAATCCAACCGTCCACCGGGCGACGAACCGCCGGTCGTAGCGCTGCGTCCGCACGATGTGGCCCAGGACGCCGAGGATCAGCGCGAGGTCGGTGTGCGGCTTCGGTGCCACCCAGGTGTCGGCGAGGGCAGCGGTGGGTGTACGGCGGGGGTCGACCACGACGAGCCGGGCGCCGGTGTGCTCGCGGCTTCGTAACAGGTGGGCGAAGGTGACCGGATGCGTCTCGGCCTGGTTGGTGCCGAGCATCAGCAGGTATCGCGCGGAACCGAGGTCCTCGCGGCCGGTTGCCGGGTCGACACCGTAGCCGTTGGTGAAGTTCGGCAGGCCGAAGGTCATCGCCAGGGCGTCACCGCCCGCGTCGTTGCAGACCGGGCCGACGTCGGTGTCGTTGGGGCTGCCGAGCATGGCGAACAGCCGGGAGACGAGGGAGCCGACACCGCGGGGCAGCCGCCCGGTCGTGCGGTTGGCGATCGCCCGGGCCTCGCCGGTGTCGCGCAGGTGCAACAGGCGTGTGGCCATGATGTCGAGGGCCTCGTCCCAGGACACGGGAGCGAAGACCGACGAGGTGCTGCCCTTTGCGCCGGAGACCCGACGCAGCGGCCTGGTCAGCCGATGTCGGTTGTACACCAGCTCGGTCATGGCAGGCCCCTTGACGCAGAGGTTGCCGGCCTGGACCGGGTCGGCCGGTTCGCCGCGTACCTCGATGACCCGGCCGAGCTTCAGGCCGACTTGCAGGCGACAGTTGCTGTTGCAGAACTGGCAGGCGGTCGCGACGATCCGGTCTGGAGTGAGTGCGGCGGACCCGCGGTGGAAGTCTGGCAGGGGTGGGCAGCCGGCGGGGGCCGCAGGAGCCGAGACTGCGGTGTTGCCCGAGCCTGATTGCGCAGTGGCGTGGGCGGGCGCCGACATCACGGGTACGGCCACGCCGGCCGCGGTGACCGCGGCGCCCTGGATCAAGGTGCGTCGGGCGACCGGGGGCCGGGGCGGTGGGGCCGGCGCGGGTGGGTCGTCCGACTCCGGTTCCGGCACATCGGTTGGCGGCATGAGGCAGCTCCGGTGGTCGGCCTACGTCGGCGGGCAGCTGGTCGTCGCGTGATGCCTTTTAGGTACGTCTTTGTCTCAGACGGGCACGGAGTGGTAGGCAGGCTCTGGCTCGCGGTGGTGCTCATCAGGCGATGGCAATCATCGACTCATTGCGACGGTTGACGGCCATGCCTTGATCAGTAGGTGCGAGGCCATGAACGACGCGATTTGCGGGCCTCGGATGTTCAGTCTCCCGAATATCGATCACGATGGTCAATGCCGCGAGCGGCATGCGGCGGTGTGTTCGTTCTTGCATATCGTGCTACATGCGCGTTGATCTTCGGCAATTGATCGACCCGTGTGGTCGCGGCATGGGAAGTCCCAGATGAGGGGCCATCGTCCCTGATCATTCTGGCTGGTCTTGGCCTCGCGGGCGGGTATCGACGTCCTTGACAGCGTGGAGGGCTGGTTAGACGATGACGAAAGTCAACGGGGATCTAATCAGCTTCGCGTCATTCCTTCGGTGTCGGCTATTTGTGCCCATGCGCCGATACGCCGATCCGCGCACCTGTCAGCTGCTTCAGGAGGTAGCGTCGTGGCTTTCCATGTTCCGACTATTCAAAGCGATCTCCGGCTGTTCACCTCCGCCGGCCTGCTCGCCGCCCACGAGGCCGAACAGGTCGTCGAGGTGATCAGTGAGACCTTTCCATTCGCGGATGTGATGAGCAGCGCCGAGTCCATTCACGTGCACGTCAATGCCGATGACGTGGCGACCTTGCCGGTGGACGGCACCCTGGCGGCAGCGTGCGAGGAGACCTCGAACTCGGATCGCGAGCGGAAGTTCTCCTTCCCCAGCGGCCTCAACGTCATCTTCGCCTCCGATCCGACCGCCCAGGACGAGTTCATCCCGGGGGCCGTGGCCCAGGCCAGACCCTACGTCGACCATCTGGGTGTGGACCTGCGCGAGGAGAACGCCGCGACGCAGCAGGTGTTCGACGCGATCCCGGACACCGCGACCCGCGCCGGCTGGCGTCACGTGTACCAGAACGGGCCGGTGCGATGCTGCTACACGGTGATGGGCCCCAAGCACTGGGTCTACCCGCCCGAGGGCACCGTGGGCTCACGCCGGCCGATCGAGTTCGCCTTCGGCGACCTGCGCTCCTCCGACGAATACCTGGGCTGTGACTACCGGCCGATCGACCCCGCACATCCGCTGGCCGGCAAGGTGGACGAGGTGCTGTCGGGCTGCGGGCCGGCGGGCACGGTAGCGAGCGACGCCGCGGCGGCCGGCACCGCGCCGACGACGAGCCCGGCCAAGATCTACGTATTCGAGGAGTGCTCCTGCAACACCACGCCGTCGCAGCCGTTGCTCGACGCGCTGCAGCAACGGTACGGCTCGGCGGAGGTCAAGGCGTTCGACATGGCCAAGCCGACCGGCATCGTGCCACTGCCGCCGGCGTTGTTCCTCGCCCTGGAGTCCGAGGGCTCACGCAGCCTGCCGGCGTTGGTGGTCGACGGACAACTGCGTACCCAGGGCTGGCTGCCCACCCCCGACGCAGCAGTGCAACTGATCGAGAACCCGGATGCCTCGGGGCTGCCGGCACCCCGGCCGGCGGCTGCCTCCGACGCCTGTTGCACCACCGACTCCTGCTGCTGACCACCGCGTGGGTGCCACCGGCGCGTCTGGCGTCGATCAACCGTCGCCGGGTTTCGGTTGCCCACCCTCACGCGTGACCACGGACATCACCCCACGACGGGAGCAACGATGAAGATCGAAGTATTCGTCAGCACCGACGACGACCAACTCGCCGCCGAGCGGATCCTGCACGCCGTTCCGGACGTGCCCGACACGGCGACGCTGTCCGCGACCAACCTCTATGGATCGTCCCTGGAGGGGGTTCCGGCGGTCGTCCTGCAGGTGATGCGGATCAAGCGCTCCGGCACCATGCCGCTGACCGTGGTGGACGACAAACCCGTCCTGTCCGGCGAGTTGCCCACCGTCGACCAGATCACCGACTACCTCACCAACGGCGTGCAGGCCGCCGCCGGACTCGTCGACCGCGCCGACTCGGCCGTCGAGTTCGCCACCGCCAGCCGCATGCACATCAGCATGTTCGTCAACGACCTCGACGAGACCGTGAAGTTCTACGAGGTGTTCTTCGGTCAACCGGCGAGCAAGCACCTCGACGACTACGCCAAGTTCGAGGTTGCCGAACCGCCCCTGGTCATCTCCTTCAACCCCGACCGCAAGCCCACCAAGGGCGGCGCGGTCAACCACCTCGGGGTCCAGGTCAAGAGCACCGACATCGTCATGGCGATGAAGGAACGCTTCGCCGCCGCGGGATTCCTGACCGACGAGGAGGTGGCGACGCCCTGCTGCTACGCCGTGCAGACCAAGGTCTGGGTCGGTGACCCGGACGGCAACCGCTGGGAGGTCTACGTCGTTACCGAGGCCGACGCCGACGAGGGCTGCGGAGCCGACTGCCCCTGCTACGCCGAGATCTCTCCGAGCCGGGTCAGCACCGACTCCTCCTCCAAGATGCCGGTATCGGCGTGACAGCGACCACGGGACCAGGGGACCGTCGATGACCAATACCACACCGCACAGTGCGGACACCATTCGGAACACGGTCCGTGACCGCTACGGCAGCCGGGCCACCGCACAGGCGACCCAGGCCAGCAACCCCACCTCCTGCTGCAGCACCGACTCCGGCTGCTGCGGTGAACGCCCGACCGCCGGGGTCAACGCGTTCTCCGCCGACATCTACGGCATCGAGGACATGGAGGAGGTGCCGCTGCGCGCCGCCCTCGCCCGCCTCGGCTGCGCGAACCCCACTGCGGTCGCCGCGCTGCGCCCCGGCGACATCGTGCTCGACCTCGGCTCCGGCGGTGGCCTCGACGCGCTGCTCGCCGCCCGCCGCGTCGGAGCCACCGGCCACGTGTACGGCATCGACATGACCGACGAAATGCTCGGCCTGGCCTGGCAGAACGCCGCCGACGCCGGAATCGGCAACGTCTCGTTCCTCAAGGGCAATATCGAGCAGATCCCACTGCCCGACGCCACCATCGACGTGGTCATCTCCAATTGCGTGATCAACCTGGCCGTCGACAAGCGACAGGTGGTCGCCGAAACCTGGCGGGTGCTGCGCCCCGGTGGCCGGCTGGCTATCGCCGACGTGGTGATCCAGGGCGGACTACCGCAGCACTCGGCGTTCGCCGCCGCCCTGCGCGCAGACCTCTACGCCTGGGGCAGCTGTGTCGGCGGCGCACTCAGCGACGACGAGTACCTGGGCCTACTGCGCGGACAGGGCTTCACCGGCACGCGGCTCGACATCCTGCGACGCCACGATGCCAGCGACCTTTTCCCCACCGGGCTGCCCGAGTACGCCGCGCTGGAACCCGCAGACGTCGTCGAGGGCATCCTGGCCCGCTTCGCCAGTGCGATCGTCCGCGCCGAGAAGTCCTGAACCCGCCTCGCGACCCGGGGGAGAAGAGATGAGTACGAAGATCGTGGTGCTGAGCGGCTTCCTCGGCGCCGGGAAGACGACCACGATGACGACGGCAGCGGCGCAGCTGCGGGCCGCCGGCCGACGTGTCGCCGTGGTCACCAACGACCAGGGCGTGGAACTGGTCGACACCGCCTTCGCCGCTGCGGATTCCACCACCGTCGGCGAGGTCACCGGTGGCTGCTTCTGCTGCCGCTTCGAGGACCTGCTCACCGTGATGTCGCAGCTGATGCGCCGGGCCGACCCCGACGTCATCATCGCCGAGGCCGTCGGCAGCTGCACCGACCTGACTGCCACCGTCATCCGGCCGCTGGCGGCCCTGCACGGCGACGACTTCGCCACCGCGCCGATGACGACGGTCGTCGATCCGATCCGCTACCTGCGGCTGCTGCCGGAACTCGACCGCGGCGAGAACGGCACCGACATCGCCTACCTCTACCGTAAGCAGCTTGAGGACGCGGCCGTGATCGCGGTCAACAAGGTCGACCTGTTGCAGCCCGACGAGATCAGCACCGTGGTGACCTCCCTGTCGCACCGGTTTCCGCAGGCCGAGGTCGTCACCTACTCGGCGGCCACCGGTCAAATCGACCCGCTGCTGACCTGCTGGACCCGTTCGCACACCGCCGACGACAACGATCTGGACCTCGATTACCAGCGATACGGCATCGCCGAGGCCCGGCTGGCCTGGCTGGACCGCACCGTCGAACTGCAACCCACCCAGGGCCAGTTCGACCCGACCGCGTGGATCCAGACCTTTCTGCGGGCGATCGCCCGCGGCAGCCGCGACGAAACCCTCCTGATCGGGCACGTGAAGCTGATGTTCCAGGACGCCTCCTCAGGCGCACTGACCAAGGCCAGCCTCATCGACGGTGACCAGATCCCCACCGTCGACCTGGCCGGCGTGGCCACCTCCGCTGGCGGCCGAGCCGTCCTCAACGCCCGGGTCGCCTGCGAACCCGCACAGCTGGAACGGCTCGCCGACGCCGCCGCGCACACCGCCGACAACGAGCACGCGGTGCGCTCACACGTGACCAGTCAACGGTCGTTCAAGCCGGGACAGCCACAACCGACGCACCGCATTCTCGTCGGCAACGCCCAGTAGCCGATAGGGCACCACCTTCCTGCACCCTCGGACATCGGCCCGCCGGGGCCGGGAAATGGGTCGAGAGCACCGTGAGCATCGATCGAGCCGTCCAACTGCGATACAGCGCCGCGTCCCAGGCGGCCGAGCCGGGCCTGTGCTGCCCGGTCGACTACGACCCGCAGTACCTAAGCGTCATCCCCGCCGAGGTACTGGAGAAGGACTACGGATGCGGAGACCCGGTCAGCTATCTGCAACCGGGTGAACAAGCCCTCGATCTCGGCAGCGGCGCCGGCAAGGTCTGCTTCATCGCCGCCCAGATCGTTGGACCGTCCGGCTCGGTGATCGGCGTCGATGTCAACGACGACATGCTGGCCGTCGCCCGTCGCGCCCAGCCGGAGGTGACCAGCCGGCTGGGCTACGGCAACACCACCTTCGCCAAGGCCCGGATCGAAGACCTCGCCCTGGACCTCGAGTTCCTCGACAGCCACCTGGAGCGCCATCCGGCGCGCAGCCACGACGACCTCGCCCGGATCGAAGAACTATCCGCACGGCTGCGCCGCGACTCGCCGCTCATCGCCGACGCCAGCGTGGACGTCGTCATCTCCAACTGCGTGCTCAACCTGGTGGCACCGCAGCGCAAGCAGGCCATGTTCGCCGAGATCGCCCGCGTGCTGCGCCCGGGTGGCCGGGCCGTGATCAGCGACATCGTCAGCGACATCGATGTACCAGATGCATTGCGCGACGACCCGCACCTCTGGTCCGGCTGCTACAGCGGCGCCCTTCAGGAAGAGCGGTTCCTCGACGGATTCACCCGGGCCGGACTGACCGGCCTGACGATCCTCAAACGGGAGACACAACCCTGGGAGACGGTCGGCGACGTCGAGTTCCGCAGCGTCACCGTGGCTGCCTACAAGCCGCCCACCCGAGCCGACACGACCGCCGGGCACGCCGTGATCTACCGCGGGCCGTTCGCGTCGGTCACCACCGACAGCGGCCTGCAGATGGCCAGGGGCCGGCTCGTACCGATCGGGCCGGACGATCTCCGGTCGATCCTCACCGGCCCCTTCGCCGACCACACCTACGTCCTCGAAGTCGATCCCGGACCCGCGACCCCGCCGACGCCACCGGCCAGCCGCATCTCGACCACAGCCGCCGCTGCCGACCGACCCCGGTACCGGCTGCTGTCCGCTCCAGGCGACTGCGCGCAGCCGAGCGCGCAGTGCGGCTGTTGACGGCTCACCCGGCGATCGGTCCGCACGCCTCCACCCGGGTCGCCTTGCACGCATCCCAAATGACCTGGTAGTACGAGTGGTCCACCGGCAGGTAGCCGTAGTCACGGTTGGAACTGATCAGGCAGGCGTCGCCGGTGCACCAGCCACGTTGTTCCAGGTACTCGGCGTTGATCTTCAACGTGGCGGCGCGGATCTTTTCGCGCAGGTCGTCGGGCAGGCCCGAGCGGGTGACCACCGGGGAGTGCGGGGCCCGCACCTGCCAGAACGCTTTCAGCTCGCCGTCGGCGACGTCGTTGGTGCGGATGGCGTTCTCCAACTGAGCATCCGCGACCAGCCCGATCTCGCAGTCGCCACGCTTCACCGCCCGGGGAATGGTGTTGCCGGCCGGCACAACCAGCCGCTCGAAGTCCGTGTCGGGATTCAGCCCGGCCTTGGAGAACTCGAACAGCGGCAACAGGGTCGAGGTCGAGGCGGGGTCCGGGAAACAGACGGTCTTACCCCGGAAATCGTCAAGCGACGAGAACGCGTTCGACGCCTTGGTGACTCCGAGCACCACGTAGCCGGGCTCGTCGCCCTTCTCGTGCTGCAACAGCCCGGTCGGCTCGATCTCCGCCCCGTTCTGCACCGCGAGGGCGTAGGAGAAGGCGCCGAGCTGCGCCATGTCCACCGTCTCGCCGATGAGGGCCTCGATCACGCCGGCGTAGTCGGCGGCCTGAAAGGTCTCGATCTTGATGCCGATTTCCTCGGACAGCGCCCTGACGAACAGGCCGTAGTGATCCTGGAAGGTGCTCGCCTCGCCGGCGGGCACCGCGGCGAAGACGATCTTGTCTGGCCAGCCGGTCTGACTCTGGCCCGGATCGTCGCCACCGCCGCACCCGGTGGTGATCAGCAGCAGCGTGGCCACCAGGGACGTCGTGACCTTGCGGACTCTCCTCACGCGGTACTCCTTCGACAAAGGCAGGGTCGTTGCTGCGGCGGTGTCAGCCGCAGGCGGCGATGGCCCGACGTCGCAGCAATCGGGCGGTGGGGTGTTACTGGGCGAGTGGCGGTGCGGTGGACACAGCGGCCAGTGACGCCGGATCCTCGGGCTGTTCCGGGCGCTCAGGCCCTGCCTGGTCACCGTCACGTCGGTAGACCTGCATCAGTTGATGCCTGGTCAGCTCGCCGGTCGGCCGGTCGAGAACCGTGCGGCCCGCGCGTAGTCCGATGACGCGGTGGGCCCAACCCAACGCCATGTCGACCTGGTGAAGGCTGCAGATGACGGTGAGATGCTCCTCGACACAGATGCGTCGCAGCACCTCCATCACCTGCCCGGACGACTCCGGGTCGAGGGAGGCCACCGGCTCGTCGGCGAGCAGCAGTTGGGGCTGTTGCATCAGGCTCCGTGCGATCGCGACGCGCTGCTGTTCCCCGCCGGAGAGGGTGTCCGCGCGCTGGAACGCCTTGTGTCCCAACCCGACCCGGTCGAGATGGTCGAGTGCGCATCGTCGCAGCGCCTTGGAGTAGCTGACCACGCCCAGCCGTGGGCCTCGTAGCCGGCCGAGCGCTCCGGAGAGCACATTCTCCATGCAGCTGAGCCGGCCGACCAGGTTGAACTGCTGGAAGATGAATCCGACCTGGCAACGCAGCTGACGGATGGCCCGGGCGCGGGCATGCACGACATCGACGCCGAGGACGTCGATGTCGCCGGTGCTGGGGGCGTGCAGGCCGTTGAGCAACCGCAGCAGGGTCGACTTGCCGGACCCGGACAAACCGATCACCGCCAGGAACTGCCCCCGCGGTAGCTCGAAGGAGACATCGTCGAGCGCGCTGTGCTCGCCGAACCGCTTGCTCAGGTGCGCGACGCGCACGACCGGTGCCGGCTGGCCGTCGGGAGATTCGGACCGGGTCACAGGATCCTCTTCCTGATCATGTCGGAGAAGCGTTCGACGGCGAAGACCGTGACGAAGATGACGATCAGCACCGCGGCCGTGGTCGGGAACTGCAGCGTGTGCACCGACTGGTACGTGATGAAGCCGATCCCACCGGCGCCGACGATGCCGACGATGGTCGACGAGCGGATGGTGCTGTCGAGTGTGAACAGCGTCGTGGCCACGAAAGATGGCGCGACCTGCGGTACGACACCAGTGGTGGCCTGTTGCACCCGAGTCGCGCCGACCGATCGCAGTGCCTGCCGAGGGCCCGGGTCGAGGTGCTCGATCGCGTCCGCCATCAGCTTCGCAGTCAATCCGATCGACCCGAGACCGAGGGCGATCACCCCGGCGAACGGTCCGAGGCCGAACGCGGAGACGAAGATCAGGGCGAGCACGAGCGGGGGCAGGCCCCGGGACAGCACAATGACCAGCCGGGCGAGGTGGTAGACGACTGGGTGCGGAGCGACCGGACGCGCGGCGAGAAACGCTATGGGCAGGCTCAGCGCGGTGGCCAGCGCGGTGGCGCACACGGCGATCGTCAACGTTTCGACGATGGCCGGGGCGAGGTGGTCGCGGACCGAGTGGAAGTCCGGGGGCAGGAAGGTTCCGACACTGCCGATCAGTTCCGGGATCGCCCGCACCAGCGCCATCGGGCTGATGTCGAGTCCCACGAAACTGGCGACGGCCAACGCGGCGGCGGACATGACCGCGAACTGTCGCGCGAGGCGGGTGCGCGTCCACGGTGGGCTGAGCCGGCGGGCCGATTCGGGGACCGGTCGGGTGCGCCGGGACAGGCGGGGCCGTCGGCGTCCGCGGGTCGCCTGTTCGTGGGAGAGAATGCTCGCCCGGATCGCCGCGGATATGCGTTCGACGATGACGACCAGCGCGATGATGATCAGGGCCAGGCCCAGGCCGCGTTGGTATTGCAGAGTGCGCAGCGTGTTGTACAGCTCGAAGCCGATGCCGCCGGCACCGACGAAGCCGAGCACCGCGGAGGCAGCGACGTTCATGTCCAGCCGGTACAGGGTCGTGGCGACGAACGACGGCATGACCTGTGGCACCACTCCGGTCATGAGGGCCTGCAACCGGCTGGCGCCGACGGTCGCGACGGCCTGGTGCACGCCGTCGTCGACCTCTTCGATCGCGTCGGCGAACAGCTTGCCCATCATTCCGGTGGAGTAGATGGCAACGGCGATCACACCCGGCAGCACGCCGACGCCGAGTACCCGCACGAAGATCAGCGCGTACACCAGGTCGGGTATCGACCGGGCACCGAGGATGATCGCCCGGGCGACCGCCCGCACCGCCGGCGAGGGTGCGGTGTTGGCGGCGGCCAGAAACGCCAGCGGCACCGACAGCAGCAGGGCGAGTGCCGTGCCGGCGACGGCCATCATCAGGGTGTCGAGGATGGGACCGGCGACCCGGGACGGCTCTGGCATCTCGACCGGCAGCATCCGGCTGAGCAGGTTGCCCATGTCCGCCCAGCCGTCGACGAGCCGCTGCGGGTCGACGCCGACCTGCCGGATGCTGATCACGATCGCGAGGAGCGCCCCGACGGCGGCCACCAGGCCGACGAGGCGGTTTCGGGTCCACGGCGGACGCAGATCGCGTGGCGTGCCTGCCGCCGGTGACCCTGGGGAGTCGGGCGCCGCGGCGTCTGGCCGCTCGGGGCTGTTGGTGGGGGCGCGCACCGTCTGGCCTAGCTTCCGATCGGTCCGCACGCCTCGATCCGGGTGGCCTCGCAGGCATCCCAGACCACCTGGTAGTAACCATCGTCGACCGGGATGAAGCCGTAGTCACCGCTGGCGCTGATCAGGCAGGCGTCACCGGAGCAGAAGCCCTCCCGCTCGAGGTACTCGGCGTTGATCCGACTGGTCGCCTCCTTGATCTTGTCGCGTAGGTCCTGCGGCAGGTCGGTGCGGGTCGCCAGCGGCGACCCGGGAGCGCGTACCTCCCAGACGACCTTGAGATCGTTCTTCCCGACATCGTTCTGCCGGATGGCCGATTCCAACTGGGCCTCGGAGGCGAGTCCGACCTCGCAGTCGCCGCGCTTGACGGTGCGCGGAATGGTGGCGCCGGCGGGCACCGTCAACCGGGTGAAATCCTCGTCGACGGTCATGCCCGCCTTGTGGAACTCGAAGAGCGGAACCAGCGTGGTGGTGGAGGCCGGGTCGGGGAAACATACGGTTTTGCCCCGGAAATCGGCGAAGCCGGTGATGGCACTCGACGACGGCACCATGCCGTAGATGACATAGCCGGCCTGGTCGCCCTTCGCGTGGATCCGTACGCCCGACGGCTCAATCTTCGCGCCGTTCTGCACGGCGAGCGCGTAGGAGAACGCGCCGAGCTGCGCGATGTCGACGGTCCCGGCGATCATGCCCTCGATGACGCCGGCGTAGTCAGCGGCCTGGAACGTCTCGATCTTGATGCCGACATCGCGTGACAAGGCCCGGACGAAGGGACCGTAGTCGTCGTCGAACGTGCGCGCCTCGCCGCTGGGCGTCGCCGCGAAGACGATCTTGCTTGGCCAGCCGTTGGCGTCCGTGCCGGGTCTGTCGTCTCCACCACCGCCACAACCGGCGACGGCGAGGACGATCACGGTCACGACTGACCACAGCCGGACGCTTCTGGTACGCGATATTCTCACTGCAGAGATCCCCCTGTCATGGTGATGCCACCCGCCTCGGGCAGCGATCAGCGTTGCTGGCAAACGGCAAGATGGGGTTGTCGCCGCCCGCGCGGCGACGCGCTGTCGGCCAAACCCGCCAGGTCGAAGGGTGCTGCTCCGTGTCGCCGGACCGCGCTCGGATCGTGGCCAGCTAGCCGAAGACACCCGGCGCGGGTGCAGTGGTCTCCTCGCTGGTGATGCGAACGGCCTCCGCAGGGGTGGGCGGCCGCTGCGTGACGACCGGATAGCCGTCCACCACCGTCAGCGGCAGCGGACAGGACTCCTTGAGTCGCCACAGGGCGACAACCACGTCGGGGAACTCCTCCGGGCGGTCGTTGGACAGCATGCGTACGCGCAACCGGTCGCCGGGCGGCTCGTCGAGCGCCTCGAAGACGGCCCGCGTCGCCCGTGCCTCGTCGTCAGACTTGACATAGACGACAATGCCCTTCGCGTCGTCGCCGAGGCTCGCGCGGCGGCTTTCCTCCCACGGCAGCGCCATGGTGGCCATCGGGTGTGCCGGGTCGATGGGACGGTGGTCGCATCCGAGATAGTCCTCGTCGATCAATAGCTGGCCGTAGGCGAACTCCGTCGGCCGTCGCCAGTCGTCAGCGCCTCCCGGTCCGTAGACCCAGTACTTCTCGGCGACCTGAGTGTGGGCACCGTAGACCGGGCGGCCCGGGCCGCCCTGCCGCACCCCGCGCCACCGGGCGGCCGAGGCGATCGACGGGAGATCATCGAATCGGCGTCGGGTCAGGTCGTTCTCGTGGCGCATATCGACGCCGAAGTGATCGACGAACGGTCGGGGGAGCGTGACAGCCCCCTTGATCAGGTCGTCCTGGGCGATGGGAAACGATGAAAAGACGACATTCAGGTTCCCCGGTAGCCGGTACTTGACGTAACCGGGTGCCTTCCACCGCTCCAGATGGCCGCGAGCCCGTAACTCGTCGTGCGGCAGGTCGGACAAGTCGTCGAGTTTGACGTGTATGTGGACGGATTCTGCGAGGGAAACCGCTGCCGCGAACTCGAACCCTTCCCCTACGAGCATGAGTAACTGGTCGGGCTCGCGACGGGACAGCAACTGGCGGCGTACGAGGTACTCCAGCTCTGGTTCGAGAAGTGCCTGGTCGAAGAGCATGGCCGCCTCCCCGTGCACCTTTGCCATGCGACGCACTGACAAGTGTGTTCGTTATCAAGAATTACTTATGTTAACGAGCTGGTGCGATGTTATCGACGTCCCTAGGTGCCGGCAAGAGGGTCCCGGAGACAGATCCCGGCCATCGGTCGTGGCCCTCATTCCGCAGCGGCACGCAAAGCCCGTTGTCACCGCTTTTGATCTGACATTTCCGGCCACTGGAAGCGGATTCAAGCCTTGCTACCTGCCACCGGATCGCCCACCGAAACGGCGGCAGTCGCGCACCCGACATCACGGCGCCGCCCCGCAACCGCGAAACGATCGGGCGAGCGCCCAGCGGCGACGACCTGACCGGCGCCCTGGCCCGCGCGGCTAACGTGCCGGCCGCGTGACGTGCGAGGTGCCGGCGAGAGCGATGGTGATCGCGGCGAACGCGCAGCAGACGGCGATTGCCGCGAGAACCGGCGGGTAGCTACCGGCGGAGGACTGGATCGTCGCGGCTGCCAGGGGCCCACTCGCCTTGGCCAATGTCGCCGGTGCCACGAGTAGCCCCGCCATGGTGGCGTAGCGGGCCGTGTCGTAGCGCTCGGCAATGAGAATGGGCCTGGCGATGGTGGCGACCCCGAACCCCAGGCCGAAGCCGATCACGCCGCCGACGGCTCCGGCCGTGGCGGTGCCGACAACGGGTAGCAGCGCTGCGGCTGCGGCCTGCACACCGAATATGCCAGCGGTGATGGCGGTGGTGCGGTAGCGCCGCTGCAGGCCGACGGTGACAAGTCGACCGGCCACCGACAGCACGCCGAGAAGCCCGGCGATCGTAGCGGCGAGCGTCGGTCGATGTCCCCAGGCGACCAGGGCGGCAACGATGTGCACCGTGAATGCACTGACCGCGGCGGTGTGCAGAGTGAACCCGACGGCCAGAAGCCAGAAGCCACGGTCGGTGAGAATGAACCGGAATCGCACGGCGGATGAGTGGGGCCGCCCGCCAACGTCCTCCCCTGCTGAGCGGGACCAGGTCGCGGGCCTGCGTACGAGCAGCGCATGGGCCGGAATGGTCAGAGCCTGCACAACGGCCAGGATGAGCAGTGCACTCCGCCACCCGTGCCGGTCGACGAGCCAGCCGGTCAGCGGAAGGAAGATCGTGCTGGCGAAACCCGCGACGACGGTGATGGCCAGCAGAGCACCCGCCCGGCGCGCCGGGCTGAGCCAGGCGATGGTGACCGCGAACGCCGCCTCGTAGAGGCTGGCGGCGGTGGCCGCCCCGATGCCGACCTGGACCGCGTACAGGCCGGCGACGCTGTCCACCTGTGCCCAGGCGACCAGGAGAAGCGCCCCGGCGGCAGAACCCGTGGTCATCAACGCACGGCCGCCGCGCCGGTCCAGCCACCAACCGACCGGGAGAGCCAGGACCGCGCCGGTGAGCACGTTTGCGGTCAGCGCGCCGGTCGCGATGCTCGTGCTGGCGCCGAGGTCCGCCGCCATCGTCGGGTGAAGTACGGCGAACGCGTAGTAGAGAGTGCCGTAGCCAACGGTCTGCGTGACGGCGAGCCCGGCGATCATGGCCGTGCCCGACCGCCGGGAGTCCCCGCCAGTTGTCGTGCCGGCGGGGACCTTCGCGCCGGTGGTGCTCACCCGCAGCAGCCGCCACCCGCCGGCGCGGCGTTGACCAGGGTCAACTCCGGGCGCGATTGTCCTGAGATGGTGGCGTCGCGGCCGGCCGCGTCATCCAGCATGGCCTGATATCCCGCCGTGGCCGAACAGACCCCGGTTTCGGGCAACTGCAACTGGACGTCGCGCGCGGCTGCCCAGTCCCCGACCAGCGCGGCAGTGACCGATCGGACCTGTTCGTAGCCGGTGGCCATGAGGAAGGTCGGTGCCCGCCCGTAGGACTTCATGCCGACGATGAAGTATCCGGCTTCGGGATGGGCGAGTTCATCGGCGCCGTGTGGCCGGACCGAACCGCAGGAGTGCTGGTTGGGATCGATGAGGGGAGCGAGGGTCCGAGTGCAACCAAGAGCCGGGTCGAGATCGAGGCGCAGCTCGTCGGCGACACGGTGATCGGGCCGGAAGCCGGTCGCGGAGACGACCCGGTCGCCGGAGAGGTTGCGGCCGTCGGCGGCGTGCAACTGCACGTGGCCGTCGGTCACGGCGACCTGCCGTACGGCGAACCTCGTGACAAGCTCGACGCGGCCGGTGTCGACGAGCAGCTTGACACCGGCACCGAGCGCACCACGGCCGGGCAGGCCGTCCGCGTCGCCGCCGCGGACCGCCCGGTCGATGGAGCCACCGCGGGTGGCCCAGGTGATCCGCGTTCCGGGAACCTGATCGGCCAACTCGGCAAGGGCCAGCAGCGTGTTGGCCGCCGAGTGCCCGGCACCGACGACGATGGTGTGTCGTCCCGCGTAGGCCGCGCGGTCAGCGCCGAGGACATCCGGCAGGGCCGAGCTGATCACCGAACTCGCCCGGTCTTCCCCGTGTGCCGGCAGCCCGTTGGCGCCGAGCACGTTCGGAGTTGCCCAGGTCCCGGACGCGTCGATGATGGCCGCTGCCGCCAACTCCTCGCCGGTGTGCAACCGCACCACGAACGGCTGGGCCTCACGGCCGGCGGTGATGACCCGGTCGACGTCGGCCCGCCCGATCGCCACGACCCGAGCGTCGTAGCGAATGTGCGGCGCCAGGTCGGGCAGCGCCGCCAGCGGCGCGAGATAGTCGTTGACGAGTTCACCGCCGGTGGGCAGCACATCAAGATCCGGCTCGCTCCAGCCCGCCGCGTGCAGCAGCCGGGCGGCGGCCTGGTCGATGTTGTACCGCCATGGTGAGAACAGGCGCACATGCCCCCACTGCGCCACCGCGGCACCCGGCCCCGTGCCGGCTTCGACAACGACGAACGCCCGTCCACGCTCGTGCAGATACGCGGCGGCGGCAAGGCCGACCGGACCTGCGCCGATCACTACCACCGGAAGGTTGTCCAGCTGGTTACTCACCACAACTCCTTGCCTTCAAGATCTTCGAATCAAGTCTGCCTGCTATGACCCTATTACCGCCTGTATCGCCTTCCGAGTGGCGGCATGCCTGAGGTGTTCAGCTCCAGGTCACCTCGGGTCACGCGACTCGCGCCGCGCCAACTGTTGTATCGAAAAGTCTCGAATCAGAGGGTTGCACGCTGATTCGACAACTGTCAACCTAGGTCCATGTCGAAGCAGGAGTCCCGCAAGGGGGTGCCCGTCAGCCGTCACCATCCCCGCCACTCTTGACCGGACGATGCCTACTCAACCAGCATTGAGTCAATGAAGTTTGAGCGAGCATCCTTGCTTCGGCGGGCCCGTGTCCATGCCGCGTTGGGGGACCCGGCCCGGTTGGCGATCGCGGACGCCTTGGCCCTGGGTGATGCCTCACCCGGCGAGCTTGCCCGCGCCCTCGATCTGCCCACCAACCTGGTCGCCCACCACCTCAACGTGCTGCGGGACGCCGGACTCGTCACCCGCGGCCGATCCGAAGGGGACCGGCGTCGGACCTACGTCCGGCTCAACCCCGATGCTCTGATCGGCCTGGCCCCGCCGCCGCTGCCGGACATCGCGCGCGTCGTCTTCGTTTGCACCCGCAACTCGGCTCGATCGCAGATCGCGGCCGCTATCTGGGCCCGACCAGAGCGCATCCCCGCCACCTCCGCCGGCACCGACCCGGCACCCAGGGTGCATCCCCGAGCGCTTCGGGTCGTACGCCGCCACGGCCTGACCATCAACCCGACCGAGACGGCGAACATCACCGACATATGCACCCAAGGTGACCTTATTGTCGCAGTCTGCGACAGTGCCTACGAACAACTCACCGACACCCTGGCACCCCACCTGCACTGGTCAGTGCCAGACCCGGCGCGCGCCGACAGCGATTCCGCCTTCGAGGCGTCCTATCTCGAACTGGCCAGCCGCATCGACCGCCTCGCACCCGCCCTGCCGCACGGAGCCCGGGATGGCTGAATTGGGCCCTGATTGCCCCTGGCGGCGAATCCTCGCGGAGTTCGTCGGCACTGCACTCCTGGTCACTGCCGTTGTCGGTTCCGGTGTAATGGCAACCAGCCTCTCGCCCGAGGACAACGGCCTACACCTGCTCGCGAACTCCATCGCCACCGCCTTCGTGCTCGGTGCTCTTGTCCTGATCTTCGGCCCGGTCTCCGGCGCCCACCTCAACCCCGTCGTCTCCCTCGCGGACTGGTTCCTCGGTCGAGGCATGACAGTCGGCCTGAGTGCTGGCAACCTGGCAGGGTATGTGACCGCCCAGACCCTCGGTGCGATCACGGGGTCGGTCCTGGCCAACCTGATGTTCGCGCTGCCCGCCGTCGACATCTCCACCAACACCCGCGCTGGGTCGCATCTGTGGCTCGGCGAGACCGTCGCCACGAGTGGCCTGATCCTTCTCGTCTTCGCCTTGACCAGGACCGGCCGACCGGCTCTCGTACCCGCAGCCGTCGGCGCGTACATCGGTGCCGCGGTCTGGTTCACCTCATCGACATCCTTCGCCAACCCCGCCGTCACGGTTGGCCGCGTCTTCACTGACACGTTTGCCGGCATCAACCCCGCGTCGGTCCCCGGCTTCCTCGCCGCCCAACTCGCCGGGCTGATCGCCGGGACCGCCCTGACCGTCGCCCTGTATCCCGTCGCCCGACCACCGGTCATCCCACCACCCACCCCGACCGCGGCCGCGAGCATGTCCGCGTCTCCTGGCACCAGAAAGGAAGGAACATGACCAAGCCCAGTGTCCTGTTCGTCTGCGTACACAACGCCGGACGCTCCCAGATGGCCGCCGGGTGGCTACGCCACCTGGCAGGCGACACCGTCGAGGTCCGCTCCGCCGGCAGCCAGCCCGCCAACCAGATCAATCCCGCAGCTGTTACAGCCATGCGGGAGGTCGGCATCGACATCACCGCCAACCAGCCACGCCAACTCGACTACGCCACCGCCGAATCCTCCGACGTCCTGATCACGATGGGCTGCGGCGACGTCTGCCCCTCCTTCCCCGGAAAGCGGTACCTCGACTGGCAACTCGACGATCCGGCCGGACAGGGCATCGAAGCCGTCCGTGTGATTCGCGACCAGATCCGAGCACGCGTCGAACAACTCCTCGAAGAACTCGGTTCCACGGCGTGACGCAGGCGGTAGACCTCGGGGTCGACGGCGGGCGGACGAACTCGAACCCGACGGGGGTCGGCCGCGCTTTGGCCCCAGATGCTTCGGCAGGGCAGCACCGATCACCAGGCGCAGGGTGTGTAGTCCTTGAGGAAGCAGCCGTGCAGGTCTTCGCCCTGTTCGCCGCGGACGATCGGGTCGTAGACCCGGGCCGCGCCGTCGACCAGGTCCAGCGGGGCGTGGAAGCCGGCGTCCGCCAGCCGCATCTTCGTCGGGTGAGGCCGCTCGTCGGTGATCCAGCCGGTGTCGACGCTGGTCATGAGGATTCCGTCGGCCAGCATCTCCTGGGCGCTGGTCCGGGTCAGCATGTTTAGCGCGGCCTTGGCCATGTTGGTGTGTGGGTGCCCTGGCCCCTTGTAGCCGCGGGCGAACTGGCCCTCCATCGCCGACACGTTCACCACGTACTTGCGGCGGGCGGTCGCTGCGGCCATCGCCGGTCGCAGTCGGCTGACCAGCACGAACGGCGCGGTCACGTTGCAAAGCTGCACTTCGAGCAGTTCGACCGGGTCCACCTCGTGCACCCGCTGCACCCAGCTGTTGACTGGGTCGAGGTCCGGCACCAGACCGCCGGCGTCGATGGCGCTGGCTGTCGCGATCCGTTCCGGCGAGGCGGAGCCGCTGGTCAGCGCCAACGCGGTGAGCGTGTGCGGGGTGATGGTGGGCGAGTTCAGTGGGGCGATCAGGCTGCTTGCCGGGTCGCCTCGGCCGGCCGGTTTGGCGAACGTGATCATCTCTGGCAGCGGGCCGTCCGGCAGGGCCGCCGCCTCTGCGGCGACGAGTTGCGCGTACGCCGCAGGCGTGCGGCGGACGGTCTGCGCCGCGTTGTTGATCAAAATGTCGAGTGGTCCCTGGCTGCTGACCGAGTCAGCGAGGGCGATTACCTGGGCGGGGTCACGCAGGTCGATCCCGACGATCCGCAGGCGGTGGAGCCAC
This sequence comes from Micromonospora sp. PRAS1, assembly GCF_059553435.1. Lineage (NCBI taxonomy): Bacteria > Bacillati > Actinomycetota > Actinomycetes > Micromonosporales > Micromonosporaceae > Micromonospora > Micromonospora sp. PRAS1. Next base: position 42,123 of record NZ_JCANNB010000033.1, read on the forward strand.
TCCCCGCTGTCGGACATAGCGGCGAATCGGCGGACCGCGTCGTGGGGAAACCGTGTGGTCACCGTGGTGTGCGCGCCGTCGCGCAGTAGCCGCAGCGCGATGTACATGCCGATCTTCGCCCGGCCGCCGGTGAGCAGCGCGCGCCGGCCGGTCAGGTCGGTGCGGGCGTTCCGGCGCTCCCGGTTCAGTGCGGCGCAGGGCGGGCAGAGTTGATGGTAGAAGGCGTCCACATCGCGGTAGCGCTGCTTGCAGATGTAGCAGCCGCGCGGCTTGTGCAGGACGCCGGCCGTGGCACCCACGGTGGGGGAGACGAGCGGGTTGCCCTGGGTCTCATCGTCGATGCGGTCCGGGGCGCCGGTGGCGGTGGCCGCCGTCACCGCGCGGTCGGCCGCCGCGATGGCATCCCGCCGTTCCTCGCGTCGCCGCTGCTTGATCATTTTGTAGAGCCTCGCGGTGGCCCGCTGTACCCGTACCACGTCGGGGTGATCGGGAGGCAGGTCCTCCAACGCCTCAAAGACGCTGAGACAGGTCTCCAGCCGGGCCGGGTCAATGCGGTATTGCCCGGTTTCCGCTATGTTGTCCGCTGCCATGCCGTCGCTGTCTCGTTCCGTTCCCTGCGCCGGATCTATCCGGCCCACCCCAAGTCCGACCCGGAACTGTACGCACCGCACGGCCTCCGACGCATCCCCGCGCCTGTTCACCAGCCCGAAGGCCATTAGAGGTCAAACGAGGACCGGCCGCACCCTGTGAGGGTCAGGCACCCCCAGCCCCGAGGCGGCAGCCGCCATTGGCCACCGGATCAGCCGCGGTAAAGGCCAGTCTGGATTCAGGGGTGTCCGGTCGAGCGGGGGACTGCAGGGAGCATGGCCCCATCCGGTTGGGTCCTCGGCGGGTGGCACCATCGTGAGAGGGCTCAGGCGGCCGGTACGGAGTTGCGCATCAGGAGTCCCGCGAGCACGGTGGCCTGGCGGCGGCTGAGCAGTCGACCGAAGACCTCGGTGGCGATCCGGTTGCCCCAGCCGGCCACGACGCTGGGCGGCGGGTTGCGACGGTCGAGGGCGGCCAGGGCGGTGCTCACCACCTTGGTGGCGGGCATCCGTCGAGTGCCGCCGTCGGCAGCCTCGCCGGCGACGTCGAAGAACTCGGTCTCAGTGGCCCCGGGCAGCAGGGTCATTACGCGTAGTCCGGTGTTGCGCGACTCGTACCACAGGGCCTCGGTGAAGCTGAGGACGAACGCCTTGGTGGCGCCGTACACGGCCATGGTGGGGTCGGGCTGGTAGGCAGCCACGCTGGCCACGTTGACCAGGAAGCCGTCCCCGCGGCGGCGGAGTCGTTCGATGAAGGTGCGGCTGATCTGCACGACGCTTGTGACGTTGAGGGCGATCTCGGCGGCAAGGCGGTCCGGATCCTCGGTGTGGAACAGGCCGTGGGTGCCGAAGCCGGCGTTGTTCACGATGCTGGTGATTTCGATGCCCCGACGGTGCAGTTCCCGGTCGAGGACGCCACCGATGTCGGGCGTGGTGAGGTCCAGGGCGAGGGCGGTGGCCTCGATCCGGTATCGGGTGGCGAGTTCGGTGGCGAGGGCGGTGAGCCGTTCCTGGCGGCGGGCGACGAGCACCACGTTCGCGCCCCGGGCGGCGAGTTGGCGGGCGAATTCGGCGCCGATGCCGGCGCTGGCACCAGTGACGAGGACGGTCTGGCTGCGGTAGTCGATGGCGTTCATGAAGGGCCTTCCCCAAGCAGTCGTGGTGTAGTGACACCGTATGACCTTCTGACACCGAGTGTCAAATAGGCATCTGGGGTCATGGTGGCTAGACTCGTGCAGAGGAGGCGAGAGCATGAGCAGTGAGGGTCTGTGGAGCCGCACCCGGCGTACGGCGATCGCGGAGATCACCGAGGTCGCGATGGAGCTGTTCCTGGCCAAGGGATTCGAGGCGACCACCTTCGACGACATCGCCGCCGCCTCGGGTGTCTCCCGTCGCTCGGTCCTGCGCTACTTCGGCACCAAGGAGGACATCGTCCTGGGCCGGTTGGCCGATGAAGGGCGCCGGGCCCGAACCGTGCTGGCCGCGCGGCCCGACGACGAACCCCTCTGGACCGCGCTGCTGAACACGATGGTGGCCCTCGCCGAGGACCCCGGCGTCGACCGGGAACGGTTGCTCAAGGTCTCGGAGATGATGTACGGCACGCCGTCGCTGCGCGCCCGCAGCGTCGAGAAGCACCTACAGTGGCAGACCGACCTGATTCCCGAGGTCGCGCGGCGGCTCGGCGGCGATCCCGACGACGACCTGACCACCCTGCGGGCCACCGCCGTCATCGCCGGCGCGGTCGCCTGCCTGGACGTCGCCGGGGAGACGTGGACCCGACGGAAGGGTACGGTCCCCCTCCGCGACCTGCTGACTGCCGCCTTCGACTCGCTGCGGGACGCCACCTGACCGCACCGCGTCGGCGCTGCTCGGCGCGCGCACGCTGGAGCAGCTCGCCGGCCCGCTCGAAGGCGTCGACGTCGCGCTCTCCGACGACCTTCTCCACTGGATCGACGAGATCGTCCCACCCGGCCGGCTTGCGCGTCAGTTGCTCGACACCGGCAAGCGCGATGGCTGGAGGTCATGCGACACGGCGGTGGACTCCGCCGGACCACACGCCATCAAGTTCGCCGACGCCGCGACTTCTCAGCGACCCTGCGCGTTTTCTGCAGCAGATGCGGTAATGACCTCGCGGGCCCGGTGAGGAGCATCGGTGCCGTACCGGGCAACCATGGTTCGGACGGCTTCTTCCACCACCGCGGTGGTGCGGTCAGGGGGCACCGTCCAGCCCGGGAGCAAGAGGTTCGGCCAGAACAGGTAGTTGGAGATCATTCCGAGGAACTGCGTGGCGGCCATCTCCGGGTCGGCGATGTCTGCGGCTCCCGCGTCGTGCTCGGCCAGGAGGTAGATCCGGACGATCTCGAAGTACGGCAGTTTGCCCTGTGTGAAGTGTGCCTTGGCCAGTTCGGGAAAGCGTGGCAGTTCGGCGATGACGATGCGAAACAGGTCGGTCATCTTCGGCTGGCGCAGCAGTGTCGCGTAGCGCCGTCCGAGAACCGTCAGGCCGGCCGTCAGGTCGCCGGCGGGCGGCACGTCGGCGACGTCGTGCTCGGCCCACGAGTCGATGACGATGGCATCGAACAATGCTGCCTTTGTCGGAAACTGCTTGAACAGCGTTGCTTTTGACACGCCGGCACTGTCGGCAACACGCGCCAGTGACGTCCGGTCGTAGCCCAATTCGAGGAAGAGCTCGGTAGCGGCCTGCACGATGAGCGCGCGCTTCTCCTCCGCCACGCGCTGGTGATAGGCCGACGGCACTGGGGTCATGCGTCCATCATAGCGAGGCGAGTGGGTTGACTCACCATCCGAGGGGACGTAGCCTCGGCAAGGTGAGTCGCTCGACTCGCCACCCGCTCTCGGGTGTCGTCCCTGGTACGTACTCGGAGGATCCGATGTCCCGCTTCGCCGATCAGACCGTTCTCGTCACCGGTGGCACTGGTGGGCAGGGGGCCAGCCACGTTCGCGCCTTCCATGCCGAAGGCGCCAACGTCGTCATCGGCGCCACAAACGCCGAGCGTGGGGCTGGCCTCGCCGCCGAGTTGGGAGATCGGGCGCGTTTCGTCCGCCTCGACGTCTCCCAGGAGGAGTCGTGGGTCGCCGCCGTCGTGGAGACCGAGAAGGCCTTCGGCGCGCTCACGATCCTGGTCAACAACGCCGGGGTGCAGAACCCGCCGGCCCTCATCGAGTCCACCAACCAGGCCACGTGGGCTCGCATCCTCGACATCAATCTCACCGGCACTTTCCTCGGTATCAAGGCAGCCGCACCGGCACTGCGGCGCGCGGGAGGAGGAACGATCATCAACATCGGCTCCACCATGGGCATCGGCGGTACTGCCTTCTACGCGCCCTATGTCGCCAGCAAGTGGGCGGTTCGAGGGCTCACTCAGACTGCTGCCCTTGAGTTGGGCCGCGACAACATCCGCGTCAATGCAATCCACCCCGGCGTTGTCGCCACCCCGTTCATTACCGAGCCGGCAGCCGGCAGCGACACCCCGATCGCCGACTTCTACTCGCCCGAGCCCTTCGCCGTCCCGCGACTCGGACAGCCCGCCGACATCACTGCGCTGCTGTTGTTTCTCGCATCGCCGCACGCGACCTTCATCACCGGCGCCGAGTATGTCATCGACGGGGGACTGCTCCTCGGCCCCGCACTGCAGAAGGAAGCCGCATGAACCGCGCAGACCAGCATGGTGAGCCCCGGCGGGCGGCGGCGTGCCGGTCCATCCACCGGCCGTGGGTCTTGCGCAACTTCGGGCCCCGCGATGCGCTCGTAAACGGCCTGGTCGACGGCTGATGCATCACTGTGCATAACAACCGGCGATGAACAAACCTGAAGCGGCAGATCCGGATACCTGAGCACGGGGCCACGCCATAAGCGTCGTCCTACCGGCCCCCATGGAGGTATCGGCAATGGTCTTGCCGCGCGTTCCGCTCCTCATCGCAGCCAGCAGCGCTATCGCCGGTGGAGGCGGATTGGTGGCAGGTGCCGTCGGCGGCGTTCGGATCAAACGGGCAGAAACACTGAAAAGGCATCGCAGGGCGAGCGGGATGACGCCGATCAGGCCCAATCTGGGCTGATAATTGATTCATGTCGATTCTCGGACACAAACCGAGGCCCAACGGTGCGTGGCAAGGGCAACACTTGCCCGCACCGTTTGTGCTTCCGGGTTGCAGGTCAGGCTCAGCTCGAGGTTGCGGTAGGTCTCCAGTTTGTGTTCAGGGTCGACGTCTCGTGGTGTGGTGACCAGGTCGCCAAGTTCGTCGATGATGGCGATGAGTTCCTTCTCGTCGCCCGGGCGTCCGGGAAGGAGCATGCGTGCGCATCGCGACGGGCGTGTCACTATCCTTGCGGATATTGGCATTGTCGCCACTGGAGTGTGCGGATCGTGCGCGCGATACTGAGAAAGAGCCGACCGTTCCGGTGCGTCGAGCACTCCTAATCGCAATGAGGAATATCCATATGACTGATCTGATGAAGGCCGTCGTGCTCGCCCGTTTCGGCGGGGTCGATGCTTTCGAGTTGCGCGACGTCCCCGTGCCGCGAGTCGAGCCCCGCCAGGTGCGGGTGCGTGTCCATGCGACCGCCGTCAACCCGCTCGACTTTCAGATCCGTCGCGGAGACTACGTGGATCATGTGCCGCTTCCGGCGATCATCGGGCACGACATCTCCGGCGTCGTCGAGGAGGTCGGGTCTCACGTGACTGAGTTCCGTGCCGGCGATGCGGTGTACTACACGCCGCGGATCTTCGGCGGTCCTGGCTCCTACGCCGAGCAGCATGTCGCCGATGTCGACCTCGTCGGCCGTAAGCCGGAGAACGTCAGTCATCTGGAGGCAGCGAGCCTGACTCTGGTCGGCGGTACGGTCTGGGAGGCGCTCGTGACGCGAGCTCAGGTCACTGTGGGGGAGACGATCCTCATTCATGGGGGCACGGGTGGTGTCGGCACGATCGCGATTCAGGTCGCGAAGGCGATCGGCGCACGCGTGATCACCACTGCGAGGGCCGGCAACCATGAGTTCGTGCGCTCTCTGGGAGCGGATGCGGCGATCGACTCTGCTACGTCGGACTACGTCGATGCTGTGGCCGAGCTGACGCAAGGCAAGGGGGTTGATGTCGTCTTTGACACGATCGGTGGCGACACGCTCACCCGAAGCCCGCTGACGCTCGCCGACGCCGGACGCGTCGTCAGCATCGTCGACATCGCGCAGCCGCAGAACCTCATCGAGGCGTGGGGTAAGAACGCCGCCTATCACTTCGTCTTCACCCGGCAGAACCGAGGAAAGCTGGACGCGCTCACCACGCTTGTCGAGCGCGGTCTCGTGAAGCCGGTCGTCGGCGCGACTCTTCCGCTGGCTCGGGTGGGCGAGGCTCATGGGCTCCTGGAGGACAGGGGGTCGTATGCGCTGCGCGGCAAGATCGCGATCGATGTGGCGGGCGAAACTGTTGCGCTTCCCCCTCGCATCTCGTAGCGGAGCGCTGCCGGAACCCGGGCGATGATCGCGGTGGTCAGCTCCGCCCGGAGAAGGTGGCACGGTACTGCGAGGGGGACACGTTCAGGAGTCGGCGGAAATGCAGTCGGAGGTTCGATCCGGTTCCCAGGCCGACCTGGTCCGCGATGCGGTCGACCGACAGTCTCGTGCCTTCCAGGAGTTCGCGGGCGGTGTCGACCCGCGCTCGGAGGATCCACTGCAGCGGGGTGCTGCCGGTCTCTTCGGCGAAGCGGCGCAGGAACGTGCGGGGCGACATCCGTGCGTGTGCGGCGAGTTCGGCGATCGTGAGCTGCTGGTCGAGCTGCGACAAGGCCCATTCGCGCGTCGCGGCGAGGGTTTCGCCATGGGCTGCCGAACTGGTCTTCGGCAGGTACTGGGCCTGGCTCCCGGTCCGGTAGGGCGCGGTGACGAGTCCTCGTGCGATCTCGTTCGCCGCGCTCACGCCGAGGTCGCGCCGAACGATGTGCAGGCACAGGTCGAGCCCGGCGGCGGCCCCCGCCGAGGTGAGGATGGATCCCTCGTCGACGAAGAGCACGTTCGGCTCGACCGTGATCTGCGGATGCCGCTTTGCGAGTTTCTCCGCCGCATCCCAGTGCGTCGTCGCCCGCAGGCCGTCGAGCAGGCCGGCATCCGCGAGGGCGAATGCGCCATAGCAGATCGACGCGATGCGTGCCCCGCGCGATGCGGCGCTCCGGAGCGCTTCGCGTACCTCCACCGGTATCGGCCGACCCGCCGGAGCGTAGCCTGGGACGACGACCGTGTCTGCGGCGGCAAGTGCGTCCAGGCCCTGCGGGACCGCGTAGCCGAAGCCTCCGTGGGACGGCACCGTTCCGGCAGTGACCCCGCAGGCCGAGACCTCGTAGGGGAACCCCGACTCCGGATGGAACACCTCCGCCGGGATCCCGACGTCCAGCGGGAGCGCCCCGTCGAGCACGAGAACCATCACCTGATGCGGTCGCTGCATCCCCCGACTCCGATCCGGTCGACGCGTGCCGACCGCGTCACCATCCTCGCACGTATGGGCATTTCCGCCATTCGTGCGCATTCGCCTCTCCGCAGCCCTGCGAGGCATCAGCTGCCCACGCACGGGTGCGGCTTCCGCCGCTCGAGCTGAGGAACGATCGTGGACGAGGAACTGTTCCCGACACGGCTGCGCCGGGGCCGGCGGTAGGCCGGCCCCGGCACACCCGTTCCGCGTCGTCGCGGGTCGCTCGTGACCGGTCAGGTGCGGCCGACGACGGCGGTCACCCGGATCTCGACGCGCATCTTCGGCGCGGCCAGCGTCGCGACACCGATCATGGTCCAGATGGGCGATCGGTCACCCATCCGCTTGCGGAACTGCTCGATCATGACCGTGCCGTGCGCCTCGCTGAGGACATCGGGGGAGTCCGAGACGTGGAAGGAGTCCACGGACACGACGTCCCGCCAGGTGGCCCCGGCCGTGGCCAGGGTGCGCTCGACGTTGTCGAAGGCCCGGACGATCTCCTCCTCGATCGACTCGGGGAAGGCCAGCTGGTCGTCCCAGCCGCCCTGACCCGAGATGTCGACCCGGTCGCCGATCCGGACGGCCTGATGGTAGTGCCGGTTCTCCAGCATCCACGGGCCGTAGCCGGGCGTGGCGAAAAACTGTGGCTCGGTCATGCTCTTCTCCCGTCTATGACTTCGAGCTTGAAGTGACTGTGATATTGGAGGCACTCGACCGGCGGCTGCGGATAAGCGAACTCGCCTACCTGGCCAACGGCTCGCTGTCCGGTCTCTCCAATGTCGTCAGGCAGCCCGAACAGCGAGGCCGGGTCGAGCGTTCTCCTTACCCGGGGGACCGCCGCTATACCATCGCCGCCCTCACCGATGCCGGCTACGACGTCGCCGCCGCGCCCGCGCATGTGCGCTCCGTGTGCTCCTCGACCCGCTCACCCCGCCGACCGACGCGCCCTGATGCGCATCGCCGCCATGCTCAAGGTGCGGCCGGTCGACCTGGCCCCGGAGGCGGCCGGTCCGCAGTAGACGCGACCTCCGCACGGCATCGGGTCAGGCGGATGTCGTCGCGGTCGGGCGTGGGTGGGCGTACGCGGGATAGGTGAGGTAGCCGTCGTCGCCGCCGGTGTAGTAGGTGGCCTGGTCGGCGACCGCCAGCGGCAGGTCCGCCCGGAACCGGTCGACCAGGTCGGGGTTGGCGAGGTACGCGCGGCCGAGCGAGATCAGATCCGCCCCGTGGGCCAGCCAACGCTCGGCGTCGTCCCGGGTTGCCGCCACCGGGCTGTTCGCTGCCGAGGGGCTGACGATGAGCGTGCCGGGCCAGGCGCGGCGCAGTCCGAGCAGCACCTGCTCGTCGGTGCCGGCCAGGTGCACGTACGCCGGTCCGAGCGGGACGAGTTCGGCGAGCAGCGCGCCGTACACCTCGGCGATGTCGGTGTCGATGGCGTCGGCGATGCCCGCGCCGGGCGACAACCGCAACCCGACGCGGTGCGCGCCGATCGCGTCGATCGTGGCCGCGACCGCCTCCACGGCGAACCGGATACGCCCGGAGACGGAACCGCCGTAGCGGTCGGTGCGAAGGTTGGCGTTGCCGGAGAGGAACTGCCCGATCAGGTACCCGTTCGCGCCGTGCACCTCCACGCCGTCGAAGCCGGCCTGGACCGCGTGCCGCGCCGCCGCCGCGATGGACTCCACCTCACCCGGAACCTCGGCTGTCGACAGCGCACGCGGCGTCGGCACAAGCTGCGGTCCGCTCGGGGTGAACACGTATGTCTCGCGGGCGGCGACGGCGGAGGGCGCGACCGGCTGGTGGCCGGTCGTGTCCGGGTGGCTGATCCGACCCGCGTGCATGATCTGCGCGAAGATCCGGCCCCCGTTGGTGTGCACGGCGGAGGTGACCTGCCGCCAGGAGTCGACCTGCGCCGGGGTGTACAGCCCTGGCGTGAGCGGGTTGGACTGCCCGACCAGGTTGGGGTGGATGCCCTCGGTGATGATCAGGCCGGCGCTGGCCCGCTGTGCGTAGTACGTCGCCATCGACGCGGTCGCGAGCCCTGCACGGTCGGACCGCACTCGTGACATCGGGGCCATCACGAGCCGGTTGGGAAGCCGGAGGCGACCGAGAAGGACATTGTCGAAGAGTGATGCCATGCCCCCACCGTAGAATCTGACGTTGATGTGAGATGCAAGCCTTGTGTGATCCGGATCCGGCGCGAGCACTGCGGGAACTGCTTCGTACGCTCTGCGCGTACCAGTTGCGGGACCGTGGTTTCACCAGGGCGTACGTCGACGCGGTGGTCACCGGAGACGGGCTCGACCACGAGCGGCGGGAAACCGAACGGGTCATCGCCCGGCTACTGAAACGCGCGCAGGCGGCGGGCACCGTCCGCGCCGATCTGACCGTCGCCGACTTCCGGCTGCTGATCGCCGCCCACCACGGCGTCGTCCTGGCCGCCGGACCCAACGCCGTGGCGGACTCCCAGCGCCATCTCCCACTGATGCTGCGCTCGATCCAACCCTGAGGAAGTGGGTACGTGGCACCGGGGAACAAGCCCGGGTCCGGCGGCGCTGAAACTGTGATGATTGGCAACGGCCTGCGCGTGTCACTGCTGGACCGGTCCCGGACCCGCACCGGCGAGGCCGACTCCGAGGCGCTCAGGGGCACGGTCGGGCGTGCTGCCCAGGCCGAACGGCTCGGGTACGACCGGCTCTGGGTGGCCGAACATCACAGCGTCCCCGGTATCGCGGGCGCGGCCCCGGCGGTCTTGCTGGCCGCCGTCGCCGGTGCGACGACCACCATCCGGATCGGCTCGGCCGGGGTGATGCTGCCCCACCACCAGCCGCTCGTGGTGGCGGAGCAGTTCGCGACGCTGTCCGCCTTCGCCGCGGGCCGGGTCGACCTGGGGCTGGGCCGCTCGCCGGGGTTCACCGCGCCCGTGCGCCGTGCGCTGCGGCAGACCGACGGCGATTTCGCCGCGGACCTCGCCGAGCTGCGCCGGTTCCTCAACGGGACGGCAGAGATCACCCTGCACCCGCAGCCACAGGGAGCATTGCCGCTGTACGCGCTGGCCACCGGAAGTGGCCTGCCGATCGCGGCCGAGCTGGGCCTGCCGGTGATCGTGGGCGGCCCTCTCCTGGGAGTCGGCGGCGACCCGGAGCCCGGGTTGGCGGCCCTGGCCGGATACCGGCACGCCTTCCAACCCTCGCCGCAGCAACCGGAGCCGTGGGTGGCGGTCAGCCTCGACGTGCTGATCGCCGACACCGCCGCGGAGGCCGCCGACCTGCTGCTTCCTGAGGCACTGGCGATGGCTCAGAGCCGGACTACCGGCGTCTTCCCGCCGCTGGAGCCGGTGGAGGTGGCCCGGTCCGCTCCCCGTACCCTGCGCCAGCAGCAGTATCTTGAGCAGACAGCGGCGAGGGCGATCAGCGGCTCGCCGGCCCAGGTGGAACGTCAGCTCGCCGAGCTGCTCGACCGAACCGGGGCCGCCGAACTCGTCGCCGCCGGCAGCACCTTCGACCGGGCCGCCCTGGCCGTTTCGGATGCCGAGCTGGCCGCTCTGTTCGGGCGATAGGTCACTTTGACGTCCATGATCCTGTGCTCCGCGATGCGCGACCTCCGGAAATTCGGCTGAGAACGCGTCCAGGTGAACCGGTACGCGGTTGGACGCGCGGTTGTCGACCGCAGCGGGCCCGTGTGAGTCTGACGCCCGGCGAGGCACGTTCTCGGGGGACGCGGGGGAAGGCGTCGGCAATGGTGGTTTCGCATGACCGGGCAGAGAGCCGTACACCGCGTGTGCCAGCACCGCTGACTCTTGCGGAGTACGAGCTGCTCGCCCAAGAGCGGATGGAACCGGCTGTCTGGGATTTCGTCGCCGGGGGAGCGGGTGAGGAGCGTACGCTCGCAGCCAACCTGGCTGCCTTCCACGGGCTGCGGCTGGTGCCGAGGGTGCTGGCCGGTGCCGGTCAACCGGTGGTGGAGGCCCGGATCCTCGGCCGCACCTGGCGGGCGCCGGTCGCGGTGGCGCCGCTGGCGTACCACACGCTCGTTGATCCGGACGGCGAGGTCGCGATGGCGCGCGGCGCGGGCGGGATGCCGATCGTGGTCAGCACCTTCGCCGGGTGCACGTTCGAGGAGATCGCCGCCGCCGCGTCCGGTCCGCTGTGGCTTCAGTTGTACTGCTTCCGGGACAGAGCAGCCACCCGGCGGCTGATCGACCGGGCGGTGCGGAACGGTTTCGAGGCGCTGGTGTTGACAGTGGACGCTCCGCATCTCGGCCGGCGTCTGCGCGATCTGCGCAACGGGTTCCGGTTGCCGCCCGGCGTCGAGCCGGTCAACCTGGACCGCGACGACTTCGCCTCACCGAGCGGCCACGCGCTCGCCGCGTTCGACCCCGACCTGGATTGGTCGGTGCTGGACTGGCTGCGCGCGGTCAGCCCGCTGCCGATAGTCCTGAAGGGGATCCTCGCCGCCGCGGACGCCCGCCGGGCGATCGAGGCCGGGGCGGACGGCATCGTGGTTTCCAACCACGGCGGCCGGCAACTCGACGGCACCCCCGCCTCGGTCGACGTGCTTCCGGATGTCGCGGCGGCGGTCGATGGTGCCATCCCGGTGCTGTTCGACGGCGGCGTACGCCGCGGTGTCGACGTGCTGGCCGCCCTCGCGCTGGGAGCCGACGCGGTGTTGCTCGGCCGGCCGGTGCTGTACGGGCTCGCGGTCGGCGGGAAAGAAGGGGTGGCCCGCGTGCTCGACATCGTCGTTACCGAACTGGTGGACGCGATGCGCCTTGCCGGCGTCGGCTCGGTCGCGGCTACCCGGGAGCTGGCCGTGACATCCGCTGCGACCGGATCGCCGAGGACACCCAGCTGAGGCCGACCGAGAACGCCCTGTAGCGCCGGCTGCTCCTGCTCGACCTCGCCGCCCGCCTCGACCTGCCGGTGCTGGACTCACCAGCCGTACCGGCTGGTGAGTCCAGGCCCGCAACTGCCGATTCGGTGGGGCCGTTCGAGTGCGGCGCGTTTCCAGTTGTACGGGCAGGCACCGGCATTGCGCCCATCGCAGGGTTCTGTGAGGCTGGCCCGCGCCGAAGATTTCCACCGCAACGCCGTTCGGGGGAGGCCATATGGTGGCGCAGCGCATCGCGTTCGTCGAGCTGTACACACACGAGCAGAAGGCCGTCGTCGACTACCTCACCACCGCCCTCGGCTTCGCCGTGGCGGCGGAGTCGGAGGACGACGAGTCGGCGTCGGCGCTGCTGCGGCAGGGCCGGCTGCAACTGGTGGTGACGTCGGGTCCGCGGACCGCCGAGTTCGTCGACGCGCACGGCGACGGTATCGCCGACATCGCGTTCGAGTGCGCCGATGCCGGCGCGACCCGGGCCGCCGCGCTCGCCGCCGGCGCGGCCGATCTCGGCGTCCTGCACGGCAACCCGGTGGTCTCCGGCTTCGGGTCGGTCCGCCACACCCTGGTGGCTGCGGGCGACGGCACCGCGCTGCGGCCGCCCGCCGGCCGCGACTGGACGAGCCCGGACGCCGGGCCGGCCGCGGCGCCGGGCCGCTTCCAACTGCTCGACCACATCGCGATCTGCGTCGAGGCCGGTTCGCTGGATCGCTACGCCGACTTCTACACCGCAGCCTTCGGTCTCGGCCGGTACTCCTCCGAGTTCGTCGAGGTCGGCGGCAGCTCGATGGACTCGGTCGTCGTGCGCAGCGAGACGGGTGAGGCGACCTTCACCCTCGTGGCCCCCGGATCGGTGACCGGCAACGGGCAGCTTGACGCGTTCCTTTCCCGTAACGGCGGCCCCGGCGTGCAGCACCTGGCGCTGCTCGTGGACGACATCGTCGCGGCGGTCACCGAGGCAACGGGGCGGGGCGCGGCGTTCCTGCCGACGCCGGGCGCGTACTACGACGCGCTCGCCGAGCGCTTCCCCGAGATCCCCGAGCGGATCGACGCTCTGCGCGGGGCCAACGTGCTGGCCGACCGGGACGAGTGGGGGTACCTTCTGCAGCTGTTCACCCGGTCCCCGTACCCGCGCAACACGCTCTTCTACGAGTTCATCCAGCGCCGTGGGGCGCGCGGCTTCGGTAGCGCGAACATCAGGGCGCTCTACGAGGCCGTCGAGCGCGACCGGCTGGCGGCGCAGTGAGCGCCCCGCCCCGATCGGGGCCGCGGCCGGCTCAGCTGCGCGGCGCGGACCTGCACGCGAGCCTCTCCGAGCCGCTGCTGGACACCATGAACTTCCTCAACGAGGTCGCCTCGCGCCACCCGCAGGCGATCTCGTTCGCGCCCGGCCGACCGTACGACGGTTTCTTCGACATCGAGCAGATCTTCGAGCACCTGCGCCGCTACATGGCGCACCTCGAGAGCGAGGGGCGCACGCCGGAGCAGATCCGCAGCGCGCTGTACCAGTACGGCCCGGCGGCCGGCACCATCCGTGAGCTCATCGCCCGTTCGCTGCGGCTCGACGAGGGCATCGACGTGCCGCCGGAGTCCATCGTGGTCACCGTCGGCGCGCAGGAGGCGATGCTGCTGGCCGTGCGTGCGCTGATGGCGGGCCCGGCCGACGTGCTGCTGGTCGCCAGTCCGTGCTACATGGGCATCACCGGTGCCGCCCGGCTGCTCGACGTGGACGTGGTGCCGGTGCCCGAACGGCCCGGCGGGCTGGACCCGGCCGACGTCACCGACGTCGTCGAGGCGCAGGTCGCGTGCGGGCGGCGCCCACGGGCGCTGTACGTGATCCCGGACCACGCGAACCCGTCGGGCGTCACCATGCCCGTGGCGGCGCGGCGCGCGCTGCTGGAGGTGGCCGCGCGGCACGACATCCTGGTGCTCGAGGACAGCCCGTACCGGCTGGTCAGCCCGGGCCGGCCGATGCCGACGCTGAAGTCCCTCGACGCCGGGCGACGGGTCGTGCTCCTCGGCACCTTCGCGAAGACGATCTTCCCCGGCGCCCGGGTCGGGTACGTCGTCGCCGACCAGCCGGTCGACACCGGCGCCCTGCTCGCCGATGAGCTGGCCAAGATCAAGAGCATGGTCACGGTGAACACCTCCTCGCTCAGCCAGGCGGTCGTGGCCGGTGCCCTACTGGCCGGCGACGGCCAGCTCGGCGCCCTCAACGCCGACCTGACGGAGCACTACGGCGAGTCGATGCGGCAGATGCTGCAGCAACTGGAGCGGCGGCTGCCGGCCGCGCGCCGGGCCGAGCTCGGCGTGGCCTGGAACCGACCCGCTGGCGGTTTCTTCCTGGCGATGTCGGTGGCGTTCCGGGCCGACAACGCCGCCCTGGCCCGCTCGGCCGAGCAGTTCGGCGTGCTGTGGACGCCGATGTCGTACTTCCATCCGGGCGGCGGCGGCGAGCACAGCATCCGGCTGTCGACGAGCTACCTGTCGGCGGCCGAGATCGAGGACGGCACGGCGCGGCTGGCCCGGTTCCTCGCGGCCGAGACCTCCCGCTCGGCGCTGCAGGGCTGATCCCGCGATGCTTTCCGGCCGTCCGTCCCGGGCGGCCGACCACGACCCGCCTCGGGAAGGTGAACGCCCATGACGACTGTGGTGATCCGTCCGCGCAGCAAGCGGCGCATGTGGGGGTGGACATTCCGATGACCGCGACCCTCGACGACACGCAGCGGCATCCCGCGGCCCGGCCCTGGCCCGGCGCGGCCCCGGCCCACCCGCGCATCACCGGCGTCGGCACCGCCGTCACCGACCGCTCCTACACCCAGCAGGAAGTGCTCGACCTCTTCAAGATCACGGATCCGAAGGTGCGCTCCATCTTCACCAACAGCGGGATCGAACGACGGTACCTCACCGTGCCGCGCACCTCGGCCGGCACGCCCGTCGAGGAGTCGCAGGGCGCCTTGCTGCGCAAGCACCGGAGGGTCGCCGTCGACATGGGCGCTCGGGCGATCCGGGCGGCGCTCACCGACGCCGGCGTGACGCTGACCGCTGGCGACTACCTGTGCTGCGTGACCTCCACCGGCTTCCTCACGCCAGGACTGTCCGCGCTGCTCATCCGCGAACTGGGTCTCGACCCCGGCTGCCACCGCGTCGACATCGCCGGCATGGGCTGCAACGCCGGCCTCAACGCGCTCAACTCGACGGCCGCCTGGGCCCGGGCCAACCCCGGCCGGGTTGCCGTCATGCTCTGCACCGAGGCGTGCTCGGCTGCCTACGTCATCGACTCGACGCTGCGCACGGCGGTGGTCAACAGCCTGTTCGCCGACGGTGCCGCCGCGGTCGTCGTGACGGCACCGGACGGCGACGGCACCGCGCTCGGCCCGGGCGCGCCGCAGCTGCTGTCATTCGCCAGCCACATCGTCACCGACGCCTTCGACGCGATGCGCTACGACTGGGACGACACGCAGCACAAGTTCAGCTTCTTCCTCGACCCCGACATCCCGTACGTCGTGGGCGCGCACGCGGAACTGGTCGTCGACCGGCTGCTGTCGGGGGCCGGGCTGCGCCGCCGGGACGTGCAGCACTGGCTGGTGCACTCGGGCGGCAAGAAGGTCATCGACGCGGTCCGGATGAACCTGGGCCTGACCCGCCACGACCTGCGTCACACCACCGGCGTGCTGCGCGACCACGGCAACCTGTCCAGCGGCTCGTTTCTCTTCTCCTATCAGCGGCTGCTGCAGGAGAGCGCGGTGGCGCCCGGCGATTTCGGCGTGCTCATGACGATGGGGCCGGGCTCCACCCTCGAGACGGCGTTGGTCCAGTGGTGACGGCCCTGCGGTCGGCGGACGACGTGCTGGTGGCCCGGATCGACGGCGCCCGCAGTCTCTCCGCCGAGCCGATCGCCGAGATCTCGGCCGTCTGCGACCGGGCTGAGGACCACGACGGCGGCGCGCCGGTGGTGGTGCTGCGGCTCTCCGGCGCGCCGACCGGGCCGTGGCCGGCGGACCTTACGGTCAAGCTGGTGAGCCGGTGGGAGCAGGCCCTGCGTCGCCTGGAGCGGCTGGCCGCGCCGACGGTCGCGGTGGTCACCGGCGACTGTGGCGGGACCGCCCTGGACGCGTTGCTCGCCGCGGACCACCGCATCGCCGACGGATCGGCCCGCCTGGTGCTGCCCGTCCTCGACGGGATCGTCTGGCCCGGCATGACGCTGTACCGGCTGGCCCGCCAGGTGTCGCACGCCGGGGCCGTCCGGCAGATGGTGCTCTTCGGCGCCGCGCTCGACGTGCACGAGGCCCGCGCCTTGCACCTCGTGCACGAGGTCACCGACGACGTGCCGCGGACGCTGGCCACCGCGGTCGGCCGGGTCGCCGCCGTGTCCGGGTCCGAGCTGGCGGTGCGCCGCCAACTCGCCCTGGAGGCGCCGGCCGTCGCCTTCGAAGACGCCCTCGGCGTCCACCTGGCGGCCTGCGACCGGACCCTGCGCCGCGCCGCCCGGGCGCCGTCATGACCGCGTCGGCGGTCGCCTCGCCCGGCCCGGTGCCGGTCCCCGCCGATCTGCCCGCGGCCCGGCGCCAGATCGGCGCGGCTGCGGCGCGGGTCGCGGCCACGCTCGCCGGCCTCCCCGCCGCCGCCGAACGGTCGCCCGCCGAGCGCGTGGCGGCCGCATCGGCGCGCGAGACGGCCCATCGGGCGCGCGCCGGGTTCCTCGCCCGCCACGCCGGTGCCGTCTACGCCGAACTGACCGGCGGGCTCACCAGGCCGCTGCGCCTCGACGAGCTATGCGCGGCCGCGGCGACCGCATTTCCGGGGCTGGTGGCCGACCCCGCCGCGCGGGTCGCGGAGCGCGAGCGCACGCAGGGCGCCAAGGAGGGCGATGAGATCGCCGACGGCCTGCTGATCGGGGCCGTGCTGCGCCAGCCGGAGACGGGCCGTCACCTGCTCGCCGCGATGCTGCGGCCCACTCCCCGCGCGCTGCGCCTCCTCGAGGCGTACCGCAGCCTGGGCCGGGCCGACCTGGGCGCGGTCCGGCTGGAGCGACACGATGGGATCGCCCAGCTGACGCTGTGCCGGGGCGACAATCTCAACGCCGAGGACGCCGCCCAGGTCGACGACCTCGAGACCGCGGTGGATCTGGCGCTGCTCGACCCGGCGGTCGACGTCCTCGTGCTCCGGGGCGGCGAGATGACCCACCCGCGGTACCGGGGCCGGCGGGTCTTCTGCGCGGGCATCAACCTCAAAGCGCTGCACGCAGGCCGGATCGGGCTGGTGGACTTCATCCTCCGCCGCGAGCTGGGTTACCTGCACAAGCTCGTCCGCGGGCTAGGCGCCGAGGACGGCTGGCGGCCACCGGCCGGCAAACCGTGGATCGCCGTGGTCGACGGCTTCGCGATCGGCGGGGGAGCCCAGCTCCTGCTCGCCGCCGACCACGTCGTCGCGGCTGCGGACGCCTACGTCAGCCTGCCCGCGGCGCAGGAGGGCATCATCCCCGGCGTGGCACCCTTCCGGCTCACCCGCTCGGCCGGGGCCCGGGCCGCGCGCCAGCTGATTCTCCTCGGCCGCCGGATCCGGGCCACCGAGCCCGACGCCCGGCTGTTCCTCGACGAGGTGCACGAGAGCGGCCCCGCGCTCGACGCGGCCGTGCGGCGAGGGGCCGAGGCGCTGCGGGGCGCGGCGGTCGCGGCGAACCGGCGGATGCTGCTCGCCGCCGAGGAGCCGCTCGACGCCTTCCGCCGGTTCCTCGCCGACTTCGCCGTCGAGCAGGCGCTTCGGCTGCACAGCGACGACGTGGTGAGCAAGGTTGGCCGGTTCGGCGGCACCACGTGAACCAGGGCCGCCGGCGCAAGGTGCGCTACGAGAAGCGCGACCACGCCGCCTACGTGACGCTCGACCGGCCCGAGGTGCTCAACGCCATGGACCTCGACACCCACCGGGAACTCGGGGCCATCTGGGACGAGATCGACAGCGACGCCGACGTGCGGGCGGTCGTGCTCACCGGCGCCGGCGACCGCGCCTTCTCGGTGGGCCAGGACCTGCGCGAGCGGGCCCGGCTCGATGAGCAGGGCGCCCCGCCGACGACCTTCGGCAGCCGTGGTCTGCCCGGCTGGCCACGGCTCACCGAGCGCTTCGACTTCTCCAAGCCGATCGTGGCCCGGGTCAACGGCTACGCGCTCGGCGGCGGCTTCGAGCTCGCGCTGGCCTGCGACATCATCGTCGCCTCGGAGGACGCCGTGTTCGCGCTGCCGGAGGTGCTGCTGGGCCTGGTGCCCGGGGCCGGTGGCGTGTTCCGGTTGACCCGGCAGCTGCCGCTCCGCACGGCGATGGGCTACCTGCTGACCGGCCGGCGCCTGGACGCGCGCACCGCCCACAACCTCGGGCTGATCAACGACGTGGTGCCGGCGGACCAGCTCGACCAGTGCGTCGCCGGATGGGTCCAGGATCTGCTGCGGGCCGCGCCGCTCGCCGTGCGGGCCATCAAGGAAGCCGCCCGGTGCGGCCTGGAGATGCCGCTGGAGCAGGCGTTCAACACCCAGTTCGCCTGGGAGCGGCGGCGGATGGTCAGCCGCGATGCGGTGGAGGGCCCGCGGGCCTTCGCCGAGGGCCGTGATCCGGAGTGGCGCGGCCGCTGACGCGGCCACACCACCCCGGTCGGCGGTGCGGTCGGGCTACCAGCGCCATTCGCGCTGGTTGAACAGGTGCTCGGCGGTCACGCCCTGGTTGGAGCACCAGCCGAGAAACTCCTCGATCTGCTTGATCTGGTACGTGTCCTCGTTGTACGTCGTGGCCATCACGTGCCCCTGCCAACTCTCCTCGCCCATGGCGTACACGTAGGCCTCGTCCGCGTTGAGCTCGGTCATGATCGCCGCGGCCTGTTGGGCGTTGGAGCCGGAGAGCTTGCGCGAGTCGCTCATGCGCTTGGTGACGGGCCGGGTCAGCAGGCCCTGGTACAGCCACGTGAGCGGGGCACCGTCGCACTCCATGCCCAGAAACGCCATGTCGACGTGGCCGAGATGGGCGCGGACGTACCGGTAGAGCGCCGGATCGATGCCCGAGGAGTCGGCGCCGACGAAAGCGGTCGCGCCGCCGAGCTTCACGAAGTAGGTCGACTTCGCGCGGATGTCGAGGTCCGAGTGCTCGCCCAGGAACGGCGTCGCCACGACCACGCCCCCCGCGAACGGCACCTCGTCGAAGTCATCGACTTCGATCACCGTGAAGCCGAGCGCCTTGAGGTACAGCCCGATCGACGGGTCGCACAGGTTGCCGCGCGAGGAGCGGGGCACCACGACCGCACCGATGCGCGAGCGCAGCTGCAGCAGGGTCTCCAGCACGATGTGGTCCTGGTGGCCGTGCGTGATGAGCACGAGGTCGATGCGGTCGGGCAGGTCGTCCAGGGTGTACCGGTCGCCGTGGCGGTTGTCGGTGCTGATGAACGGGTCGGTCAGCACAGCGCCCTCCGGCGTCTGCAGCAGCAGGCAGGCATGGCCGAAGTACCGCACCCGGCCGCCCGTCTCGATGTGCCGGTCCGGGGCCGCGCTCGGGGCGTCGGTGAGCAGCCGCCGCAGCTGTTCGGTCTGCGCGTCGTCGAGTTCGAGCGCCTCCCGCAGCCGTGCCGTGGTGGTGGGCCTGATCCGCGCCGCGAACAGCTCGTCGAGGCCCGGATGACTGAACCGGATCGGCAGGTCCAGCACGTTCGGCGACGGCAGTCGCGGCGTGCTGAGGATGAACGGCCGCTCGGTCCCGTCATCCAGAGAGAGCTGCACCGACTGCCGGCTCGTGTCGTAGTACGGGCTGGTGTAGGCGAGCGGCTCGATGAAATGCATCGACGGCTGGTTGCTGGTGTCGTAGGCCAGCTCGACGAGCCCGTTGAGCGGGGCGGGAAGCTTGGGGTACAACGGGGTGAGGTCGAAACCCGTCGCGTTCTGCCGGAGCATGTCCTCGGCCTCGGCGACCGCGGCCGCGAAGGCCAACATGTCGGCCCGCTCCCGCTTGATGCCGTCGAGCAGCGCGGCGATCTCCATGCTGCGCGACTCCTCGATGTTGGCGAAGTAGCCGCCGCGCAGGGCGGGATTGACACTGGCCGCCAGGTGGACCTGCGGATTCTGCAGGTACGACTCGAGCAGCGGCACCTGGAGGTTCGCCAGGTTCATCGACGCCTGCACCGGCGCGACGATGTGCAGCCAGGCGTAGAACCGGTCGACCAGCGGCTCGATGATTACGTTGGAACGGAGGTACATCGGTTCGTCACTGATGCCCATCGTAGGCCCCCATTTCGCCGGATGGCACATGGAATCGAGGCATGGCAATGATATGAAGCCGCGAACAATGCGGCGCTGCCCACTATTGCAAGGATTCGGCAGACGTCCAACTGTGCCGGCAGCGCAGTTGTACGCTGCTTCGCAACGGTGTCAAGGGCGGCCCCGCCCGGCCTTGAGCAGCAGCAGCCCCAGGCTGGTGCCGTCGATGTCGATGGCGCTGCGGAAGCGCTCGAGAATTTCATACTCGCGGGACTGCACGATGCGGGGACGGCCAGCCGCGACACGGATCGCGCCAATCCGTTCGGCGGCGGCCCGCCGCTCCAGCCACAGCCGGATGATCTCCGCGTCGATCTCGTCGATGCGCGCCCGTAGTGCCGCGATGCGGTCGACGGCGGCGGCCGGAGGCGTGGTTGTCGTGTTCACCATGATCTCTCCCAGATATCGGTGCACGTTTTCCCGAAAGGTAAACCGGCTGCGGCCGAGCTGATAATTTCGGGGCGATCCACGGTGCGGATGCTCCTCGTGATGCGCCGCCGCTTGCAATAATCGCCGGGTGGATCGAACAGGCGCGCGCAGGATCGCCGGGATCCCGATGGTCGCACCGTCGCCGCCCGTCGCCGCCACCGTACTGGCCGTCCTCGCGGGGGCCGAGGTGGCCGTCTGGCTCGCCCTCGGCGGCGGGACCGTCGAGCGGCTGGCCGAAGGCACGCGGCTCGACTTCGTCACGCTGCTGCTCGTCGTCGGCATCCTGTGCCTGCCGACCACTCTCCCGCTGGCCTTCCGGCACCCGGCGGTCGCCGCGGTCGCGGTGGTGGTGGCCGGCGCGGCGTCGCTCGTCATGTTCCACACGCTGCCGGCCGCGGCCATGGCCGCCCAGCTGGCGGTCGCCTATCGGCTCGGGCTGGCCGGCTCGTCGTGGATGGCCGGATCGGCCGGGGTGCCGGCGCTGCTCCTGGCGCTGGCCGGGCCGGGCGACCCGAGCCTGCGGGTCCGGGCGATCCTGCTGGCCGCGCTCGTGCCGGCGGCTGCGCTGGCCGGCACCGAGCTGCGCGCCCGGTGCGAGGCGCGGGCCCACCGGGCCGACCGGCAGCAGCTCGCCGGGAGTCTCGTGGGCCACATCGCCCGCGGCGAGCGGGCCCGGATCGCCCGCGAGCTGCACGACGTGGTCGCCCACCACGTCTCCATGATCTCGGTGCAGGCCGAGACGGCGCGCCTGGCGACGCCGGGCCTGCCGGCGGAAGGCGCCCGGCAGCTGCTGGCCATCGGCGACACCGCGCGGGCGGCCCTTACCGAGATGCGCCGGCTGCTGGGCGTGCTGCGCGAGGACGCGCCGGCCGGGGCCGAGCAGGCGGCCCGCCGGCCGCAGCCCGGCCTGGGCCAGCTCGACGATCTGCTCGAAGAGGCCCGCAGCGCGTCCGGCTCGGCGATCCGGCTGATCGTGCGCGGCCCGCCCGAGCGGCTCGACCCGGGCGTGGAGCTGGTGGCGTACCGCATCACGCAGGAGTCACTCACCAACGCCCGCCGGCACGCGCCGGGCGCCGCCGTCGACGTCGAGCTGCACTTCACCGCCAACGCGCTGCGGCTGCGGATCCGCGACAATGGCCCCGGCCCACCGCCCGGTCCGGACCCCACCGGCCAGGCCGGACACGGGCAGTTGGGCATGCGCGAGCGGGCCGCGGCGGTCGGTGGCGAGGTCTGGACCGGCCCGGCGGCCGGTGGCGGATTCCAAGTCGAGGCGAGCCTGCCCACCAACTCAGGAGAGACCGGACGAGCATGACGCCGCAACCGATCCGCATCGTCGTGGCCGACGACCACCTGGTCGTGCGCACCGGCTTCGCCACGCTGCTGGGCACCCAGCCCGACCTCGTCGTGGTGGGCACCGCCTCCGACGGTGCCGAGGCGGTGCGCGTCTGCCGCGACCTGGCGCCCGACGTCGTGCTCATGGACGTACGCATGCCGGTCCTCGACGGCATCGAGGCCACCCGGCAGCTGTACGCCGACGGGGCGGACGCCCCGCGGGTCATCATCCTGACCACCTTCGACCTCGACGCCTACGTCTACGACGCGCTGCGGGCCGGTGCCAGCGGCTTCGTCCTCAAGGACGCCACCGCCGAGCGGCTCTTCGACGCCGTGCGGGTGGTCGCCGCCGGCGAGGCGCTGCTGGCCCCGGCCGTCACCCGCCGGCTCATCGGCGAGTTCGCCCGGCTCAAACGCGACACCGTGGTCCCGCCCGCCACCGCCGGGCGGCTGGCTGGCCTGACCCCGCGTGAGACGCAGGTTCTGCGGCTCGTCGCCAGCGGCCTCTCCAACCTGGAAATCGCCGATCGGCTGGTGGTCGGTGAGGAGACCGTGAAGACCCACGTCAGCCGGATCCTGAGCAAGCTGGCGCTGCGCGACCGCACCCAGGCGGTTGTCGTGGCCTACGAGAGCCGCCTGGTAGTGCCGGGCGCTCACGACCAGGAGCCCTGAGTGGAACCCACCGTCGAGGTGCGCGAACTGCACAAGCGCTACGGGGCCACCGTCGCGCTCGACGGCATGTCGTTCGCCGTCCGGCCGGGCCGGGTCACCGGCTTCGTCGGCCCCAGCGGATCCGGCAAGTCCACGACCCTGCGCGTGCTGCTGGGCCTTGACGCCGCCGACTCCGGCGAGGCGCTCATCGCCGGCCGGCCGTACCGCAGCCTGCGGGTCCCCCTGCAACAGGTCGGCGCGCTGCTCGACGCGGACGCGCCGCTGCCCGAGCGGAGCGCGCGCAACCACCTGCTGTGGCTGGCCCGCACGAGCGGCATCGGCGGCCGCCGGGTCGACGATGTCCTCGAGCTGGTCGGGCTGCCCGCCGACGCCCGCCGACCGGCCGGTGCGCTGTCGGTGGGCATGCGGCAGCGGCTCGGCATCGCCGCCGCGCTGCTCGGCGACCCGCCGGTGCTGCTGCTCGACGAGCCGTTCAACGGCCTCGAACCCGAACGGGTCATGTGGATGCGCGGCCTGCTGCGGAAGTTGGCCGGTCAGGGCCGCACGGTCCTGGTCGCCAGCCACCTCACGAGCGAGCTGGAGGACACCGCGGACCACCTCGTGGTGGCCGGTCGTGGCCGGGTCGTGGCCGACGTCGGCGTGCGCGACCTGCTCGAGCGCGCCGCCAGCGGCCGCACCGCCCTGGAGACCGGTGCCCGCGCCGCCGCCACCGCGGTGCTGGCCCGGGCCGGCGCCACCGTCGTCTCGGCCGGCTCGGCGACCCTCACCGTCTCGGGGCTGCCCGCCGAGCGGATCATCGAGGTGCTCAACGCCGGCCGGGTGCCGTTCGAGCAGATCGCACCGCACCGCAGCACGCTCGAGGCGGCCTACATGGAGCTGACCCGTGACGTCACCGAGTTCTCAGGGACGCTCGACGGTCACGGTCAGGCTGGCCACCTCGGCCACCCCGCGGCCCGCGAGGTCGCGTAGGTACGGCCCGGCCGCGGAGGGGTGGTCGACGAGGAGCGTCCCGGCCGGCAGCCGACCTTCCCGCAGCCGCTCCGGCACCAGCGCGAACGGCGAGTTCGGATGGGCCGACACCGTGATCCGCCAGCGCTCGGGCCGTCGCAGCCGGCGGGCGACGGCCGCCGCCCAGTCACGGTCGGTCTCGGCGCGCTCGCAGACCAGCCACACCTGGGCGTGGCCGGCCGGGCCGAGCAGCCGGTCGAGCCCGTCGTCGATGAACGCGAACGCGGCATCGGCGCCCGGAGTGTTGAAGGCGACATGGTCGAAGGGCTCAGACGGCGCGAAGGTCTCCCAGCGGTCCTCGGCGTAGGCGGCGGCGACGCCGTTGAGCCGGGCGTTGGCCCGCGCGAAGCGCACCGACCTCGGCCCCGGGTCGAGGCCGGCCACCCGCTGGTACCCGGCCGCGAACACCTGCGACTGGCAGCCCGAGCCGCAGCCGACGTCGAGAAACGACCGCGCGCCGGGCGGCCGGCGCAGGCTGTCCAGCAGCTCCAGCGACGAGGCATGCGGCGGCATGCAGCGCCCGTCGGCGTCGAAGACGACCAGCTCCGCGCCCCGGTTCTCGAAGACCGGATCGGAGAGGAAGTAGCAGCCGCGCAGCTCCGTGACGACGACCGTCGCCCGCACCGCCCCGGGTTCGTCCTCCGCCAGCGCGACCAGGCCGGTGCGGCGCAGCAGCGTCGCGAGCGCGGGCTCCAGGCGGCCCAGCTCGGCGGCGGGCACCCGCGCGCAGAACAGCAGCAGCCGGGTCAGCACCGACAGCGGCTGGGCCGACCGGGCGAGCCGGGCGAAATAGAAGAACGAGTACCGGCCGGTGTTGCGCAGGATCTCCTCGGCGGGCCGGTCGACGCCGAGCAGCGCCCCGACCGCCGCCGTGGTGTAGCCGGCCCGGCGCAGCCCCGCCCGCAGCTGGCCCCAGTCCTCATCGGTCACCGCTTCGAGGTCCATGACGCTCCTTCCCGACGCGCCGTGACGGGCGTACGTTGTGCCCCATGACGCAGACGCCGACGACGTCCGCCCGTCCGTTGCTCGACCCCGCCCTGCAGGAATACGCGGTGCGCCACAGCACCGCCGAACATCCGGCGCTGCGCGAACTGGCCGCGGCCACCGCCGAGCGCTTCGCCGAGCAGTCCCGCTGGCTCATCGGGCCGGACCAGGGCACGTTCATGACGCTGCTGACCCGCGCCATCGGCGCCCGGACGGCCCTGGAGATCGGCACGTTCACCGGCTACTCGGCCCTGTGCATCGCCCGCGGCCTCACCGGCGACGACGCCCGGCTCGTCTGCTGCGACATCAGCGACCGCTACGCCGGCCTCGCCCGGGCCGCCTGGCGCGCCGCCGGAGTCGACGAGCGCATCGAGCTGAGAATCGGGCCGGCCGTGGAGACCCTGCGGGCCATGGATGCCGCGCCCGCGTTCGATCTCGCGTTCATCGACGCCGACAAGGACGGTTACATCGACTACTGGGAGGAGGTCGTGCCGCGGACCAATCCGGGTGGCCTGATCCTGGTCGACAACACCTTCGCCTACGGCGGCGTCCTCGAACCCCGCGAGCCCGCCCCCGGCGTCCTGGCCCCCAACCCGGTCCGGGTGCACGCGTTCAACGAGCACGCTGCCGCCGACCCCCGGGTCGAGCTCGTCATGCTGCCGATCCGTGACGGACTCACGCTGGCCCGCCGGCATTAGCCGGCCGCGGGCGGCCCGCCGGCCCGGCCGGCGAGCAGCAGGCTTGCCGCGAAGGTGACCTCGGCCGACTTCGGGTCACCCCCGGCGCGGCGCCAGGCCCGGTACTTCGACGCGTACGTCACCACCGTCTCCTTGCCCCGCGCGCCCCTGCCCCGGGCGAGCACCCCGGCCCACATCCCGTCCCAGGCGGCGTACGCGGGGTCGTCGAGCAGTACCCGGTGGGCCCGGCGCATGTTCCAGAACGGGATGCCCGTGTTCAGGTGATGCACCAGGTGGTAGCTGTCGTAGTGCCGGCCGAGCAGGAAGTCCTCCACGGCGCCGCCGTGCCGGTTGCGGGTCATGAGGATCTGCCGCGACTCGCTCTCCGGCAGCGGATAGTGCTCGGCCAGCTCGGCCAGCCAGCCGATCGCGATCGCGGTCGTGAAGATCGGCACGAACCAGAACAGCAGCAGCAGGTGCGCCGTGCCCGTGGCGGCCGCCACGGCGGCGATGGCCGTCCACTCGAGCAGCAGCACCACGCGCTCGGTGCGCGCCGAGACGGGCATCGACACCTTCGCTGGCGGTAACGCGCCGAAGATCCGGTCGCCGATGATGTACCGCACGTAGCGCACGGTGCGGAAGCCGAAGAGCGCCAGCAGCACGTTCTTGCCGAAGAAGACGAGGTCGGACTGGCGGCTGTCGTAGAGGCCGCACTCGAGATGGAACGCGTAGTCGGGGTCGCGTTCGGGGTCGCCGAGGTAGCGGTGGTGGTAGCCGATGTGCGCGTTGCGGTACGGCGAGTAGAGGTGCAGGACCAGGTAGCCGGAGAAGACGGTGCCGAGCACCAGGTTCAGCCCTTGGTTACGGGCGAGCTTCTTGTGTGACGCCTCGTGCAGCAGGTTTGCCAGGCCGCGCTGCGTGGAGCCGATGAGCACCGCCGCGAGCGGGTAGAGGTACCAGGAGACGCCGACACACAGCCACACCGAGCCGGCGATGACGGCGAAGTCCAGCAGCACGGCCAGCACGCCGTGATGGTTGTCCAGCCGGCTCAGTGCCCGCAGTCGCCGCCGCACGTCCGGCGTGAGCGCGCCGAGGTCCAGCGGCACCCCCGGCGTCTCGCTCGCGGGAGCGGGCCGCAACCCGCTGCTCACGCGTATCCGTACGTGGGCAGGATGTCGCCGAAGCGCGCCTCCGCGAGCCGGCGGTGCTCCTCGGTGAACACGTCCTGCCACGCCCCGGCGCGTCCCTTGTGGAAGGTGAAGGCGTTCGGGTTGTACAGCGACCGCGCCACATCCTTCAGCGGCCCGGCCTGCTCGCAGCCGAGGAATGCGGCCAGCCCGGTCGTGGCGCGCAGCTGCGCCTCCGGCGACCCACCGCCCTGCGGCCCGACCAGCTCCTCGTAGGAAACCTTGTAGACGTCGGGATGGTTGAACAGCCACAGCATCCGCTTGAACTGGTCGCCGGGCGACGGGAACGACTCGTCCATGAGCGCGTAGCGCAGCCGCTCGTCAAGCGAGTCCTTGCTCTGCAGGATGCGGGTGAACGCCCCGAGATTGTTAAGCGCGCTCAGCCCGCCGCGGGTATGCCCGCACAGGAAGTTCACCATCGACAGCGTGATGTCGCGCGGGTCCCGGAAGTTGAAGATGATGCGCGGCTGGCCGGTCTCCGTCCACTCCCGTAGGAATGCGCCGTCCATGGTGCGCACGTCGAAGTCGTGCAGCACCCAGCAGATGTTCGGCGGCGTCTCGGCGAAGGGCGACCCGGCTGTGCGGCGCACCGCCCGGCGCACGAGCTCGGCGTTGACCAGCTCGGTGCTGTAGAAGCGCTCGAGGGGCATGCCCAGCCGCAGCTTCCACGCCCACGCGATCGCGTCGAACGCCTCGTCGGTGGCCGCCTCGAAGGTCGCCTCGTCGGCGGCCTTCAGCTGGGCCAGGCGGTCGGCGTCGTACACGGTCTCGGCCATCCGCCACCGGGTGTCGGCGTCGAAGAGCGGACGGGTCTCGGGCCGCACTCGCACGTGACCGTTCAGACGGTAGCCCAGCTGCCGCAGCAGCTCCGTGATGAGATGCGTCCCCGACTTCATCATCGAAACGAGAATCACGCGTTCGGCGCGAATGTTCGTCGACATGCTCGTATTGGCTCCCGTCGCAGTTCGGTCGGGCGCGGACGGTCCGGGGGCCATGCTCCGGGCGCGGGCCGAAAAGCGTCAAGCGGCACGAACTCAGCGGTGTCCAAGTGTGTTGCGGCGTCGGTTGCACGGCGCTGTGTGGCATGGCGGCCGTGCCTAGGGTGTCGAGTGTTGTGCGTCGATCGGAGGTTCGTGATGGCGGAGCAGACTGGCTTCCTACGGCCGGATGCGGTGTGCGAACCGCTGGTCGACGGGTTCTACGCGTGGCTGCTGAACGTGGCACCGGTCCAGGCGGCGATGAACCTGGCGTTCGTCCACGTGCCGATGCTGGAGTCGTTCCTGGAGCAGCCCGCCCTGCACGCCGCGTCCGCGGTGAATCCCGAGCTGCGCGGCGGGTTCTTCGTCAACATCGGCGCCGACCGGGTGGAGGCCGTGGCCCAGCTGCTGGCCGACATCCGCCGCGACCGGGCCCGGATGCTGGAGTTCGCCGCCGCGATCGCCGAGGGCGAGGCGGTGCTGCGCGACGCCGCGGCGGGTTTCAGCCTCGCGGGGCTGTACGAGCGGATGCCGAAACCGCTCGGCGGCCTGATCGAGCTGGTGTACGACACCGGCAACCAGGCGTCGATGCGGTTTCTGGAGCCGGTGGTGTACGCCTCCGCCGTGCACGACCGGGACCGGCAGTCGCTGCAGCTGTCGGTCGAGTCAGGGGTCGAGCGGCCCTTCGTGCTGTCCACGCCGCGGCTGCGTGGCGGCGGCGTGCTCGACATCGACGTGCCGTTCCGCGAGCGCGGCCTCGACGAGCTGTTCGGAGCGCGGGTGCGGCCGGTGTCGGCCGGCCGGCTCGGCGACGTGCTCGGGCTGGGGGGAGCGCAGGTCGAGGCGCTCGGTTCGCTGCTGACCGATGACCCTGGGCTGCATTCCGACCGGCATGTCGAGGCGGGAGCGCGGATTCGGTACTTCGGGCACGCGTGCCTGGTCCTGCAGACGCCGAACGTCGCCGTGGTGACCGATCCGTGGGTCTCCGCCGACGTGTCGGCCTCCGGCCGGTACACCTGGCGGGATTTCCCGGATTTCGTGGACCTCGTCCTGCTCACGCACGGCCACCAGGACCACGTCGTGCTGGAGACCTTGCTGGCGCTGCGCGGCCGCGTCGGCGCCGTGGTCGTGCCCCGCTGCTCGCGCGGCAACCTGGCCGATCCGTCGCTGGCGCTGTTCATCGAGGAGCTCGGGTTCCCCGTGGTGGAACTCGACGACTTCGCCCGCCATGAGCTGCCGGGCGGATCGGTGACGGCCACGCCGTTCCTCGGCGAGCACGCGGATCTCGACATCCGGGCCAAGACGACCTACTGCGTCGAGCTCGGCGGCCGCCGGATCTTCATCGGAGCCGACTCGTCGGGGGTCGAGCGCGGCCTGTACCGCGAGATCCGCTCGTTCGTAGGCCGGGTGGACCTGGCGTTCCTCGGGATGGAGTGCGCCGGCGCGCCGCTGACCTGGCTCTACGGCGGCCTGCTCACCTCGCCGGTGTCGAAGCGGATGAGCGACTCGCGGACGCTGTCGGGCTCCAACGCGCAGCAGGCGGGCGTCATCGTCGAGGAGTTGGGCGCCGAGGAGGTCTACATCTACGCCATGGGCGAGGAGGCGTGGCTTGTCGGCCACGTGATGGCGACCAGCTACTCGGAGGACTCCTACCAGCTGCAGCAGGTGGACGAGTTCCTGCGGTGGTGCGCCGGCCGCGGTGTGAAGGCCGACCACCTGTACGGCCAGCACGAATGGCGTTGGTAGATCCCCTCCGGAGGAACCAGATGCTTTCCGAGGTCAAGCGGCAACTGCTGGAGCGACGTCTCAGAGGGGAGCAGGCAGCGCCGCGCGGCTGGGGGGCACGGCCCGACGGACCTGTTCCACTGTCGTTCGCCCAGCAGCGGCTGTGGTTCCTCGACCAGCTCGAGCCCGGATCGATCGAATACAACGTCCCGTCGCCGATCCGGCTGGCCGGGGAGATCGACGTGGCCGCGCTGGGCAACGCGCTCGGCACGGTCGTGGCCCGGCACGAGGCGCTGCGGACCCGCCTGGTCGCCGGCCCCGACGGCGTCGCCCACCAGCTGATCGACCCACCCGGCCCGTTCCCGCTGCGGATGGCCGACGTCTCGGGCGCGCCCGACCCGACGGCCAGCGCCCAGGATCTCGTCGTCGCCGACGCGATGACGCCGTTCGACCTGGCCGCCGGCCCACTCATCCGGGCCACCCTCATCCGGATCTCGGCCGATGAGCATCTGCTGGCCCTGTCGGTGCACCATGTCGTCTTCGACGACTGGTCCGCGGGCATCCTGCGGCGGGAGCTGGCCGCGATCTACGCGGCGCTGCGGGCCGCCCGCCCCGACCCGCTGCCGCCGCTGGCCGGGCAGTACGCCGACTTCGCGTTCTGGCAGCGGGAGTGGTTGTCCGGCGCCGTTCTCGAGGAGCAGCTGACGTACTGGCGGGAGCGCCTGGCCGGCCTGCCGACATTGGAGCTGCCGACCGACCGGCCCCGCCCGCCGGTGCGCTCCTCGGCCGGCGCGGTGGTGCGGTTCGGGGTGTCGGCCGCGACGGCGGAGTCGCTGCGGGCGCTGTCGCGCGAACGTGGCACGACGATGTTCATGACCCTCCTGGCCGGGTTCGCGGTGCTTCTCGGCCGCTACTGCGACACCGAGGACGTCGTCGTCGGCGTGCCGGTGGCCAACCGGGGCCGGCCCGAGACCGAGGAACTCATCGGGTTCTTCGTCAACACCCTCGTCATGCGGCTCGACCTGGCCGGCGCCCCCGACGTCGTCGAGCTGCTCGAACGGGTCCGACGGACCACGCTGGAGGCCTACGCCCACCAGGACCTGCCGTTCGAGCACCTCGTCGACGCCATCGTCGAGGAGCGCGACAGGTCCCGTTCGCCACTGTTCCAGACGTTCTTCAACTACGTGTCGTCCGCGGCGGACGCCGACGAGCTGGCCGGTGCCGGCACCGAGGACGGCGGCGTCCGCGCCGGGGAGAGCCGCGTGGCACGGCAGCTGACCGTGTCCGACCTCGCGCTCAACGTCAGCGACCTTGGCCGTGGCGGGCTGTCCGGGATGTTCGAGTACAGCACCGCGCTCTTCGACGCGGCCACGGTCGAGCGGCTGGCCGGGCATTTCATCGCCGTTCTGGACGCCGTCGTGGCCGCCGACCGCCGCCTCGACGAGATCGATCTGCTCTCCGCCGCCGAGCGCGACGGGCTGCTGGCGCTGGGCACCGGCGCGGCCGCCGTGCCGCCGTGGCGCAGCGTGCCGGCGCTGGTGCGCGACCAGGCGGCGCGGACGCCGGATGCCGTGGCGCTCGTCGAGGGCGGTCGCCAGGTCACCTACCGGCAGATGATGGAGGAGGCCGACCGGCTGTCCGGCGCACTGCGGGCCCGCGGCGCCGGGCCGGACGACGTCGTAGCCGTGTGTCTGTCCCGGGGCCCCGAGATGATCGTCGCGCTGCTCGGTGTCCTGGGGGCCGGCGCCGCCTACCTGCCACTGGACGCCGACAATCCGCGGGAGCGGCTGCGGTACATGTTGCAGGACTCGCGAGCGACGCTGGTCGTGACGCAGCCGGCGCTGGCCGCGACCGTCGACGGCCACGGGGTGCCGCTGCTGATGATCGGGGGCGACGACGCGCCGATCGCCGACGATCGACCCGAGCCGGAGCCGGAGCAGCTCGCGTACGTCATCTACACCTCCGGCTCCACCGGCCGGCCCAAGGGCGTCATGATCGGCCACCGGGCGATGAGCCTGACCCTGGTCGAGATGGGCCGCCGCTACGAGCTGGGCCCGGGCGACGCCACCCTGCAGTTCGCGTCGCCGGCCTTCGACGCCGCCGCCGAACAGATCTTCCCGGTCCTCATGCGTGGCGGCCGGCTCGCGCTGCGCGGCACCCAGCCGTGGACCCCGGCCCGGATCCTGGAGGTGATCCGGTCCCACGGGGTGACCGTCGCCGAGCTCACGCCCGCGCTCTGGGAACTCGTAATCGCCTCGCTGCCCGGCCCGGCCCCGCTCGCCGCCGGCTGGCGGCTGCTGATCCTCGCCGGCGAGGCCGTGCCGCCGCTCGCGCTGGCCCGCTGGTTCGAGCACACGAGCATTCCCGTCTACAACACCTACGGCCCGACCGAGGCGAGCATCACCGCGGTCGCCTGGGTGCTGCGGCATCCGATGCTGCCCGTGCCGATCGGGCTGCCCATCGCCGAGACCACCGTCTACGCGCTCGACGCCAACCTGGCCCCGGTGCCCGTCGGGGTGCCCGGCGAGCTGTACATCGCCGGTGCCCGGGTCGCACGCGGCTACCGCGACCGCCCGGCCCTGAGCGCCGAGCGGTTCGTCGCCGACCCGTTCGCGGCCGACGGTTCCCGCATGTACCGCACCGGCGACCGGGTCCGCTGGAGCGCCGCCGGCCGCCTCGAGTTCCTCGGCCGCGCCGACAGCCAGATCAAGATCCGCGGCTTCCGGATCGAGCCCGGCGAGGTCGAGGCCGCGCTGGCCGGCCATCCGGGCGTGCGCGCCGCGGTGGTGACCGCCTGGGGTGCCGACACTCACCGACGCCTGGTCGCCTACGCGGTCCCCGCCGACCCGGCCGACGGCCTGCCCGCGACCGCCGAGCTGCGCGCCCACCTGCGTCGCAGCCTGCCCGAATTCATGATCCCCTCGATCTTCACCGAGCTCGCGGGCCTACCGCTGAACGCGAACGGGAAGATCGACCGCAGCGCCCTCCCGGCCCCGGACACCACCTCGCCCGAGCACGACGGGGGGTACGTCGTCCCGGCCACACCGGCTGAGGAGCGCCTCGCCGACGTCTGGGCGGGTGTGCTCGGCGTCGAGCGGGTCGGCGCAGCCGACGACTTCTTCGAGCTCGGGGGCCACTCGCTGCTGGCCACCCAGGTGGTCTCGCGGATCCGGACCGTGTTCGGCGTCGACGTGCCACTCGCCGCCCTCTTCGACCGGCCGACCGTCGCCGGGCTGGCCGCGCTCATCGACGACGCGGCCGTCGCCGGCCCGCTAGTGCCGCCGGCCATCCCGCAGGCCGACCGGGCGCAGCCCCTGCCGCTGTCCTTCGCGCAGCAGCGCCTGTGGTTCCTCGACCGGCTCGAGCCCGGCTCCACCGAGTACGGCCTGGCGCTGCCGAGCCGCTGGACCGGCCCGCTCGACGTCGCCGCGTTGGGCCGGGCCCTCGCCGGCGTCGTGGCGCGGCACGAGGTACTGCGCACCCGGCTGGTCGCCGGGCCCGACGGCACCGCACGGCAGGTGATCGACTCGCCCGGGCCGTTCCCGCTGCCCGTGCTCGACGTGTCCGGCGCCGCCGACCCGGCCGCTGCGGCCCGGCCGCTGGTGCGGCTGGCCGTCGAGGCGCCGTTCGACCTGGCGGGCGGAGCGCCGATCCGCGCGTCGCTGCTGCGCCTGGCCGAGCGCGAGCACCTGCTCGTCGTCGCCGTGCACCACGTGGCCTTCGACGAGTGGTCCGACGACATCTTCCGCCGCGAGCTGGCCGCGCTCTACGCCGGGCAGGCGCTGCCGCCGCTGCCGGTGCAGTACGCGGACGTCGCGGCGTGGCAGCGCGAATGGCTCTCCGGCTCCGTGCTGGAGGGCCAGCTGGCGTACTGGCGGGAACGCCTGTCCGGCCTCGTCCCCCTGGAGCTGCCGGTCGACCGGCCCCGCCCGCCGGTGCGCTCCCCTGCCGGTGCCGCCATCCGCTTCACCGTCCCCGCCGCCACCGCAGCCGGCCTGCGGGCGCTGGCCCGCGACAGCGGCGCCACCATGTTCATGACGTCGCTCGCCGCGTTCGCGGTCGTCCTGGGCCGGTTCTGCGCCACCACCGACGTCGCCGTCGGTTCGCCGGTGGCAAACCGGGGCCGGGCCGAGACCGAGGGTCTGATCGGGCTCTTCCTCAACATGCTGGTGCTGCGCACGGACCTCACCGGCGACCCGACCGCCGCCGAACTGGTGAGCCGGGTCCAGCGGGCCGCGATCGAGGCGTTCGGCCACCAGGACCTGCCGTTCGAGCAGATCGTCGAGGACCTCGCCACCGTCCGGGACCGGTCCCGCACGCCGCTGTTCCAGGTCATGTTCAACTACGCCGTCGCTGGGCGTGAGGAGCCCGGGAGCGAGCTACCCGGATCGGTGGGCGTCGCGCCGGCCATGGACATGCTCGACGAAACGCTGCTGGTGAAGTACGACCTCGCCCTGACCATCGGCGAGAGCGACGGGCTGGCCGGCGAGTTGCAGTACAGCACCGCGTTGTTCGACCCGGCGACCGCCGAGCGGATCGTCGCGGCCATGGTGCGGGTGCTCGGCGCGATGGCGGCCGATCCGGCGGTGCCGATCTCGCGGCTCGCCGTGCTGTCCCCGGCGGAGCAGCGGCGGCTGGTGCTGGAGTTCAACGACACCGTCACCGCGGTGTCCGGCGCGGAGAGCGTGCTGGCGCCGATCCTGGCCTCGGCGGCGCGGTGCCCGGACGCGGTCGCGGTGGTGTGCGCGGACCGTTGCCTGACCTACCGGGGCCTGGACGAGCGCTCCGCCGCGCTGGCCGCCCGGCTGCGGGCCGCCGGCGTCGGCCCCGAGACCCTGGTCGGGCTGCGCCTGGAGCGCGGGATCGACCTCGTCGTGGCGCTGCTGGCGGTCTGGCGGGCCGGCGGCGCCTACCTGCCGCTGGACCCGGCATACCCGGCCGAGCGCCTCGACTTCATGCTCGCCGACTCGGACGCCGCCCTGCTCGTCGGGCCCGGCGGCACCATCGAGCGGCGGCGCGCCCGACGAGCCGGGCCGGCGGCCGCCGCCGGCAGCGGCGACCTGGCGTACGTGATCTACACGTCCGGCTCGACGGGCCGGCCCAAGGGCGTGATGATCGAGCACGCCTCACTGCTGAACTACGTGGAGTGGTTCGTGCGCCGCTTCGCCGTCGACCGTGCCGACTGCGTGCTGGTGTCGACGTCGCCGAGCTTCGACGCGTTCGGCATCGAGATCTTCCCGGCGTTGGTCGCCGGCGGGACGTTGGCCGTCGCGCCCCCCGGGAGCGTGGTCGCCGGGCTCCTGGCCGGGCAGGCGGTGACGCTCTGGCCGACCGTGCCGGCCGTGCTGGGCTCGGTCGTCGAGCACGGCGGCGTGGCCCGCGAGCGGCTGACCGCACTGCGCCGGATCGTCTGCGGCGGCGAGGCGCTGCCGTGGTCGGTGGTGCGGGCCGTGGCGCGGCGCTGGGGGGTCGCCGTCGACAACGTCTACGGCCCGACCGAGGCGACGATCGACGTGTCCGCCTACGCGTGCGCGGGCCGCGACGGCGACGGCGTCGTGCCCATCGGGGCACCGCTGGCCAACGCCCGCCTGCTCGTGCTGGCGACGGACCTCACCCCCACCCCGGTCGGCGTCGCAGGCGAGCTGTACGCGGGCGGCGCCCCCGTCGGCCGTGGCTACCTCGGCCGCCCGGTTGCGACCGCCGAACGGTTCGTGGCCGACCCGTTCGCGGCCGACGGCTCGCGGCTGTACCGCACCGGCGACCTGGTGCGCTGGCGCGCGGACGGCGACCTCGAGTTCCTGGGGCGGGCCGACGACCAGGTGAAGATCCGCGGCTTCCGGATCGAGCCGGGCGACATCGAGGCCCGGCTGGCCACCCACCCCGGCGTCGGCGGTGCGGTCGTCGCCGTCGTGGGGGAGCGCCTGGTGGCCTACCTCGTCCCGTCCGACGCGGCGGCCGGCCTGCCGCCCACCGAGGCGCTAAGCGACCACCTGCGGGGATGGCTGCCGGAGTACATGGTGCCGGCCGCGTTCGTCGAGCTGTCGGCGATCCCGGTGACGGCGAACGGGAAGGTCGACAAGGCCGCCCTGCCCGCACCGCCGCGTCCCACCGACGACCTCGTGGCGCCGGCCACCCCGACG
>NZ_JCANNB010000034.1:0-70132 GCF_059553435.1 Micromonospora sp. PRAS1
CCTCACCACCTACCGCCCCCGCCGCTAACCACCCACTCACCCCCGCCCCCCTACTTCCGCCGATCTTGCACTTTTCGTCGTCTCATATCGGGCTTATCGCCCGAATCAGCGACCGAAAGTGCAAGATCGCCGGTGGGTGGGGTGGGTGGGTGGGTGGGTGGTTAGCGGCGGGGGCGGTAGGTGGTGAGGGCGGTGGGGAGGCCGCGGCGGATGATGCCGGCCCAGTCGGTGTCGCCGCGCAGTACCGCGGCGGCGGTCTTGCGGGCCTGGTCGGCGGTGAAGTGGGGCGGCATCATCAGCTCGGCGGGATCCACCAGGGCGTTGATCACCGTGGGGCGATCGGCGCTCAGCGCCCGGTCCCAGGCCTCGGGCACCTGATCCGGGTGGTCGACCAGTTCGCCGCGTAGCCCGAGCACCTCGGCCCAACGGTGGTAGCCGATGTCGGGCAGCTGCTGGCTGTCCGGGAACATCGGCGTGCCCTCGGTGGAGCGCTGCTCCCAGCTGACGAACGCCAGGTCCCGGTTGTTGAGCACCAGCACCACGAAGCGCGGGTCGCGCCAGCCCTGCCAGTACTTCGCCACCGTGATCAGCTCGTTGACCCCGTTCATCTGCATCGCCCCGTCGCCGATCAGGGCCACCAGCGGGCGGTCCGGGTGGGCGAACTTCGCGGCCAGCGCGTACGGCATGGCGCCGCCCATGGAGAGCAGGGTGCCCGAGAGGCTGGCCAGCATCCCCGGGCGGACCTTGATGTGCCGGGAGTACCAGGCGGTGGTGGTGCCGCAGTCGACGGTGAGCATGACGTCGTCGGGCAGCCGCTCGCTGAGGCTGGCGAAGAGCAGTTGCGGGTTGACCGGGTCGGCGGCCTGCTCGGCCAGCTCCCGCTGCGACTGCCGCCAGGCGGCGGTGGCCCCGGCGATGGTCTGCCGCCAGCGGGTCGGTCCCGGCCCCGGTCCCAGCTCGGCGAGCAGGGCGCGCAGGGTGGGCGCGGCGTCGCCGGTCAGGTTCACCTCGGTCGGGTAGCGCAGGCCCAGTTGGGTGCCGTCGTGGTCGATCTGCACCGCCCGCGCCTGGCCGGGCGGCGGATAGAACTCCGAGTACGGCATGTTGCTGCCCACGATGAGCAGCCGGTCGCACTGCTTCATCAGCTGCCAGCTGGGGCGGGTGCCGAGCAGGCCGATGGCGCCGGTGACCCAGGGCTCCCGGTGGTCCACGACGGTGAAGCCGAGCAGCGCGGTGGCCACCCCCGCGCCGAGCCGGTGGGCGATCTCGCGTACCTCCGTCTCGGCGCCGAGCGCGCCCTGGCCGACAAGCATGGCCACCCGCTCACCGCCGCGCAGCACTTCGGCGGCGTGCCGGACGTCGGCTGCCGGCGGCACGGTCGGTCCACTGCTCGGCACGGTGCTGGTGTGGTAGAAGCCGTGCGCGTGTGGCGGGTTGGGCATCGCGTCGAGGTCCTGCACGTCCAGCGGAAGGACCAGCGCGGTGACGGTACGCCGGGCCAGCGCGGTCCGGCAGGCCCGGTCGACCAGGTGTCCGACCTGGGCGGGGTGGTCGAGCTGGGCCAGGAACGCCGCCGCGACGTCCTTGTAGAGGGCGAGCAGGTCCACCTCCTGGTAGTAGCCGCCACCCTCGGCGGTGAGTGCGGTGTGCCCGACCAGCGCGACCACCGGCTGATGGTCCAGTTTTGCGTCGTAGAGCCCGTTGAGCGCGTGGATGGCCCCGGGCCCGCTGGTCACCAGGACAGCGCCGATCGGCCCGCCGCCGTACTTCACGTGCGCCGACGCGGCGAAGCCGGCGGTCTCCTCGTGCCGGACCTGGATGAACTGCGCCCGTTCGTGGGTACGTTGCAGCGCGGAGGTCATGCCGTTGATGCCGTCGCCCGGGTAGCCGAAGTATCGGCTGACGCCCCAGCAGGCCAGCCGTTGCACGATGTGGTCCGCGACGGTGGCGTTGCGGGGCAGGGGCCACGGGTCGACTGGCACGGAGCTGCCGGCGGGATTTGTGCTCACCTGATTCGCCTTCCGGGCTGCCAAACGAGGTGGCCCGGCATTCCCGCCCCGCACCGGACAAAACCACGCATCCGGCCCGCCGGCCGGGTGGGGTGGTCAGCGCTGGGTGAGGATGGCGCGGGCGGGGCCGTGGTGCCCGAGCGCGACGCTCACCGCGTCGGCTGCCTCGATGACCGCGGTGGAGAGTTCCGCCTCCCGGACCGCCAGGTTGATCGCGGAGAGCGGACCGGAGACGGAGAGGGCGGCCACGATCTCGCCGGCGGCGTTGCGGATGGGCGCGGCGAGGCAGGCCCGGCCGAGGGCGAGTTCCTCCACCTCGGTCGAGTAGCCCCGGGCCGCGCTCAGCGTCAGCTCGGCGTCGAGCCGCTCGTGGTCGGTGATGGTCCGGTTGGTGAACCCGACCAGGGCGGTACCCAGCAGTTGCCGGCGCTGCTGCGGCTCAACCCCGAGCAGCAGCGCTTTGCCCAGGCCGGTGGCGTGCAGCGGGATCGACTGGCCGATCAGGGTGAACGCGCGGGGAGCGAAGCGGCCCTCGAAGTTGCCCAGGTAGAACCCGTGCTCGGCGCGACGGACGGCGAGGTTCACCCCGAGGTTGAGTTCCGCGGCGAGATTCTGGGCGGTCTGCCGGGCGGCGCGGTAGACCGGGGACTGGTTCAGGGCCACTCCGCCGAGGGTCACCGTCTTGAGGCCCAACCGGTAGAGGTTGGAGATCGGATCGCGCTCCACCAGGCCGAGGGACTCCAGCGTGCTCAGCAGGCGGGAGGCGGTGGAGGCGCCGAGGCCGGTCTGCCGCGCCACGTCGGTCACCCGCAACTCCGGGCGCCCGAGCAGGAAGGCGTCCAGGATCGCCACTGCTCGCAGAATGCTCTGGTTTGATCCGTTGTCGGAAGTCACGTGCGTCCTCTGAATATCGCGTTGCGGTACCGACACTCTAGCGCTCAGTGCGCAGATCTCGGTTTCAGCCCTCGGTGCCTTTTGTCCGTATCCGGGCAGTCAGCTGGACGGAGACCGGAACGTCGAACGGCAGTGACGAGTGGCCCACCGCCGACCGGGCGTGCCGGCCCCGCTCGCCGAACACGTCCCGGAGCAGCTCCGAACCGGCGTCGGCGACCACCACGTGCTCGGTGAAGCCGGCGGTGGCGTTGATAGCCACGGTGAGGACCAGCAGGTGCTCCACCTCGTCGAGGGAGCCGGCGGCGGCCCGCAGGCTGGCGAGCAGGTTCAGCACGGACTGCCGTACCGCCGCTCTGCCCTGCTCGACGGTCAGCCCGGCACCGAGCTTTCCGGTCGGAAGCGGCGCTCCGGGCCGGGCCGGGCCGTGTCCGGAGAGCACGGCCAGGTCACCACTGACCACAATGGTGTCGTACGCGCCCGAGGCCGTTCGGGGCGGCGGAAGGGTGATCCCGAGGTCGGCGAGCCGCTGCTCGGGGGAGCGGTCGAGGCTCATCCGCGCCGCCCCCAGTCCGGCGTGATCGCGGCGGCCCGCTCGGCACCGGTAGCACCGGCGGTCGGCGCCTGGGCGAGGTGCTCGATCAGGGTCACCGTCCGGTCCCGGACCGCCTCGAAGAGTTGGCGGCCCTTCGCCACGTCGTGCCGGGCCGGATCGCCCAGCGCGCCGTTGGTGCTGAACTCGGCCAGCGACCGGGGCGTGAACCCGCCGACCGCGCGATCCGGAATGGCCTGACCCCGCAGCAGCTCGTGGGCCGAGTCGAGCAGCGGAGCGGGCCCGCCCAGCTCCTCGCTTACCACCACGTCCGGTACCAGGTGCAGGGCCAGGCTCGTCTCCACCTCGCAGGCGTGTCCGTACAGCTCGGACTGGGCGATGTCCACCACCACGTCGCGCCCCATCATGGACCAGTGCACGACCGCCACGGTGTGCCCGGTGCGCTGCCGGTACTCGGTCAGGAACGCGGGCAGGAAGGCGAGGTTGCCGCCGTGGCCGTTCATGATGACGAACCGTTCCAGGCCGTGTTGGCTCAGGCTGCCCAGGTAGTCCTCCAGCAGGGCGCAGAGGGTGCTCACCCGGGCGGTGAGGGTGCCGGGGAAGTCCATGTGGTGGGGGGAGAAGCCGACCGCGATCGGTGGCGTCATCAGCGCCGTGCCGCCGGCGGCGGCGACCACCTCTTCGGCCAGCCGTTCCGCGATCCGGTAGTCGATGCCGGCCTTGAGCGCGGGGCCGTGCTGCTCGGTGGCGCCGAACGGGATGACGCCGACCCGGGCCCTGGTCAACGCCTGCTGGACCTGCGGCCAGGTCATGTGATGCAGCCGGTACTCGCTCATCGTGGTGCTCCTTCGTCGGGGTACGGGCGGGAGGGGCCGTCGGCCGAGGGTGGAAACGAATGCGGGGCGAAGACGTTGGGTGAGCCGCCGGTGTGCAGGAACAGCCACGAACCGGGGCGCTCGTCGGCGAGCAGTGCCGCCATCGCCTTGCTGTTGTAGGTCAGGTCGAGAAAGGAGCCGCTGGCTCGCGCGGTGGCCCGTTGGGCGGCCACGGCCGCCCGGGTGGGCACCCCGTGACCGCCGCCGAGTTGCTGGTCGGTGACCTCCAGCGGGACCTGGTCGATCAGGTCGGTGGCGAGACCGGCCCGGTCCAGGGCTGCTGCGGCGCGGTCCCGGACCAACGACCGCAGCCGGGCCGCCGGGGCGAGCGCGGAGGCGACGACGAGGCCGACCGTGGCGCGGCGGGCGGCCAGCGCGGCCAGTACGCCACCGGCGGTGTTGCCGGCGCCGCCGGCCAGCATGATCCGGTCCGGTGCCGTGCCGCCGAGGGCGTCGGCGAGTTCGTCCACGACGGCGGTGGTGGCCAGCGCGCAGAGGGTGCTGCCGGGCGCGGTCCGGACGTCGACTACGGCGGCCCTCCGCCCGCTGGCCCCGACCTCGTCGGCGATGGCGGCCATGGTCCGGCCCTGCTCGGGATCGAACGCGTCGGTGGTGGCGAGCCAGTGCAGCCGGGCCGCGGTGAGTTCGTAGAGCACCTGGTTGCGGCTCGGTTCGGTGGGTGGCGCACCGCGCAGTACGAGGTGCACGTCGAGGCCGGCGGCGCGGGCGGCGGCGGCCACCACCCGGCAGAGGTTGGAATGCGGCCCGGCCGAGGTGATGACGGTGTCCGCGCCGGCGGAACGGGCCTCGCCGAGCAGCACGTCGACCTGGCGCACCTTGTTGCCGCCGAAGGCGAACCCACCGTGCTCCTCGGCGATCACCACCCGGTTGCCGGCCGGATGCAGGGTGGGTGCCGGCCAGCAGGTCACCGGCCAGCGGTGGATCCCGACCCGGGGCAGCGCCCGTACGGTGTCGGTGAGCCCAGGCTCCGGGCGTCCCCAGTCTGCTGCGCTCCGGACCATGTCAGAACCGGTCGTACTGCTGATAGAGGGCGCCCACCGACTCGCCGGCGCGGACCCGCTGCCGGATCTCCGTCTCGGTGCGGACCGTCGCCTCGGCCTCGACGAGCACGTCCAGGGCGATCTCGCGGGGCACGACGACCACGCCGTCGCTGTCGCCGACGATGATGTCGCCCGGATGCACCCGCACGCCCCCGCAGACCACCGGGGACTGCATGTCGACGACGTTCCAGCGGCCCTTGGCGTCCCGGGCGCTGCGGAACCGGTTGAAGACCGGGAACTTCAGCGACAGGATCGCGCCGGTGTCGCGTACGCCGCCGTCGATGACCGCGCCGAGCGCACCGCGCGCCATGGCGCCGTTGGTCAGCAACTCGCCCCAGTGGCCGACCGTGCGGTCACCGGCGCAGTCGAGGACCGCGACCTCACCCGCGGAGAGTTCGTCGATCATCCGGGCACCCAGCCGTACGGAACGGTCGGTGCTGCGCTCGGGACGGCCGAGCGCGGTGAAGGCCACGCCCGCGACGGTCATGTCCAGCGTCATAGGCAGCACATCGGTCATCACCTGGTGCCAGAGGCCGGCATCGTCCAGCGCGTCGGCGATCGCCGCCACGTAGAGCTTGCCGAAGCGGCGGCAGATCTCGTCGACCGGCGGGGTTTCCATCGAACTCCATTCATAGATTGGAAGATGATTGCAGTGACAGTACATCAGGTTCCAATGGCAGAACATCCCTTGCAGCCAGTGGAATGTGCTGGTAGGAATCCCTGCAACAGGTTGCGCGGGCTGCATCGAAGTCGAGCCGAGAGACCGGCACCAGCCGGGACGGGTCCGGCACCGGCGCGCGTGGTCGGCCCGGGAGGACCGCGAGAGGACAGGAGAGGCGATGCTCAGAGCGGCAGTCGTGGGAATGGGCTGGATGGGCCAGCTGCACGCCGGGATCTACCACCAGCATCCGGGCGTCGACCTGGTCGGTCTGGTCGAGCCGGATCCCGCCGCGGAGCAGGGGCTCCGCGACCGGTTCGGGGTGCCCGTCCACCGCGACGTCGACGAGCTGCTCGACCGGGTCGACGTGGTGAGCGTCTGTACCCCGGACCACCTGCATCCGCAGACCACCATCCCGTTCCTGCGGGCCGGTGCGCGGGTGCTGGTCGAGAAGCCGCTGGCGACCAGCTCCACCGACGCCCAACTGATCCTCGACGCCCGCCCCGACCCGCAGGCGCTCTCGGTGGGCCACATCCTGCGTTTCGATCCCCGGGTGATCCGCGCCCGCGAACTGGTCCGCTCCGGCGAACTCGGTCCGCTGTGGCATGTGGACGTCTGGCGCGACACCACCCGGACGGTCGCCGTACGACCCTCGGAGCGCACCAGCGTGGCCTGGTTCCTCGGCATCCACGACGCCGACCTGGTCCGCTTCGTCACCGGGCTGACCGCGATCCGGGTGTCCGCCCTCGGCCGGGCCGTGCTCTCGGCACACCCCGACGCGGTCTACGCCACCGTCCGCTACGACGGTGACGTCATCGGCTCGATGGAGAACAACTGGACCCTGCCGGACGGGCGGCCCAACCGGGCCCTGGCCGGCCTGCGCGTGGTCGGCGAGCACGGCTCCGTCGAGATCGACCTTGGGCACGTGGACCTGCTGCACGCCACCGCGGGGAGCGCGGTCAACGGCGACACCCGCAACTGGCCCAGCCGCACAGCCACCGGCGTGTCAAACATCCGTACCGAGGTCGAGGAGTTCGTCCGGGCCGCCGCCGACGGTGCGCCGGCACCGGTGCCCGGCGAGGAGGGACTCGCCGCGGTCCGGGTGGTCGAGATGATCCACGCCTCGCTCGCGGCGGACGGTGCGCCGGTCGGCGCCGGAGCCGTTCGGTGACCGGGGCCGTCCGCTCCTGGCTCGGCGACCGGCACGCCGAACCGACCGACTCGCGCTACCTGGTGCGCAGCCCGGTCGACGGTGACGTCGTCGCCGAGGTGCACCGCGCCACACCGGCCACCGTGGACGCCGCCGTCCAGGCAGCCACCGCCGCCGTCGCCGCCGATCGGCGCAGCAGCCCCTACGAGCGACGGGACCGGTGCCGGGCGATCGCCGATCGGCTGGTCGCCCGGCGGGCGGAGATCGCCACCCTGGTCACCGCCGAGACCGGCCGCACCTACCAGGGCACCCTGGCCGAGGTGGAGAAGGCCGCCGACGGCTTCCGGCTCGCCGGTGAGGAGGCAATACGGCTCGCCGGCACCACCCCGCCGGTCGCCGCCACCGAGAAGCTGGTGCTGACCCGCTGGCGGCCGACCGGGGTCTGGGCGGTCGTCACGCCCTGGA
This sequence comes from Micromonospora sp. PRAS1, assembly GCF_059553435.1. NCBI lineage: Bacteria > Bacillati > Actinomycetota > Actinomycetes > Micromonosporales > Micromonosporaceae > Micromonospora > Micromonospora sp. PRAS1. The sequence goes on from NZ_JCANNB010000034.1 coordinate 7,663, forward strand.
ACTTCCCGGTGAACATCCCGGTCGAGTACCTCGGCCCGCTGGTCGCCACCGGCAACGCCGCCGTCTGGAAGCCGGCACCCACCACGGTCGCCTCCGCCAGTGTCGTGCTGGAGTGCCTGGTCGAGGCGGGCCTGCCCGACGGGCAGGTGACCCTGGTCGCCACGGACGACAACGAGGTCGCCGGTCACCTGGTCGGCCACCCGGGGGTGGTGGGCGTCGGGCTGACCGGCAGCACCGCCACCGGCCGGGCGGTCAGCCGGCTGGCGGCCGGCAAGCGACTCCTGCTCGAACTCGGCGGCAACGGCCCGATCATCGTGTACGCCGACGCCGACCTGGCGCACGCCGCGGACGCGGTGGCCCAGTCCTGCTTCACCGCGTCCGGGCAGATCTGTAGCGCGGGCGGACGGATCCTGGCCGAACCGGCCATCGCCGGCCCGCTCGCCGAGGCGGTGGCGGCCCGGGCCGCGCAGTACCCCACCGGTGACCCGTACCAGCCGGCCACCGTGCTCGGACCGGTCCACCTGGCCGAGCTGGCCACCCGGTTCGAGGAGCAGATCGCGGCGGCGACCCGGGGCGGCGGGCGGGTGCTCACCGGCGGGCGTCACCTGCCCGGCTTTCCCACCGGGCAGTACCTTCCGGCCACAGTGGTCGGTGACGTCGCGGTCGAGGCCGCGCTGAGCCGGCAGGAATCCTTCGCCCCCGTCGCCCCGATCGTGCCGCTGCCCGCGACCGAGCTGGTGAACGAGGCGAACCGGGGTGGCTACGGGCTCTCCACCGCCGTGTTCACCGCCGACCTGGGTCGTGCCCTCGACGCCGTCGCCGATCTCGAATTCGGCAGCGTCGTGGTCAACGACCGCTCCACCTACTGGGAGCTGCACCTGCCCTTCGGCGGCTGGGAGGGGAAGGAGTCCGGCACCGGGCGGGTGGGCGTACCGGCGGTCGTCCGCGCCGTCTGCCAGCAACAGACCCTCTCCCTGGCCCGCCCGTGAGCCCGCCCCGACAGAGCCGGAAGGTGGTGCTGAATTGATCAACTACACGGTACGCAGACTGCTGCTCGCGGTGGTCATCCTCTGGGGCGCGCTCACCCTGGTCTTCGCGGTGGTCCGGCTGGTGCCGGGCGACCCGGTCAGCGTCATCCTCGGCCCCGACGCCACCGCCGACGAGGTCGCCGAGGCGCGCCGGGAACTGGGCCTTGAACGCAACATCCTGGTCCAGTACGCCGGCTTCCTGGCCCGGGTGGTGCAGTTCGACTTCGGCCGCTCCTTCCGGCACAACAGCGACGCCTTCCAGATGGTCATCGACCGGCTGCCCGCCACCGTCACGCTGGCACTCACCGCGATCTGCATCGCGCTGGTGGCCAGCTTCCTGCTCGGCATCGCCGCGGCGCTGCGTCCGCGCGGCATCGCGGACCGGGCGATCTCGGTGCTCTCGCTCGTCGGCCAGTCGCTGCCCAACTTCTGGGTCGGCATCATCCTGCTGCTGATCTTCGCCCGGCACCTGAACTGGCTGCCCAGCGCCGGGAACAGCAGCCCGCAGCACCTGATCCTGCCGGCGGTGACGCTGGCGCTTCCCTTCACCAGCATCCTGGTCCGGCTGATCCGTTCCGGGCTGCTGGAGGTCCTCGGCGAGGGCTACATCCAGACCGCCCGGGCCAAGGGCCTGCGGGAGAGCGTCGTGCTCTTCCGGCACGCCCTGCGCAACATGTTGATCCCGGTGGTCACGGTCGCCGGGTTGCAACTCGGTGCGCTGCTCGGTGGCACGGTCGTGGTCGAGGAGGTCTTCTCCTGGCCCGGCCTGGGCCGGTTGCTCGTGGACGCGATCGGCAACCGGGACTACACGGTGATCCAGGCGAGCATCGCCTTCATCACCACCGCCTTCGTCCTGGTGAACCTCGTCGTGGACCTGCTCTACGCGTACATCGACCCTCGCGTGCGGGTGGTGAACTGATGGCCGACGCCACCTCGACCACGGCCCTGCGGACCCGGGCCCGGCGCCGGCCACCGGCCCTGCTGTTCCGGTTCTGCCTGGGCATCATCGGCCTGGCTGTGCTGGCCGGCGTGATCGGACCGTTCCTGGTTCCGTTCGACATCACCGAGACCAACATCGCCGACCGGTTGCAGCCGCCAGGTGCCGTGCTCTCCGACGGCTCCCGCGCCTGGTTCGGCACGGACGACGTCGGGCGCGGCATGCTCGGCCAGATCTTCATCGGCGCCCGGGTCTCCCTGCTGGTGGGGCTGGCGACCCTGCTGCTCTCCGGACTCTTCGGCACCGCCGTCGGCGTGGTCGCCGGCTTCGTCGGCGGCTGGGTGGACGGCCTGCTCATGCGGTTGGCCGACATCCAGCTCGCCTTCCCCTCCATCCTGTTGGCCATCCTCATCGCGGCGCTGCTCGGGCCAAGCCTGATCAACGTCATCGCGGTGCTGGCGGTGACCATCTGGGTGGTCTTCGCCCGGGTGGCCAGGGCACAGACCCTGGCCGTACGCAACCGGGAGTACGTCGACGCGAGCCGGGTGCTGGGCGCCCGGCCGCTCTTCCTGATCTGGCGGTGCATCCTGCCCGCCTGTGCCGCGCCGCTGCTGGTGGTCGCCACCGTGGAACTCGGCATGGTGATCATCACCGAGGCCGCGTTGAGCTTCCTCGGGCTCGGCACTCCGACCGCGACCCCGAGCTGGGGACTGACCATCGCCAACGGCCGGGGCTACGTGGCCGACGCCTGGTGGATCTCGACCCTGCCCGGAATTGCACTCTCCCTGCTCGTCGTCGCCTGCGGGGTGGTCGGCGACGAACTCCGCGACCGGCTCGATCCGCACCTGAAGCACCGGTGAGTTCGCGGCCGACCGTCCTGAGTCGAATGATGGAGGAGACACATGACATGGATAGGCAGAGCACGCCGGCGGTTGCTTGCCGGCCTGCTCGCGATGACCGTCGTCGGTTCGGCCGCCGCCTGCGGTGGCGGCTCCGCTGACGCCGAACAGGACCCGGTGCTGCGGGTCGGCATGCCGCTGCGGATGCTCTCGGTCGACCCGCACGGCACCGCCATCTCCGACCGCAGCACCCTGACCCTGGCGCTGCACCTGTTCGATCCGCTGGTCGCCTCCTCGGGCGGCGAGATCACCGGCCGGCTCGCCGAGAGCTGGGAGAACGTCGACGACACGACCATCCGGTTCACCCTGCGCGAGGGGGTCACCTTCCACGACGGGTCGCCGCTGACCAGCGCCGACGTCAAAGCCTCGTTCGACCGGCTCTTCGCGGCGAGCACCGCCCTCGCGCCGCTGTGGGCCACCATCGAGCAGGTGAACGCCCCCGACGACCGCACCGTCGAGATCGTCACGAGTCGGGCGACCGGTTCGCTGCTGACCAACCTGTCGATGGCGTACGTCGGCAGCAAGGCCCAGATCGACTCGGGCGAGATCGAGAGCGCACCGGTCGGCACCGGAGCCTTCAAGCTGGAGGAGTTCCGGTCCGGAGAACGGGCCGTCATGGTCGCCAACGAGTCCTACTGGGACGGTGCGCCGCAGTACGAGCGGCTGGAGTTCCAGGAGATCTCCGAGGACGCCGCCCGGCTGACCGCCCTGCGTACCGGCGAGATCGACGTCACCTACGCCCTGCCGCCGGACCAGCTCGACCAGGTGCGCGGCTTCGACGGGGTGACCGTGGAGAGCGGCCCGAGCGCCACGTTCTACGTCATCTGGGTCAACAACGCCCGCAAGCCGATGGACGACCCAAGGGTCCGGCAGGCGCTCTGGCACGCCGTGGACTTCGCCTCCATCCAGGAGAACCTCTTCGGCGAGAGCGCCGTGCTGGCCCGGGCGCCGGTGCCGCAACCGGTCTTCGGCGCGGCCGAACTGCCCGGCTACACGTACGACCAGCAGCGGGCCCGGGAGCTGTTGGCGCAGGCCGGCTACCCGGACGGCTTCAACACCAGCATCCAGTGGAGTGCGAACTGCTGCGCCAACATCCGGCCGCTGGTCCAGGCGATCCTGAGCGCCTGGAAGGAGATCGGGGTGACCGTCGAGATGCAGGAGAAGGAGGCCGGGCAGTGGCTCGACGACCTGCTCGCCCTCGACTGGGACATGAACATCCAGGACGGCGTGGTGGTGACCCAGGACGCCGAGTTCGTCCTCGGCCGGCTCTACACCTGCGCGGCCAAGCGGCTCGGCTACTGCAACGAGGAGTACGACCGGGTGATCGCCGACGCCTCGGCGGAACTGGACCCGCAGGAGCGGGAACGCAAGCTCCAGCGGGCGCAGGAGATCCTCTGGGCCGACGCGCCCGGGGCGTGGCCGTTCGAGCTGACCGCCTCGGCCGCCTGGCGGGACCGGGTCAGTGGCTTCGGTCCGCCGCCGACAAACGTGCCCGACTTCCGTGGCGTGACGCTGAACTGACCTGACGGCCGGGTGCGCCGGCCGACGAGGAGGCACCTGATGTCCCTGCTGTCCCTGCGTGACGTCGTCGTGGAGTTCGACTCCCGGGTTGGTCCGGTGCGGGCTCTGGACGGGGTCAGCCTGGACGTCGCCGAGGGGGAGACGCTCGCGTTGCTTGGTGAGTCCGGCAGCGGCAAGAGCGTCACCGCGCAGGCCATCCTCGGCCTGCTGCCCCGGCCCGCGGGCCGGCTCGCCGGCGGCCGGATCACCTTCGACGGTACGGAGCTGACCACCGCGTCGGCCCGGCGGATGCGGGCCGTCCGTGGCGGGGAGATCAGCATGGTCTTCCAGGATCCGCTCTCCTCGCTCAACCCGGTGCACCCGATCGGTCGGCAGATCGGTGAGACGCTGCGGGTGCACCGTGGTCTCTCCAAGGCCAAGGCCCGCGCCGAAGCACTGGATCTGATGCGCCGGGTCGGTATCCCCGACCCGGCGCGCCGGATCGACGACTACCCGCACCAGCTCTCCGGCGGAATGCGACAGCGGATCATGATCGCCATCGCGATCGCCCTGAGCCCGCGGTTGATCATCGCCGACGAGCCGACCACCGCCCTGGACGTCACCGTCCAGGCGCAGATCCTGCAACTCCTGGCCGACCTGCAACGCGACTACCGGATGGCGCTCATCCTGATCAGTCATGACCTGGGCGTCGTCGCCGCGCACGCCAGCCGGATCGCGGTCATGTACGCGGGCCGCATCGTGGAGACCGGCCCGCTGCGTCAGGTGTACGAGAATCCGGCCCACCCGTACACCCGCAGTCTGCTGCGGTCGGTGCCGACGCTCACCGCGCCGACCGCGCGGCTCACCCCGATCCCGGGCGTACCGCCCTCGCCGGAGGCCCTGCCCAGCGGCTGCCCGTTCCACCCCCGGTGCTCGTGGCGCGTCGACCGGTGCACCGAGCAGCGGCCGGCGTTGGCAGCCCTGCCGGTCGTCGAAGGTCCCGGTCGGGCCGCCGCCTGCCACCGGTCCGAGGAGGTACGCGATGCCTGAGTCCACCGCACCGGCGCTGCTTGAGGTCGACGACCTGCGGGTGCACTACCCGATCCGGTCAAGCGTGCTGCGCCGGACGGTCGGCCACGTCCGCGCCGTCGACGGGCTCTCCTTCCGGATCGGCGCTGGCCAGACGCTCGCCCTGGTCGGCGAGTCGGGGTGTGGGAAGACCTCGACCGCCCGGGCCCTGATCGGGCTGGAACGCGCCACCGGCGGCAGCATCCGGTTCAACGGCGAGGACCTGCGCGGGCTCAGTGCGGCCGAGCGTCGGCAGCTCACCCGGCAGGTGCAGTACGTCTTCCAGGACCCGTACGCCTCGCTGAACCCGCGGCTGACGGTCCGGGAGATCCTCCGCGAGGGCTGGCTGATCCACCGGGACCTGGTGCCGCGCCGAGAGCAGACCGACGAGGTGGTCCGGCTGCTGGAGCAGGTGGGGCTGACCGCCGCCCACGCCGACCGCTACCCGCACCAGTTCTCCGGCGGGCAGCGGCAGCGCATCGGCATCGCCCGGGCGTTGTCGATGCGACCGCAACTGATCATCTGCGACGAGCCGGTCTCCGCGCTGGACGTCTCGATCCAGGCGCAGATCCTCAACCTGCTCGCCGACCTGCGGGCCGAACTCGGACTCTCCTACCTGTTCATCTCGCACGACCTGCACGTGGTGCGGCACGTCAGTGACCAGGTGGCGGTGATGTACCTGGGCACCATCGTGGAGCAGGGGCCGGTGAGCGAGGTGTTCGAACGACCGGCTCACCCGTACACCCGGGCGTTGCTCTCGGCGGCACCGGACCCGTTCCCGTGGCGGCAGCAGGGGCCGGAGCCGATCGTGCTCACCGGCGACCTGCCCTCCCCGGCGGACCCGCCGTCCGGCTGTCCCTTCCGGACCCGGTGCTGGCTGGCCCGACCCAAGTGCGCCGAGCACCGCCCGGAGCTGCTCGGGACGGAACACCTGTGGGCCTGCCCGGTCGTGGCCGGGCCGGTGGCGCGGCGATGAGCCGGCGGGTCCTGGTCACCGGCGCCGCCGGAGCGATCGGCGGTGCCCTGGTCACCGCCTTCCGCGCCCGGGGCTGGCGGGTCGCCGGGCTCGACCGGCGACCGCCCGTCTCGCCGGCCACGCCGGAACTGATCTGGCTGGCCGCCGACCTGACCGACGAGCCGGCGGTCGACGCCGCGGTCGACCGGGTCCGGTCCGCGTGGGGCGGGCTGGACGTCCTGGTCAACAACGCCGCGGTCGGCCCACCCCGGGCACCGGTACGCCGCGAGACGGTGGACCATCTGCGGTCCGTGCTCGAGGTGAACCTGGTAGCCCCGCTCGGCCTGGTCCAGGCGGCGCTGCCCCTGCTCGCCGCCGGGGACGCGCCCGCGATCGTGCAGCTCTCCTCGATCGGTGCGACCAGGGCGTTCCGGGGCAACGCCGGATACGTGGCGAGCAAGGGCGCGATCGAGGCGTTGACCCGGGCCCTCGCGCTGGACCTGGCGGGACGCGGCATCCGGGTCAACGCGGTCGCCCCCGCGATGGTCCAGACGCCGGGCTGGGACAGCGCCGGCCCGGCCGAGTCGGACCGCCGGCGCGGCCTGGTGCCGCTCGGTCGTCCGGGGACCCTGGCGGAGGTCGCCGCCGTGGTGACCTTCCTCGCCGGCCCGGAGTCCAGCTACGTCACCGGCGTGGTACTGCCGGTCGACGGCGGGTTGGGCGCCCAGGCGTACAGCCCGGTCGAGGAGCCCGGCGTCGCCGCCACGATCGATCCATCAACGGGGGACTGATGCGGGTCAGCACGCTCGCCCGGATGCTGCCCCACCCCGAGACGGTCTGTGTCGGGGCGGACGGTTTCCTCTACGCCGGACTCGCCCTCGACAGCCCGCAGGGGCGGGGCCCGGTGGTCCGGATCGACCCGGAGAACGGGTCGGCGCGGTGGTTCACCGACACGGGCGGGCGGGTGCTCGGGCTCTGCCGGGCCGGTGACGGCCTCGTGGGCTGCGACGTGGCGCGGGCGGAACTGGTCCGGATAGGTCCCGACGGTGCGGTGACGGCGCGGATCGGCGCGGCCGGCGGCCGACCCCTGCAACGCCCGAACGGTTGCGTCGTCGACGCGGCTGGCGGGGTCTGGTTCACCGACTCCGGCACCGCCACCGCCGGGGAGCCGACCGGGTCGGTCTGCTATGTCGGCCCGGGGGAGGACGCCGGCTGCCGGGTCGCCGCAGCCGGCCTGGTCTATCCGAACGGGATCGGGGTCAGCCCGGACGGGTCGGTGCTGTACGTCTCCCTGACCCGGGACAACGCGCTGATCGCCTTCGACGTCGTGGGACCGGGCCGGTTGGCGGGCCGTCGGTTGGTCGCCGACGACCTGGCCGACGGGCCGGACGGGCTCTCGGTCGCCCCGGACGGCAGCTGCTATCTGGCGGTGACCCGACGCAGCCGGATACTCCGGATCACCCCGGACGGGCGGGTCGGCACCCTGATCGAGGCCCCGGAGCTGCTGCGGATGCCCTCCCACGCGGCGCTGCACGGTCACCGCATCCTGGTTCCCTCCCTGTTCGGCGACACCATCACCGCCATCGATCTGGACTAGATTTTCCGGCGCCGAGGGGACCCGCGAGCCGCGTTGGGTACGTCTGTTGTCGCCCGAGCGACGACAGACGTACCCAGAGAGCTTTTTGCGGGAGGCCGACGTGCGTGTTCCGTGGTTCCAGTGCCCGACGGCGGTGCGGCCGGTGCTGCCCCGCCGCGAACCCGGTGCGCACCTGCCGGACTGGCTGCGGCGGCCGACCCGGCCGGCGCCCCGGCGCTGGGCGGTCGGCTGGCTGACGCCGGGGCAGCAGTGGCGGGCCGGCGGCGGACGCTGCTGACCAGGCACCCGACCGGTCCGGACGCTGCCGATCCGCCCGGTCGGCACCCGGCCGGTCCGGACGGGCCTGGTCGGTGTGCGGCTTTCGCCTGTGGACGACACTCGAACCATGGCGCTCAGTCCGCACGACGTCGACCTGTTCGAGCAAGCCCGGCCCCGGCTGGAGGCGGTGGCCTACCGCCTGCTGGGCTCTGCCAGCGACGCCGAGGACGCGGTCCAGGACACGTTCCTGCGCTGGCAGGCAGCCGACCGGGTACGCGTCGAGAAGCCCGTGGCCTGGCTGACGAGGGTGCTCACCAACCTGTGCCTGAACCAGCTCACCTCGGCACGCGCCAGGCGGGAGAGCTACGTGGGCGTGTGGCTGCCCGAGCCGCTGCTCGCCGGGGACCGGATGCTCGGCCCGGTCGACACCGCCGAGCAGCGGGAATCGGTCTCGACCGCGGTGCTCACCCTGCTGGAACGACTCTCCGCCCACGAGCGCGCGGTGTACGTGCTGCGCGCGGCCTTCGGCTACTCGCACGCCGAGATCGCGGAGATCCTCGACCTCACCGAGTCGAACTGCCAGCAGCTCTACCGGCGCGCCAAGCAGCACGTCAGCACGGACCGCGCGCGGGTTCAGGTCGACGCGGCCGCCGCGCGCGCGATCGCCGAGGAGTTCCTCGCGGCGGCCACCAGCGGGGAGACCCGCCGGCTGGTCGAACTGCTCACCGACGACGCGCTGAGCGCCGGCGACGGTGGCGGCAAGGTCCCGGCCCGGACCACCCCGACCATCGGCGCGCTGGCGGTGGCGAGGTTCCTCCAGAGCGTCTTCCGGCCCACCGACGTCAAGCGCGAGTTGCTTGGCGGCCGCGCCGACCTCTACGCCGAGGTCGTGAACGGCGAGCCGGCCGTGGTGGTCGTCGTCGGCGACCGGGTCGTCGGCGTGATGTCGCTGGAGGTCACCGCCGAGGGCCTGGCGGCCGTCCGTACCCAGGCCAATCCCGACAAGCTCGCCCGCGCCACCCGGCAATGGGCCGCGTCGGCGCACGGCAGGCCCGTCGCCGGCTGGTGACCCAGGTCATAGCCGTCTCCTGTCAGCAATCGCGGCGCTGTCCGGTTCAGGTAACGAACGCCACCGAGACAGGAGTGGGATCATGAGGCATCGCATCGTCGTCCTCGGAGCCGGGTACGCCGGAGCCACCGCCGCCGGACGCCTCGCCCGGCGGCTGCACCCCGAGCACACCGAGATCACCATCGTCAACGCCGAACCGGATTTCGTCGAGCGGGTCCGCATGCACCAGCTCGCCGCCGGCCAGCAGCTCAAGCCGCGCAGGCTGAGTGACATCTACGCGGGCACCGGCGTGCGGGTACGCGTGGCCCGGGTGACCGCCGTCGACGCCGACCGTCGGGTCGTGACGCTCGACGACGGGCAGGGCCTCGACGAGATCGGCTACGACACGCTCGTCTACGCCCTCGGCAGCACCTCCGCCGACCACGGTGTACCCGGCGTCGCCGAGCACGCCTACGACGTGGCCGGTAGGCGGTCCGCGCTGCGGTTGCGCGCGCGCCTGCACGAGCTCACCGCGGGCGAAACCCTGCTGGTCGTCGGCGGGGGCCTCACCGGGCTCGAAGCGGCCACCGAGCTCGCCGAGGCCCGGCCCGACCTCGACGTCGCGATCGCCACCCGTGGCGGTCTCGGCGACTGGCTCGACGAGCGGGCCCAGCGGTACCTGCGGAAGGCCTTCGACCGGCTCGGCATCACCGTTCACGAGCACGCCGACGTCGCCCGCGTCGAGCAGACGGGTGCCGCCACCGCCGACGGTCGCGTCATCCCCGCGCGGGTGACCGTCTGGACGGCCGGTTTCGCCGTCCATCCCATCGCCGCGGCCACTACCCTGGCGGTCGCGCCGACCGGGCAGATCGTCGTGGACGCGACGATGCGCTCCATCTCGCATCCCGACGTGTACGCGGTCGGCGACGCCGCCCTCGCCGACGGCCCGGGCGGCCGGCCGCTGCGGATGTCCTGTGCGACCGGCGCGCCGATGGCCTGGCAGGCCGCCGACGCCATCGCCGCGCGGCTGAGGGGCCGACCGATCCCCAGGGCCCCGCTGCGCTACTTCAACCAGTGCATAAGCCTCGGCCGGCGCGACGGCATCATCCAGTACGTGACCGCCGACGACCGGGCCAGGTCGTTCCATCTCACCGGCGGGCTGGCGGCCCGCTACAAGGAGCTGGTCTGCCGAAGCGCGGCCTGGAGCATCTCCCACCCGACGCTCATGCTCCCGTCCCGTCGCCGCCGCATCACCGTGCCGCGACCGGCGATGCTCAGCGGGGGTGCGCGGCAGAGAATCGCCAGATGAGATCGGTGGCCGCGACGCCGCAGCGTCGACCTACAGCGGATGCAGGTCGAACCGCCCCCAGGCGAGGAAGGCGAACAGGCTCAGGTAGAGCAGGTCACCGGCAAGGAACTTCCACTCCCCGCGGCGGAATCGCGTGGTCCCGGCGCCGGCCATGAACAGCATCATCCCGCATGCCGCGAGCGGGGTCAGGACCGGCGCGACATTGAACGCCGCCGGCAGGATCAGCCCCAGACAGCCGATGATCTTGATCGTGCCGATGATTTTGAGCTGCGCGTCACCGAAGTCGTCGACCCAGTGTTGGCTGGATCCGAGGGCGCGGTACTTCTCCCTCGGTAACAGCAGCAGGCTGGTGCCTCCGACGGTGAACGCGAGGGCGAGGGCGCCGGCGAGGATCCACAGGGTGAGGTTCATGGTTGCTCCTTCGGTGTCACAAGGGCCCGCTCGGGGGCGTCGTGTGGATGACGAACCGGAGCGAGAAGAGGTAACCGATGAACGCGGCGACGTCCTTGGTCGAGGAGTTCCAGGCACATCGCGAACGCCTGATGGCGATCGCCACGCGCGTTCTCGGTAACCGGAGCGACGCCGAGGATGTCGTGCAGGAGGCCTGGCTGCGCCTGGCCCGCCAGGAGCCCGCCTCCGTGGACAACCTGGCTGGCTGGCTCACCACAGTGGTGGGCAGATTGAGCATCGATGTGCTGCGGGTGCGGACGGCCAAGGGCGAGGTGCCGTTCGACACCCGTGAGCTTGTCGTGACCGAGGACGACCCCGGTAACGACCCGGCGGACCAGGCGCTGAAGGTCGAGTCGCTCGGTCTGGCGCTGCTGGTCGTGCTGGACTCCCTGCAATCCGACGAGCGGTTGGCGTTCGTGCTGCATGACATGTTCGCCATGCCGTTCGCCGAGATCGGGGCGATCATCGACAAATCGGCCGACGCCGCGAAGATGGCCGCGAGCAGGGCGCGTCGCAAAGTGCACGGCGCCGCCCGCCCCACCGCCCGCCTTCGCCAGCAGCGCCAGGTGGTCGATGCGTTCCTGTCCGCAGCACGCGACGGAGACTTCGAGGCGCTGCTATCGGTCCTTGACCCGGAGCTGACCTGGGAGGTGACGGGCGCGCGGGACGTCGTGGTGCGGCGTGGCCGCGCCGAACTCGCCCGCGCGGTAGTGCGCGGTGGCGGGTTGGGTTTCACGGTTCGTCGCGTCCTGGTCGACGGGCAGCCCGGGATCCTCGTCTGGGGACCGGCCGGTCACCCGGTGGGCCTGATGGCCTGCACCGTCGAGAACGGCCGCATGACCAGGATCGTCTCCATCGCCGACCGGGCCCGGCTGGGCCGGCTCGACCTGCCGGCTCCGGCCCGCGCAGCCTGACCGACGGCCGAGCGGCTCCACGGGCGGGTTGTGCCCGACGCGGCGGTCCGGTCGTGCTCAGCATCGACGCCACCGGCATGCATGCCAGTGGCCGTACCTTCTATCGGGCCGCCAACGGCGTCTGGCTGACCCACCAGGTGCCGCCGCGGTGGATCGCCCTGCCCGGGTGACGGTGGCTCGCCACGATATTCACATACCTTGATATGTTATCGCTCACACGATACGTTGCAAGGTGGAGCCAGGGGCGCGCTCGTTTGTCGTGGTTTGGATCTGGGGCCCAGCACGACACCACCACCACGGTGCATCGCACCACCCTGCGCGTCGTCAGTGGCGCGGAACGGAGTACACGATGGTGAAAAACAGATCGCTCTTCACCCCCGCCGCACTCGCGGCACTGCTCGTCCTGGTCGCCGGTGCCGTGGGTCTGGCCGGCACCACCGGCGCCACCGCTTCGACGCCGAAAGCCGCCGCCGTCACGGCCGGGCAGGTCGGCACCCTTGCGGCGTCGGCGGGCTGTGGTCGGTCGCCGGGCTTGAACAGCGGCACGCACACGATTCAGAGCAACGGTAAGAGCCGTAGCTTCATCCTGCGGGTGCCGGCCAACTACAACCAGAACAATCCGTACCGGCTGATCTTCGGGTTCCACTGGCGCGGTGGTACCGCCGTGGACGTGGACACCGGGCAGACGGTGCTGCGGGACGTGTGGTCGTACTACGGGCTGCGGCAGTTGGCGAACAACACCGCGATCTTCGTGGCGCCGCAGGGTCTGAACAACGGCTGGGCCAACTCTGGCGGCGAGGACGTGACCTTCGTCGATGACATGTTGCGGCAGATCGAGGCGAACCTCTGCGTGGAGACGACGCTGCGGTTCGCGCTCGGGTTCAGCTTCGGCGGCGGAATGAGCTACGCGCTGGCGTGCGCGCGGCCGGACGTGTTCCGGGCGGTCGCGGTGTACGCGGGCGGGCAGATCAGCGGATGCAGCGGCGGCACCGGCCGGATCGCGTACCTGGGTGCCCACGGGGTCAGCGACGGCGTCCTGGGCATCGCCGGTGGCCGGTCGCTGCGGGACCGGTTCGTGACGAACAACGGGTGTACGCGGCAGAACGCGCCGGAGCCGGCGGTGAACAGCCGCACCCACATCACCACCAACTACTCCGGCTGCGCGGCCGGCTACCCGGTGCGGTGGATCGCCTTCGACGGCGGGCACGACGCCAGCCCGGCCGACGGCGCCAACCGCGACGCACCGCCGGACGTCAAGGGCCGCACCACGTACCTGCCGGCCGAGACCTGGAACTTCTTCACCCAGTTCGGTGGCGGCACCACCCCGCCGCCGAATCCCACCACGCCGCCGCCGAACCCGACCACCCCGCCGCCCGGCGGCACCGGTGCCTGCCGGGTCGCGGTCACGGTCAACGCCTGGAACAGCGGCCTGACCGAGGACATCACCATCACCAACACCGGTAACAGCGCGATCAACGGCTGGTCGCTGGTCTTCACGCTGCCGGGTGGGCAGACCATCACCGGCGGCTGGAACGCCAGCTACTCGCCCAACTCCGGCCAGGTGACGGCGCGCAACGTGTCGTACAACGGCACCATCGCCGCCGGCGCGTCGGTAAGCATCGGCTTCCAGGCCACCCACACCGGCAACAGCGGCAGACCGGGCTCGTTCGCGCTCAACGGATCCACCTGCACCATCGCCTGATCGGCTACGGGCGCACCGTCGCCCGTAGCCGCTACGGCGTACGGCGCCGGACGCCGTCGAGACGTCCCCGGGCGGAAGCTGCCCGGGGACGTCTCCCGCTGACAAGGGAGCCCTGCACCGCCGCAGGCATTGACAAGGCGCCCCTCCTTACACTCGGCGGGTGGGTGTTGAGTTGATCACCGAGCCGGACGACGAGCGGATCGGCGACTACCGGGCGTTGACGGACGTGGAGTTGCGGACCCGGTGGGAACCACCGCACGGGCTGTTCATCGCCGAGGGAGAGCTGGTGCTGCGGCGGGCGCTACGGGCCGGCTATCCGGCCCGGTCGTACCTCGTCGACGCCAAGCGGGTCGACCAGCTCGCCGACCTGGACACCGGCGACACCCCGGTCTACGCCGCAACGCAGGACGTGCTGCGGGCGGCCACCGGCTTCCACGTGCATCGGGGGGTGCTCGCGTCGTTCCGGCGCAAGGCGTTGCCGGCCGCCGCCGAGGTGCTCGCCACCGCCCGCCGCGTGGTGATCCTCGAGGACGTCAACAACCACACCAATCTGGGGGCGATCTTCCGGGCGGTCGCCGCGCTCGGCGTGGACGCGGTGCTGCTCTCGCCGTCCTGCGCCGACCCGCTCTACCGGCGCAGCGTACGGGTCAGCATGGGCGAGGTCTTCGCTGTGCCGTACGCGAAACTGGAGCCCTGGCCGGCGGCGCTGGCGCAGGTGCGGGAGGCCGGCTTCACCGTGCTGGCGATGACCCCGGCACCGGACGCGGTGCCGATCCAACGGCTGACGGCGGACCAGCGGGCCCGGGCCGCGCTGCTGCTCGGTGCCGAGGGGGCCGGGCTGACCGACGCCGCGATGGCGGCCAGCGACGTACGGGTGGTCATCCCGATGCGTCGCGGCGTCGACTCGCTGAACGTCGCTGCCGCGAGCGCGGTGGCCTGCTGGGAGTTGGGTCGCGACGACCCCGTCTGAGCGGTACGGCCGCTGGCCAGCGGCTACCGGGACCCGCGTCACGGACGGTAGCGTGTCGCGCGTGTTCCCTACCGTGCGTGAGGTCCTGGCGTTGAATCCGGTCCGCCACGGCGCGCCGCGCCTGGTCGCGGGCCACGCCGGGGTGGATCGGCCGGTGCGCTGGGTGCACGTGGCCGAGGTGCCGGACATCGCCACCCTGCTCGGCGGTGGCGAACTGGTGCTCACCACCGGTATCGGGCTGCCGGCCGACGACGTAGGTCTGCGGGCCTTCATCGGTGACCTGGCTGGCGTCGGCGTCTCCGGACTGGTGGTCGAGCTTGGCCGCCGCTACCTCTCCGGGGTGCCGAGGGTGATGGTCGCCGCCGCCCAGCGGCACGGCCTGCCGCTTGTGGAACTGCGCCGGGCCACCCCGTTCGTCCGGATCACCGAGGCGGTGCACGCGCTGATCGTCGACGCGCAGCTCACTGAGCTGCGCGCCACCGAGGAGATCCATCAGCGGTTCACCGAACTGTCGGTGGAGGGCGCCGACCCGGAGGAGGTGATCCGGCAGGCCGCCGAGCTGTCCGGCTGCCCGGTGGTGCTGGAGAACCTCTCCCGCCAGGTGCTCGCGTACGACCCGGCGGGGGAGCAGGCGGAACTGCTGCTCGACGGGTGGGAGCAGCACTCGCGACGGATCCGGCCGGCCGGACGTACGGCGTACGACCCGGACAGTGGCTGGCTGGTGACAATGGTCGGCGCCCGGGGCGAGGACTGGGGCCGGCTGCTGCTGCGCTGGCCGGGTGGTGACCTGGGTGGGTCGGTTGGCGCGGTGCGCGCCGCGGCCACGCCGCCGACGCGGCTGACCATTCTGGTGGAACGGGCCGCCTCGGCGCTGGCGTTGGGGCGGCTGATCCGGCGCGACGCCGAGGGGCTGGAACGGCAGGTCCATCGCACCCTGCTCACCGCGTTGCTGGACCGTACCCGGCCGGTGGACGAGGTGAGCCTGCGAGCCCGAGGGCTGGGGCTGGTGCTGGAGCGTCGGCACCTGGTCGGCGTGGTGGTCCGGCACCGGGGCGACGAGCCGGGGGGAGAGGCCGGTCCGGCCGCCGACCCTGTCGTCTCCGACGTCGATTGGGCGTTGCCGGGTGGCGATCCTGGGCCGGCCCGGCTGCGGGACCTCGCCGAGACGGTGGGGCAGGCGCTGCGCGAGGCGCACCTGACCGCGTTGACCAGCGTGGTGGACGATCAGGCCGTCGGTGCGCTGCTGGCCCTGCCCGACCTGGCGGCGGAGGAACGGGCGCTGGCCGCCTTCGCCGCCGCGCTGCGCCGCAACCGCCCTCGGGTCTCCGGCGATCTGATCATCGCGGCCGGTTCCGGGGTGGGTAGCCTGCGCGAGGCGGGACGGTCGCTCACCGAGGCCCGGCAGGTCGCCGAGGCGGCTCGGCGGGACCGGCGGGACCTGCCGATCTTCCGGTTGCCGCACGTCGGGCTCGCCGGGCTGCTGCACCTGCTGCGCGACGAGCCGCGGCTACAGACGTTCGTCGAGCGCGAGCTGGGCGCCCTGCTGACGTACGATGCCCGGCACCCGCGTGAGCAACTGCTCGGCACCCTGCGGGCGTACCTGGAACAGGGGCGGAACAAGTCGGCGGCGGCCGGGGCGACACATTTGTCCCGGCCGGCGTTCTACGAGCGGCTGGCCCGCATCGGCCGGATCCTCGACGTCGACCTCGACTCCGTCGACACCTGCCTCTCCCTGCACGTGGCCCTGCTCGCCCTCGACGCCGTCCGCGCTCCCTGACCCCTACCCTCGCCGATCTTGCACCTTCGGTCGGCGCTTCGCGCCTTTTTTGGGCTTTTGCGCCGACGGGAAGTGCAAGATCGCGGGGCAGGGGAGAGGGCGGGGAGGTAGTTAGGGGGTTAGGGCGTTTAGGGCTTTCAGGTAGGTGGGGGGGATGTGGTTGGGGGCGGCGGGGGTGAAGGTGTCGGAGGTGGCGGCCGTGGTCCACGCGGTGTCCGGCACGGCGGCCACCAGGGCGCGTACGACCGGGGCGTCGCGCCAGTCGGGCTGCTGGGCCAGCAGGCTCAGCGCGACCACCGACTCCTCCACCTCGCCGACGCACTCGAAGGGCTTGTGCCCGTCCACGCCGAGCAGTTCCCGGTAGCCCGGCAGTTGGGTCTCGTCGGCGAGCAGGTCGCCGCCGAAGATGTGGACGATCCGTTCGCGGGACATGAAGGGCGCCAGGGCGAGGAAGACGAACCGGCACTTGGGGCAGTTGCGGCACCAGCGTTCGCTGGCGTCGCGCAGCTTGAACGCGGCGTTGCAGCTGGTCACCACGTCGTCGTAGCGGTCGATGGTGGCGAACAGCCGGGCGATGTGCAGCTCCGACAGGGGACGTAGCAGGGAGAAGTACGGTTCGACGAGCCCGGCGTGTTCGGCAAGTGCCACCCGGAGCAGCCCCTCGGCCTCCGCCCCCTTGGACCACTGGTGGTTGATCTCGTGGCCGTTCCAGATCAGGTTCGGGTCCGACGCGGAGCGTTCGTTGGACATCACCACCGGGCCGAGCCCGTGCAGCACCGCGGTGGCGACCGCGATCAGCGAGTTGATCGCGGTGACCGGGATGTGTCCGTTGCGGGCACCTGCCGCGTTCAGCTCGAACAGCACCGGATCGATGCGCCGCCGGGCGGCAAGGGGGGCGAGCCCGGACGCCGCGTTCACGGAGTTGATCACGTGGTTCGGGTTGACCGAGAAGGGCACGGGGTCGAGCCCGGCGCGGCGCAGCGCCTCCAGGCTGACGATCGAGTCCTTGCCGCCGCCGACCGCCGAGAGCGGGCGCCGGTCGGAGTTGTCGTACTCGGCCGCCGGCCGTACCCGGCCGTCCGGCACCACCGGTGCCAGTTCGAGCACGTGCGGCAACGCGTTGCGGTACGCGTACTCGGCGAGGCCCTTGGTGTAGACGGCGGTGACGAACTCGGCGGCGGCCGGGCCGAGCGGCGCCGGCAGCACCAGCTGCCCCGGCGCGGCGGTCTTGTAGTAGCTGACCCCGGCCACCACGTGCAGCAGCTCCAGCACCCGGCCGAGCGCGGCCACGGCGGCGTCCGACGGTGACTGCTCGGGCACCGGAAGCGTGATCGCCTCGGTGAATCGCTGCTCGCCGTCGGGGCCGGTCAGGGCGTAGTCGAACAACGCCTCCCCGGTGGAGAGGTCGATCGAGTAGGACGGGAAGGTGAAGGCGTCCATCCGCGCCAGCTGCGTATTGGGCACACGCCATACTAGGCCCTGGTTCGTCCGGCCGTGCCCGGCTCCGCCGTGAACCCGACGCGAGTGCGGGGTCGGCGACGCCGGAGCGCGCCCGTGTCATGCCGTCGAATCCGAGGAGAGCTTGTGCGCCTGTCTGAGCTGCGCGGACGTACCGTCGCCGTCTGGGGGGCCGGTCGGGAGGGGCGGGCCGCGGTGACGGCGATCGCCGCCCACGGCCCGGCGGACCTGGTCGCCGTGGACGACAGCGCCAACTTTCTCGCGTTGCCGTGGGACGGGCCGCTGGCGGAGGCCGCCCCGCTGGTCACCGGCGAGGAGGGCTTCGCCCGGTTGGCCGCCGCCGACGTGGTGGTCCGCTCACCGGGCGTACCGCAAACCCATCCGTGGCTGGTGGAGCTGCGCCGCCGGGGCGCGACCGTCACCCAGGGCACCGCGCTCTGGATGGCCGATCACGGCGAGCGCACCGTCGGGGTGACCGGCAGCAAGGGCAAGAGCACCACGTCGAGCCTGATCAACCACCTGCTGACCGCCGTGGACCGGCCGAACGTCTTCGGTGGCAACATCGGCGTACCCACGCTCGACCTGCCGGAGGCGGAGCTGTACGTGCTGGAGCTGTCCAGCTACCAGTGCAGCGACCTGACCGACTCGCCCCGGGTGGCGGTGGTCACCGCGCTCTTTCCCGAGCACCTGGACGCGCACGGCGGCGAGCGGGAGTACTACCGGGACAAGCTCAACCTGCTGGCGTACGGACCGCGCACGGTGGTGGTCAACGGCACCGATCCCCGGCTGCTTGTCGAGTTGGGCGACCGCGCGGCGGTGCGCGCCGCCACGGCCGACTCGGTGAACGTCGCCGCCGGGCCGGACGGGCGCCCCTGGTTCCACCTGGTCGACCGGCCGCTCTTTCCCCGGGCGGTGCTGCCGCTGGTCGGGCGGCACAACGAGGGCAACCTCTGCGTGGCGCTTGCCGTGCTCGACGCGCTCGGAGTGGACCTGGTCGACCGCAAGGACACCCTGGCCGTGGCGGTGGCCGAGTTCCAGGGGCTGGCCCACCGGCTCACCGAGATCGCCGACCCGTCGGGCCTGACCTTCGTCGACGACACCCTGGCCACCAGCCCGTACGCGGCCATGCACGCCATCGACGCGTACGACGGACGGCCGTTGACCGTGATCGTCGGCGGCAACGACCGGGGGGTCGACTACACCCCGCTGCGCGACCATCTGGCCGAGCGGGAGCTTACCGTGATCGGCATGCCGGACAGCGGCCCGCGCATCGTCGAGGCGCTCGACGGGCTGCCGAAGGTACGTACCGAACTGGTCGAGGATCTGGCCGAGGCGGTGCGGGTGGCCCGGCAGGTAACTCCGGCCGGCGGGGTGGTGCTGCTCTCGCCGGCCGCCCCGAGCTATGGCCGGTTCCGCAACTTCGAACACCGCTCCGAGGTCTTCGCCGAGGCAGTGCGGGCCACCGCGCCAGCCTGACCGTCCGCCGTGCCCCCACCGCCGTCTCGGCGATGGGGGCACGGTTGACCATTCGCTCAGACCGGCAAGGCGGCCGCGGGTGGTGCGGTGTGGCCCGGGCCGGTGGTGGTGTCGGCACCCATCTCGGCGTGGGTGCTGGCCAGCTTCTTCTCGGGCAGCAGCAGCGCCAGCACCAGACCGGCGGCGAACAGGGGCACCAGGTAACCGAAGACCGGCGTCAACGCATGCTGGTAGGCGGCTACCACGGCGTCCTGCACCGCGGTCGGCAGCGCGTGCACGGCTGCCGGGGTCAGCGAGTCGGTGTTGCCGATCGCGCCGGCCGCGTCGCCGGAGAACCGGCTGGCGAGTTGGTCGGTGAGCCGGCTGGTGAAGATCGCACCGACGGCGGCACTGCCGAGTGTGGCCCCGATCTCGCGGAAGAAGTTGTTCGACGAGGTGGCGGTGCCGACCGCGGCGGCGGGGAAGTCGTTCTGCACGGCGAGGACGACGTTCTGCATGATCAGGCCGAGGCCGGCGCCGAACAGGAGGATGTAGGCGCCGACCACCCAGAGGGAGGTGCCCACGCTGAGGGTGGAGAGCAGCAGGGCCGCCGCGCCCAGAAAGATCGTGCCGATGACCGGGTAGATCTTGTAGCGCCCGCTCCGGCTGATCAACTGCCCGGAGGGTAGGGCGGTGCCCATCATGCCGACGATCATCGGAATGAGTAGCAGGCCGGATTCGGTGGCGCTCACTCCGTAGACCATCTGCAGGTAGGTCGGCAGGTACCCGATGACGGCGAACATGCCGACCCCGACAGTGATCAGGCTGAGCAGGGTGGCCAGGTTGAAGATCCGGCTGCGGAACAGCCACAGCGGGATGATCGGCTCGGCGGCCCGGCGCTGCGAGAGGAAGAACAGCACCCAGCCGAGCGCGGCGCCGATGGCCAGGCTCAGGATCAGCGGATCGGTCCAGGCGTACTCCGTGCCACCCCAGACAGCAACCAGTACGGTGGCGCTGACCGAGGCGGCCATCAGGGTGATGCCGACGTAGTCGATGGAGACCTTGTTGCGCTTGCGCGGCAGGCGCAACGCGAACGCGCAGACCAGCAGCGCGACGATGCCGACCGGCAGGTTGATCCAGAAGGCCCAACGCCAGTCGGCGTGGTCGGTGAAGTAGCCGCCGAGCAGGGGGCCGATCACGGCGGAAAGCCCGAAGACCGCGCCGATCGGAGCCATGTAACGGGCGCGCTGCCGGGGCGGGACGAGGTCGGCGATGATCGCCTGGGAGGTGATCATCAGTCCGCCGCCGCCGAGTCCCTGCACCGCCCGGCCGATGATGAGCATGGTCATGCTGGAGGCCGCACCGGCGATCACGGAGCCGACGAGGAAGATGCCGATGCCGCTGAGGAACAGGGTCTTGCGGCCGATCAGGTCGCCGAAGCGACCGTACAGCGGCATGCCGATGGTGGCGGCGAGGATGTACGCGGTGGTCACCCACGCCATGTGGCTGACGCCGTTGAGCTCACCGACGACCGTGGGTAGCGCGGTCGACACGATGGTCTGGTCGAGCGAGGCGAGCAGCATGGTGGCCATCAGGCCGGCGAAGATCAAACCGAAGTGTGGCGGGAGGGTGAACGAGTCACGCTCCCGGGTCGCGGTGTCGGTCATCGGGAGGTCTCCTGGGTCGGCTCAGCGGCCGAGTAGGGCGCGCAGTGTGGTCACGGCGCGTTCGACGTACGGGACGGGGTTGTCGTCGTCGCCGGAGGTGAAGTTCTCCAGGCTGGTCCGGATGGCGGCCATCGTGAGACTCGCGATCAGGCGTGGCATCTCGTCCTGCGGCTGCTCCCCGGTGCGCGCGGCGACGGTCGCGGCCAGCTGCCGTTGGAAGGTCTCGAAACCGGCGAGCATGGCGGCGAGGACCGCGGGATGGTCCTGGCTCAGGGCGAACATGCCGTGCAGCGCATCGCGGCGGGGTGGGTGGCGGGCCATGTCGCGCAGGAGCAGATCGATCAGATCCAGGAGCACGTCACTCGGTGCTGCGGGGCCGGCCGCGGCGAAGGCGGCGACGTCCTCGTCGGGCGGCATCGGCGGCATCGCGATGACCGCCGCTTCCTTGCTTGCGAAGTAGTTGAAGAAGGTCCGGGTGGAGACGCCCGCTCCGGCGCTGATCTCCTCCACTGTCACCTTGGCGAAGCCCCGCTCACCGGCGAGCCGCAGCGCGGTCTCGTGGATCTCGCGGTGCGTCTGACGGCGTCGTCGCTCGCGTAGCCCTTCGGTCTTGGCCATGGGGCCAATCTTGCACTCAGTGCAAAGAGTTCACCAACTGCATGTTGTGCATGTCACGAAGCGGCTGGACCGGTTGGCCCGCACGGCCGGTCCGGGCAGCCGGCCGTCGCGGCCGGGGAACCGGACGACATGACCGTCAAGATCCGATGCAGGTGGCCGCGGTCCGTGTCGCTCAGGGCTCCGAAGAGGGCGTCGCTCATCTCGTCGATCGACGCGTGGACCTCCGCGACCGCTGCCCTGCCGTGTTCCGAGAGGGTGACGATGTGCCGGCGGCGGTCGGCGGGGTCGCGATGGCGCTCGACCATGCCGTCGCCCTCAAGGTCGTTTAGCAGGCCCACCAGCGCGCTGGCGTCGACGTTGAGCCGCTCCAGCAGCTCCTGCTGCCCGGCTGCGCCGGTGCGCTCCAGGAAGAGCAGGACGTGCGCGTGCCGTGGTCGCAGTCGCGACGACGCGAGCTGGCGTTGCAGAAGCTCCCGTGCCCGTTCGCCGGCCTGCGAGAGCAGCACCGGCAGGGGGATGCCTGGATCCGGGGTTGCAGTGGAGGTCACCGTACAAAACTACCATTTCACTGATCATCGTTTATCCAGGATAGTTGGTGAACCAAAACTATCTGCTAGTTTTAACGAAAAGAGTCTCACCTCAACTCAGGAGAAGCCATGAGTCTGCTGTCGTCCACGCCGCTCGAGTTCGCTGACCGCTGGGAGGAGGATGGTGGCGTCGCGGTCTTCGCGTTCACCGCCACCAAGCCCTTCCGGCACATCGCCGGACAGCACGGCATCTTCACCATCAAGGGTGGGGGGACCAGGCCGTTCTCCCTGGCGTCGGCGCCCGGGGACGAACAGGTGGTGATCGCCACCAAGCTGGACTCCGGCAGCAAGTACAAGAAGGCGCTGGCGGCGCTGCGACCAGGCGACCGCATCACGATGCGCGGTCCGATCATGAAGTTCATCCTGGACGGGGCCGGCGACGAGGTCGTCTTCCTCGCCCAGGGGGTGGGCATCACCCCGTTCCGCTCCCTGCTGCGCCACATCGACGCGGCGGGCCTCAGCGTGCGCAGCACGCTGCTGCACATCGGGGACGGGCACGCGTTCAAGGCCGAGACGGAGCAAATCGCCAGCGACGCCCGCTACCACCGGGACCGCGAGGACTTCGCTGTCGACCTCAAGCAGGTCGCCACGAACGCCCCGAACGCGACCTACTACATCTCCGGAATGCCGAAGTTCATCGCCGAGACCAGCGCCGTGCTGAAGGACCTCGGCATCAGCCGCAAGCAGATCCGCAAGGACAACTTCCGCGGCTACTGACGCTCCCTGCTGGCGAACCGGGTCGGGTCGGCCTACCAGGCACTTCCCGTTGGGCGTCCGGCGGCACCGGTGGTGCCGAAACTCGCCGGCCGGCCAGTGGACGGCGAGCCCTACCCTGGTCGCAGCGGCAGGCTGGAGGCGATCGATGTCCCGTTGGGCGCGGCGGCAGCGGATCACACCATATCCGTACGCGGTGGGCATCGCCCGACTGATGGCGCACACCGATCCGATCGCCCTGACCGGCATCGCGTTGTCGATCGCGCTCTCCGTCACGCTCGACCTGACCGGCGCCGCCTCGGGTGTGGAGTCCCTGCTGGCCGGTCTCATGGGCATCACCATCTCGCTGCTGGTGGACTCGCTGGCCCGCGCCGAGCGTCGGTTTCACCTGCGTACGTTGCTGGTTGGCCCGCCCTGGCTGGTGCGGGCGGTGCCGGAACTCGCCACCGCCGCCCGGGAGGCCGTGGAGCGCCATCGAGACACCCGTGTCGCCGAGGAGACCCAGCGCCGGTTCGCGCGGTTCCAGGAGGATCTCGGACAGCTGCGACAGGGGCGCATCATCCGGCCCGGCACCGACTATCAGGACATGCTCGGCGCCACCCGGGACTGCGTCCGGGAGTTGGAGGCGCTGACCAACGTGCTGCCCCGACTCGCCTGGTGGAGCAGCGACATCGGCCGACGGTACTGGTCGGAGAACCTAGCGGCGTTGGCCCGTGGTGTGCGGATCACCCGCATCTTCACCTATCCCGAGTTCTCTGACGAGTTGGCGGAACTGGTGGCCACGCAGCGTCGGGCCGGCGTACGGGTGGGGCTGCTGAGGGCCGAGGCGGTTCCAGCCGACCTGCACGTCAACCTGATCCGCTGGGATGGTGAGGCGTGCTGGACGGCCGGCATGAGCGCACACGGCGAGATCACCGAGAACCGGTTCTCGGTGAACGTCTCAGACGTGGCCCGGGCCGGCGAGACGTTCCGGTCCTGCGTCGCCCGGGCCACCTTCGATTCGTAAGCCAGGCCCATGACCATCCAAGGCGTACTGCTGGTGGCCGTGGTGGTCTGGGCGGTGAACCTGATCCGTTCGCTCCGGTGGCGGGCCTTCGTCGCCAGCCTGCCGTTGCCCATGTCGGCGGCGCAGCTGGCCACCGGCCACCACATCGACGGGGCGCAACTCGTCGGCGTGGTCGGGCTGACCATGTTCTTCGGCATCGTGGCGGTGACACATCATCGGCTCCGCTGGCCGATCCTGCTGGCCGACGCGGCGGGTGTCGGCGGCTACCTCGCGCTTGCGGCGGCGCTGCGTCCGCTCGCCCTGCCGTTCGGGCCGACGCTTGCCGGCGTCGTGCTGCTCTGGCTGCTTGCCACCCTGCTGCTGCGTCACCGCGCGACCGCCACGCCAGAGCGGGCATCGGCAGAGGGCCGGGACGACCTGGCGGGGGAGGGCGGGCGGCTGGCCGCCCCGGCCCGGCTGGTGCTGATCCTCGGTGGCGCGACGCTGACCGGGCTGCTCGGGCAGCTCCTGCGCGGGCTGGTGGTCACCTTCCCGTACGCCGGCGTGCTGGTGGCGGTCGAGGTGCGCCGGGACCTACCGGCCTTCTGCTGGCACTTCACCCGCAACAGCCTCGCGCTCGTCGGTTTCCTCACCGGGGTTCACCTGGGCCAGGACGCTTCCGGGGCGATCGCGCTCGGCCTCGGCTGGCTGGGTTTCGGGGTGGTCGCGGCAGCGCTGCACCTTCCCGCCTACTGGTTCGGAATCCGCAGACGAACGGGCATCAGTGCCACGGTAAGCGTGACCAACGGTTGGGACGGCGACGGAAAACGTTGACGTGTTGTCAACGGCCGTGGGTCGCTGCGCGACACTTTGGCACTTGCCGGGGCCGCGAGGGTGATGGAAGCGTGCGGTAACTGCCGCGATCCGAAGGGTGCGACCGTGACCTCCGACGACCTGCTGGCCCGGCACCGGGCCGTGCTCCCGTCCTGGATGCCGCTCTACTACGCCGAGCCGATCGAGCTGGTCTCCGGCGCAGGGCGTCGGGTCACCGACGCGCAGGGTCGCAGCTACCTGGACTTCTTCGGCGGCGTGCTGACCAACATGATCGGCTATGACATCCCGGAGATCCGGGAGGCCGTGCAGCGGCAGCTGGGCACCGGCATCGTGCACAGCTCCACGCTCTACCTGATTCGTCAGCAGGTGGAGTTGGCCGAGAAGATCGCCCGGGTCTCCGGCATTCCGGACGCCCGGGTCTTCTTCACCACCTCCGGCACGGAGGCGAACGAGGCGGCGCTGCTGGTCGCCACCAATCACCGCCGCTCGCACCAGATCCTGGCCGTCCGCAACAGCTACCACGGCCGGTCGTACGCGGCGATGGGCGTGACCGGTAACCGGGGCTGGTCGGCGAGCGCACTCAACCCGCTCCAGGTGGCCTGGCTGCACTCCGGTGAGCGGCTGCGCGGCCTGCTGGCCCGTCTCGACCCGGCGGATCGGCTGGACGCGGCGGTGGAGGACCTGCGCGAGGTGCTCGCCACCCAGACCGCGGGCGACGTGGCCTGCCTGATCGCCGAGCCGATCCAGGGCGTCGGCGGCTTTGTGCACGGCCCGGACGGGCTCTTCGCGGCGTGGAAGAAGGTCCTCGACGAACACGGCATCCTGCTCATCTCCGACGAGGTGCAGACCGGCTGGGGGCGTACCGGGGAGCACTTCTGGGGTTACCAGGCGCACGGCGTCACCCCGGACCTGCTCACCTTCGCCAAGGGCATCGGCAACGGCTTCGCCCTGGCCGGCGTGGTGGGCCGGGCCGAGGTGCTGGAGGCGGTGCCGGCGATCAGCTTCTCCACCTTCGGCGGCAACCCGGTCTCCACCGCCGCCGGCAACGCGGTCCTGGACTATCTGCTCGACCACGACCTCCAGGCCAACGCCGCGCGGGTCGGCGCGATCCTCGGCGACGGGTTGCGCGCCGCCGTGGGCGAGCTGCCCTGCGTCGCGGAGGTACGCGGCAAGGGGCTGATGCTCGCGGTCGAGTTCGTCCGGCCGGGTGGCAGCGAACCGGACCCGGCGCTTGCCACCCGGGTCTTCGAGTCCTGCCGCGAGGGCGGCCTGTTGGTCGGCAAGGGCGGACTGTACGGCAACGTGGTCCGGATGGGACCGCCGCTGACGCTGACCGAGGAGGAGGCCCGGGAGGGCCTGGCCATCCTCGTCGAGGCGATCCGGACCAGCGTCGGGCAGGTGGCCGCGTGAACCTCATCGGACACTTCATCGACGGCAAGCGGGTCAGCGGCGACTCCGCGCGGCGTGGCGACGTCTTCGACCCGGCCACCGGGACGCGTACCGCTCAGGTGGAGTTGGCCTGCGCCGCGGACGTCGCGGTCGCGGTCGACGCCGCCGCGCGTGCGGCGCGGGCCTGGCGGGACGCGTCGCTGGCGAAGCGGACGGCTGTGCTGTTCGCCTTCCGGGAGCTGGTGCACGCCCGCCGCGACCGACTCGCCGAGGTGATCACCGCCGAGCACGGCAAGGTGCTCGCCGACGCCGCCGGCGAGGTGCAGCGCGGGCTGGAGGTCATCGAGTACGCCTGCGGCATCCCGTCGGCGCTGCGCGGCGGCTTCAGCGCGAACGTCTCCACCGAGGTCGACTCGTACAGCCTGCGGCAGCCGCTCGGGGTGGTGGCGGTGATCAGCCCGTTCAACTTCCCGGTGATGGTGCCGCTCTGGTTCGTCCCGGTGGCGGTGGCGGCCGGCAACGCGGTGGTGCTCAAGCCGAGCGAGAAGGACCCGAGCGCGGCCCTGCTGCTGGCCGAGTGGTTCGCCGAGGCCGGCCTGCCCGACGGGGTGCTCAACGTGGTGAACGGCGACAAGGAGGCGGTCGACGCGCTGCTGGCGCACCCGACGGTGAAGGCGGTCTCGTTCGTCGGCTCCACCCCCGTCGCCCGGTACGTCTACCAGCACGGCACCGCCGCCGGTAAGCGGGTGCAGGCGCTCGGCGGGGCGAAGAACCACATGGTGGTGCTCCCCGACGCCGACCTGGACCTGGCCGCCGACGCGGCGGTCAACGCCGGGTTCGGCTCGGCTGGGGAGCGGTGCATGGCGATCTCCGCACTGGTCGCCGTGGAGCCGGTCGCCGACGAACTGGTGGCCCGGATCGCGCGGCGGATCGCCGGGCTGCGTACCGGTGACGGCCGGCGCGGCTGCGACATGGGACCGCTGGTCACCGCCGCGCACGCGGCCCGGGTGCGGTCGTACGTCGAGGCGGGGGTACGCGCCGGCGCGGTGCCGGTGGTGGACGGGCGGAACGTGCGACCCGACGGCGATCCGGGCGGCTTCTGGCTCGGCCCGACCCTGTTCGATCAGGTCACGCCGGAGATGTCGATCTACACGGATGAGATCTTCGGTCCGGTCCTGTCGGTGCTGCGGGTCGGCTCGTACGACGAGGCGGTGGCGCTTGTGAACGCCAGCCCGTACGGCAACGGCACGGCGATCTTCACCAACGACGGCGGAGCCGCCCGGCGCTACCAGCACGAGGTGGAGGTCGGCATGGTCGGCGTCAACGTGCCGATCCCGGTGCCGATGGCGTACTACTCCTTCGGCGGCTGGAAGTCCTCGCTCTTCGGCGACCTGCATGCGCACGGCGCCGACGGGGTCGCCTTCTTCACCCGGGGCAAGGTGGTCACCAGCCGCTGGCTGGACCCCCGCCACGGCGGCGTCAACCTCGGCTTCCCCACCCAGACCTGAGCAGGCGCAGGGTCCCCGCCCCGGCCAGGTAGGCCAGCAGCGCGGTGACGGGCAGCCCGA
This sequence comes from Micromonospora sp. PRAS1, assembly GCF_059553435.1. Taxonomy (NCBI): domain Bacteria; kingdom Bacillati; phylum Actinomycetota; class Actinomycetes; order Micromonosporales; family Micromonosporaceae; genus Micromonospora; species Micromonospora sp. PRAS1. Next base: position 35,350 of record NZ_JCANNB010000034.1, read on the forward strand.
GCGGCTCGGCGGCGGCCTTGGCGGTCACGCTGTTGGCCACCAGGGCGTAGCCGACGGCGGCGAATCCGGCGACGGTGAGCAGGTCCCGGGCGCGGCGTCGGGCCGGCTGGCCGTCTCCCTGCGGCCGGCCGGTCCCGCCGGCCCGGTCGGCACCGGTGGCCGGTGGGTGGCTCGCGCCGCTCCGGCCGGTGCGGGCCTCGATCGGGCCGAAGACCGCGACCAGCATGGCGAGCACCCCGGCCAACATCAGCACCCATGGCAGCCGCCAGGCGAACCAGGCGGCCGAGCCGGCCGGCGGGGTGGGCAGCAGGCCGAGCCCGTGCAGCGCCCCCACCAGCAGCACCACCGCGCTCAGGTGCCACAGGAAGACGGTGAGCACGACCGCGTTTACGGCGATCACCGCCTGCCACGGGCGGCTGCGGTGCAGCCAACGTTCGGCCCGCTCGCGCAGCAGCAGGATCAGCCCGAGCTGGGCGGTTGCCACGGCCAGCAGGGCCACGCTGGGCGGCGCGGCGTTGGCCATCCGCTCACCCGGCGCGTTGATCATGCTGACCGGGTACGGTCCGACGGCGGTGAGCAGCACCGCGACGACCAGCCCGCCCGCGAGCAGCACCAGGGCGGCCCGGGGTGACATGGGCAGGCACCGGGTGCGCAGCCCGACCTGCCGTCCCCCGGCCGGCCGGCAGTTGCCCCGGCGGGCGTCGTACCAGGCGAAACCGAGCTGGTGGATGGCGAGCCAGCCGAGCAGGTAGTTGGCCAGGGCCAGGTTGGCCGGACCGAGCGCGCGACCAAGATCGCCGAGGGCCACCAGCAGCGCCAGGACCGCCGGCACGGCCAGCCCGAAGCGGCGGTGCAGCGCGTACATCAGCGGGGTCAACGGCACCACCGCCAGGTAGGCGGCGAGGAACCAGAGCGGGATGGTGGCGAACCAGACGACGGTGCGGACCATGCTCGGCTCGGCACCGGCCAACCGCGCGAGCACCGAGCCACCGGCGAGCACAAGCACCAGCGCGGTGGTCGGGCGCAGCAGCCGGGCGCTGCGGCCCAGCAGCCAACCGCCCCAGTCACCACCCCGGCCCCGGTGCGCCGCGAGCGAGGCGGCGTTGGCGTACCCGCCGACCAGGAAGAACACGGGCATGACCTGGACCGCCCAGGTCAGCGGGTACGCCCAGGGGATCGCCGGCAGGGCCGAGTGGCCGTCGGGCTGGCCGTGCCGGTCGTAGTAGATGCTGGCGATCGTCCAGTGGCCGAGGACGACCAGCAGGATCGCCAGCGCCCGGAGCAGGTCGAGGTAGCGCTCACGGTCGGCCGGGGTCCGGGCGGCGAGGCGGGCCAGACGGCGCATCACCTGAGGTTATGTCAGCCGCGGCGGCGCCGGGGCCGCAGCCGTGACCTGCTGCGACGGCGAGCGGGTCCGCCGGCTGACGCGGCAGGCGTGCGGGTGGCCGGTCGGGCGGGTTCCGCTCCGACGTGCGCCGCAGTTCCGCGAGCAACTCCGTCACGTCCCTGCGGGACGCCTCGCGCAGGGGGAGTTGCAGCTCGGTGGGCTGCCAGTGCGGGATCCAGGCGTGCAGCCGGGACAGCGCGGCGACCGCGCCCTGGTGGGAGAAGCGACCGGCGTGTACCAGTGACCGGACCCGGCTTGCCGTCTCGCTGAACTGGATGCCTTTCGGGCATCTCGGATTCAACGCGGCCGGATGGACCAGCCAGCGGAGGATGATGTCGTCGACGCGGGCCCCGGAGAGTCCGCAACGCAACGTCCTCGGCCGGCAGAGGGACTGGATGAGACTGTCCAGCTCGCCGTGCCGGTTCACCTCCGCCTGCTCGCCCTCGATGCCGTCCAGGTAGTTCTCGACGGACCGCAACAGTCGGCCGGCCAGCGTCGGGAAGCGGTCGATGGCGGTGGCGACCCCGATCACCCGCCAGGGGATGTCGGCGTCCTGCGGGTTGTCGGCGGCCCACTGGAGGAGCACGTCGGCGGTGATCTCGGTCAGGGCGTTCTGCCGGGCGAGATGCTTGCTGACGAAGACGAAATCCGGTCCCGACCGGTGCCGCTCCGTCCAGGAATCGATGAGCGAAGGCAGCCACTCCGGTAGCTCGACCAGCTTGCGTACGGCCAGCAGCCGCGGCAGGACGTATCCCGCGTCGTCGGTGTCGCCGTACTTCCGTAGCCAGCCGAGAGCGGCATCGATGGCCCGATCCACGGCCTCAGCCGGCAGATCGGTACGGGCCAGCAACGCGGGCAGCACGAAGCCGGCTTCGATGAGATCGCCGTGTTGGTGCAGCCAGCGTTGGGCGGCGTCGATTGTGGATCGGGTGGCTTCGGGGGTGAGGTCGGTTCGGTTGAGCAGGGGCGGCAGCACGAAGCCGGCCTGGGTGCGGTCGCGGTGTTGGTGCAGCCAGTGCAGGGCGATGGTGATCGCCTGTTGCGCGTCGTCTGTGGTGAGGTCGGTGCGGCGCAGTAGGGGATCGAGTACGAAGCCGGCTTCGGTGCGGTCGCCGTGTTGGTGCAGCCAGCGTTGGGCGGCGTTGATTGTGGATCGGGTGGCTTCGGGGGTGAGGTCGGTTCGGTTGAGCAGGGGCGGCAGCACGAAGCCGGCTTCGGTGCGGTCGCGGTGTTGGTGCAGCCAGTGCAGGGCGATGGTGATCGCCTGTTGCGCGTCGTCTGTGGTGAGGTCGGTGCGGCGCAGCAGGGGATCGAGTACGAAGCCGTCTTCGGTGAGGTCGCGATGGTGGCCGAGCCAGTGCAGGGCGGTGGTGAGCGCGTACCGGGCGTCGTCTGGGGTGAGGTCGGTCCGACCCAGCAGGGGATCCAGCACGAAGCGGGCTTCGGTGAGGTCGCGATGGTGGCCGAGCCAGTGCAGGGCGGTGGTGAGCGCGCGTCGGACGTGGTCGCGGGTGAGGTCGGTCCGACCCAGCAACGGGTGCAGCACGAACTGGGCTTCGGCGAGGTCGCGGTGCCGGTCGAGCCAGATCTGGGCGGCGTCGATCGCGGCTTGTGCGGCCTCGGAGGTGAGGTCGGTTCGGCTCAGCAGGGGATGCAGTACGAAGCGGGCTTCGGTGAGCTCGCCGTGCCGGCCGAGCCAGTGCAGCGCGGCGTCGATCCCGTGACCGGCGTCCTGCTGCGGCAGGTCGGTCCGGCCCAGCAACGGTGCGATGACGAAGCTGGCTTCCAGCGCTGGTCGGTGCAGCGCCAGCCAGCCGGTTGCCACGCCGATCAGATGTCCCGCCTGCGCCGAGGCGACCGTCCGCAGCCCCTTGTACAGGATGTGTCGCGCGGGCAGGGACGCACCGTGCGTGCTCAGCCAGGGTGCGCCGAGCTGCGACCAGTGCTGGAAGAGCGCCTGCGCCCAGGGCGTGTTGTCAAGCACCGCGCCGAGGGCGTAGGCGCCCTCGTCCTGCTGACTGGAGAGCAACACCCCGGCGGCTGTCGCGTTGCCGGCCAGCCACCCCGTGCAGTGCGCGGCGAGCGGGCCGTCGCGCTGCTGAAGCGCCAGGTCGCGCAGCAGCCGGTCGAGATTCATGGCGTACCGGCCGATGGTGCGGGCACTGGTCAGGCTGGCGTCGAGGATTCGGTCGGCGACCGTGGTGCGGACCGTGTTGAGCCCGGCGCGGACGGCGCAGTGCTCCAGCAGTTGGTCGACCACGATGTCGTGCACCGGCGCCAACCCGTCCGGCGTCGTGATCATCCAGCCCATCGCGAGGAGGACGTCGAGCAGGTGCTCGGCCCGGGCGTGGTCGTGGTCCGCGACGCGGCCGCCGCAGGCGATCAGGGCGGGGCGGGGTTGCGGGGTGGCGGCGGCCATCGCGGCGTAGATCTGTAACCGGAGGTCCGGATCACGCTCGTCGTCCAGCCGCTCGGCCTGGTGCAGCAGATCGTCCTCGTTGAGCCGGCGGACCAGCCAGTCGAGCAGGTGCTCCGGTCGCAGGTCGCCGGTGGCCGTGGCGAGGCGGCCCCGCACCGCCTGGGCCTGGGCCTCGGCGGCGATGAGGGTCGCGATGACGGGGCGCCGACCACACAGGTGCGCCAGCCGCTTCTCGCCCAGGATCGTTCGCGCGGTGGGCGCCAACGCGGTGACGATCTGGTCGCGGATCCGGTCGAGGTGCTCGTCCTCGGGTCGCAGCTCGACGGGCTTGAAGACCTGGGTGAGGGGGCTGTTGTCCTTATGGTGGAACCAGCCGGGCCGGGCCGAACCGAGCATGGCCAGCCGGATGCCGCGGGCCCGTGCGGTGGGCAGCAGCCGGTGCCGGATCGCGGGGTAGTCCAGGCCGCTCAGGTTCAGGTAGTCGACGATGATCAGCAGGCGTTCGTCGGTGGCGCCGGCCACCACGTCGAGGAGCTGCTCGGTGGTGACAAGCGGTTCACCGGGACGTACGTGCAGCACCCGCCAGCCGGCGTTGACCGCCCAGTCGCCGACCTCGAAGCAGGTGCGGGTCTTGCCGATGCCCGCCTGACCGACCAGGAGCAGGCCGCAGGTGCCGGCCAGTTCGTCGAGGCGGTCCAGCAGGCGTCCGGGGTGGGTCGCCGCGCGGGCGTCGGCGGGCAGGACGTAGGGCAGCAGGTCGCCGCGGAGGTGGTCCGCCAGCTCGGTCAGTGCCTCGTGATGCTCGACGATCCCGGTCGGCAGCAGTTGCGCCGGTACCCGTTCGATCTGGTCGAGCGAGGTGCCGAGCAGGCCCGCGAAGGTCGGGTCGGTAAGCAACCGGCTGATGCGTACCGCGTCGAGTCGGCCGGGACCGTAGCGGGACGGCACCGCCAGCATGACGCCGACCAGGAGTTGGCGATCGCCGGTGGTCAGCAGCGGCGCGCCGGAGTAGCCGCTGTGCGGGTGCGGTTCCAGCACCGGCGTGCCGGCCTCGTCGCGCACCACCGCACCGGTCGCGTCCCGTTGGGGTTGCGGTGGGTTCGGCGCGATCCTGGTGGAGTCCAGCGCGTACCGGTGATCCTCGAAGCCGAGACTGGGCATGACCTGGCCGGGCAGCTCGTCGAGGCGGCGACGGCCGTCGCGGGTGACCTGGACCCATGGATATCCGACGGTCAGGCACGGCACCGGCTGGTGCCCGCGCAGCTCGCCGTAGCGGGTGTGGGTCTCCTCGACCGTCCAGAGGGGCACGTCCAGCCGGAGCAGGGCCGCGTCGGTGCCGATGTCATCGCCCCGCCAGATCACCGTCGCCCGGTGCTCCGGCGTGGTGGGACTCTCGCTGCGGGAGACCCAGACGGCGTCCCCACGGGCACCGACGACGTGACCGGCGGTCAGGACCAGATCCACTCCGACGGCGTACCCGGAGCCGAGCAGCGTGCCGCGGACCTTCACCACCCGTCGGACGTGCGGCTCGGGCCCGGTCACGACAGGTGACCCGCGCAGGTGTGGCCGTTCTCGTCGCTGTTGCTGCCGTCGGGGCAGATGGTGTTGCGCCAGGTGACCCCGTTGATCGACGCGCCGGTCAGGTCCGCGCCGGTCAGGTCGGCGTTGGTGAGATCGGCGTGGTCCAGCCTGGCGTTGCGCAGGTCGGCGTCGCGCAGGTAGGCGTCGACCAGGCGCGCGTTGCGCAGGTCCGCGGCGGGTTGGTGGGCCGGGGGGTTGGCCGCCCAGGCGAAGGCCACGATGCCGACCGCGCCGACGACGGTGGCCAGCATCAGCTTGTGCAGGGCGCGCTTGAACTGGTCCTTCAGCGCCTCGTGGGTGGCCGTGTCCTCGATCGCGGTGATCCGCTCGTCGATATCGGCGATCCGGGTCGTCAGCTGCATCCGCACGTCGTCTCCGGTGGACGGGTCGCGCTGCGCGGCGATCAGTTCCTCGCGTGCGCTGATCACCTCGGCCGGGGCGGAGAACCCCTGCAGATACTTCGGATTGCGGCGGAAATGGTCGGCCACCGGTGCCAGCTCGGAGCGTCGCTGCGTCCACGCCGCGTCAAGATCGCTGATCAGCACCAACTTCGGCAGCAGGATCTGGACCGCGGTCCAGATGGCGTACACCACGGCGGCGAGTCCGGCGACGGCGCCGAGCACGGCCACCCAGAGCCGGGCGTGCGCCACCGAGTCGGGTACGCCGAGGGGCAGTTCGCCGATGCTCGACAGCTGACTGCCGGCCAGCATCGCGGCGCCGACCGCTGCGGCGCTGGCGACCAGCCACTTCGCCGCGTCGCGGATCCGGTCGTTACCGCGCTGGAGGGGATCGGTTTCGGCGCCGTCGCCGGACTCGTCAGTCGGCATCGCGCTCGACGTCCACGCCGGGCTTGGGTCGGACGATCGGCGGCAGATGCGCGCTGCCGACGCGGTTCGGGTCGAGGCCGACCTGGGTCTCGTCGGCGCCGGGGTAGCTGGGGTAGCCGGGGTAGTCGGTCCGGACGGGAGGGACCTGCCACGGCTGCCGCCACGGATACACGGTGAACCGGATCCGTTGCGCCCCGGCGTCCCCGGGTGTGGCGAGGTGCCATCGGATCCGGCCGCGATCCTCGTGCGCCACCAGGCTCAGTTCCACCTCCACGCCGTCGCCGGGGTTGCCGGACGGCAACCGGCGAAGGTCCTCGATAAGCGCGGCCAGTGCATCGCTCAGGGGGATATCCGGCACCACATCTCCAAGATGGACTACGGCCAGCCAGCAAGTCGAGCCTGAACGTTAACCGACCCGCCATCCGGCCGAATCCCCCGCCAGGGTGGGCTTCACACCCGTGGGCGGACGAGGTGGGCGTACCGCCCAACGTCGAGGCCGACCACGACGGCGCCAGCCATCGACCATCTCCTTATTGATCAATGTTCATGCTGGTCGCGGCGGCCTTCGAAGGCAGGCGATGGATCGTCTCCGGGGGTATGCGCCAGGTAACAGTTTGAAAACTTCGCCCACGGTCTTGACATGGAGGTGGCTTTAGTAAGAACTTTTACCACTAACAGTAAACAGTCTTTTCGGAAAGGTGTCCCATGGTTGATCACGAGGCGGACACCCCCGCGGGCACCGCGGTGGCCGATGCCGAGGGGGTCGACCGGCGGGGCGCCCTGGGCGTCGCCTCCGACGGGACACTGGCCCGGGTGCGTACCGGCGCCGCCGAGCTGACCGGCGCGCTGCGCCGGGTCGCCGAGCACGTGCTCAGCGACCCCGAGGCGGCGGCCCGGGCCACCATCGTGGAGCTGGCCGAGCGCAGCGGCACCTCACCGGCCACGGTCACCCGCTTCTGCCGGGCGATGGGCTTCGACGGCTACGCCGACCTGCGGCTGGGCATCGCCGCCGAGACCGGCCGGGCCCGCTCGGCCGGCTGGACCGTCGACATCGGACGCGAGATCCAGCCCGGTGACCCGCTGGAGCGGGTGCTCGAACAGATCATCGCCGCCGACACCCGGGCCATGCACGACACCGCCGCGCTGCTCGACCTCGCCGAGGTGGAACGGGCCGCGGTCGCCATCGCCGGGGCCAGCCGGGTGAACATCTTCGGCGCCAGCGGCAGCGCCCTGGTCGGTGAGGAGATGCAGTTCAGCCTGCACCGCATCGGTGTGGCCGCGTGGGCGTGGAACGACGTGCACTCCGGGCTCGCCGCCGCCGCGCTGCTGCGCCCGGGCGACGTGGCGCTTGGCATCTCGCACAGCGGCCAGACCCGGGAGGCAATCGAGATGCTCGCCGAGGGCGGCAGCCGGGGCGCGACCACCATCGCACTTACCGGCTTCCGTCGCTCGCCGCTGGCCGAGCTGGCCGACATCGTGCTGCTCACCGCCAGCCAGGCCACCACGTTCCGGCCGGACGCGCTCTCGGCCCGGCATCCGCAGCTGGTGGTGCTCGACCTGCTCTACATCGCGGTCGCCCAGCGCACCCACGACCGCGCCCACGCGGCCTTCCGGCGTACCGCCCAGGCCGTCGACGGGCACAAGGCCGCGAGAGGAGCCACCGCATGATCAGCGCCCGCGGGTACGCCGAAGCGGTCCGGCCGGTGCTCGACCGCGTGGTCGAGCGGGGCGCCGAGTCGCTCGGCCGGGCTGCCGACCTGATCGCCGGCAGCCTGCGCGACGGCGGGGTGCTCCAGGCCTTCGGTGCCGGGCACTCCGAGGCGTTCGCCGCCGAGCTGGTCGCCCGGGCCGGCGGGTTGGTCCCCGCCAACCGGCTCGCCCTGCACGACCTGGTGCTGCACGGCGACGCCCCGCCCGGCCTGCTCACCGACCCGAAGCTGGAGCGCGACCCGGCCATCGCGCACCAGCTCTACGAGATCGCCGCACCCCAGCCGCGGGACGTGTTCGTGGTGGCGTCCCAGTCCGGCATCAACGGCTCGGTGGTCGAACTGGCCCTGCTGGCCACCGGCCGCGGTCACCCGTTGATCGCGGTCACCTCGGTCGAGCACACCGGACGGGTGACCCCGCGCCACCCGTCCGGCCGGCGGCTCGTCGATCTCGCCGACGTCGTGCTGGACAACGGCGCGCCGTACGGCGACGCACTGCTGCCGCTCGAGGGCGGCGGCGCGGTCTGTGCGGTCTCCTCAGTCACCTCGGCGCTGCTGGCGCAGTTGCTGACCGCGGAGGTCGTACGACGGTTCCACCAGGCCGGAGAGGTGCCCCCTATCTATCTCTCCGCCAACGTCCCCGGTGGGGACGAGCACAACCTCGCCCTCGAGTCGCGGTACGCCGGGCGTCTCCGGCGCACCGCCTGACCCGACACCACAAGGAGAGTTCCAGATGTCTGTTTCCCCCGAGAATTCGGCCGATCTGACCCGGCGGACGGTGCTGCGTCGGGCCGCCGCGGTGGGTCTGCTGGCCACCCCGGCCGCGGGTCTGCTCAGCGGTTGCGTGACCGGCGGCAGCGACGAGCCGACCGAGCAGGCCGAGGGCGACAAGTCGGCGGAGAACCCGCTGGGCGTCAAGGCCGACGCCCCGCTGGAGGTGGTCATCTTCAATGGTGGCCTGGGCACCAAGTACGCCACCGACGTGCACATCCCCTCGTACAACCAGAAGTTCCCGGACTCCAAGGTGGAGTTCTCCTCGACCGAGGAGATCGGCACCGTCCTGCAGCCCCGGTTCGCCAGCAACACCCCGCCGGACATGATCAACAACGCCGGCTCGAAGTTCCTCGACCAGGGCGCGCTGGTGCAGGCCGGCCAGGTGCAGGACCTCACCGAGCTGTTCGACGCGCCGTCGCTTGACGACCCGTCGAAGAAGGTGCGCGACCTGCTCATCCCGGGCACCGTCGAGCAGGGCACCTACAACGGCAAGCCGTACGTGCTCAACTACGCCTTCACCGTCTTCGGGCTCTGGTACGACAGCGCCCTGTTCGAGAAGAACGGGTGGACCGCCCCGACCACCTGGGCCGACTTCACCGCCCTCTGCGACAAGATCAAGGCGGCCGGCATCACGCCGTACTCGTACGCCGGGGCGAACGCCGCGTACTACCAGTACCTTGTGCTGCTGACCAGCGCTGCCAAGATCGGCGGCCCGGACGTGCTGAAGAACATCGACAACCTGGCGGACGGTGCCTGGCAGGCCGAGCCGGTGCGCAAGGCGGCCGAGGCGTGGGCCGAGATCGGTGCCAAGTACGGCAACAAGGCGCACCTGGGCCTGAAGCACACCGAGATCCAGCTCCAGCAGAACCAGGGCAAGGTGGCCTTCTACCCCAGCGGTTCCTGGCTGGAGAACGAGCAGGCCAAGGACACCCCGCCCACCTTCAAGTACGCCGTCATGCCGGTGCCGAGCGTGACCACCTCGGACGCGCTGCCGGCCTCCGCGATCTACGCCGCGGCCGGTGAGATGTACTTCGTCGCGTCGAAGGGCAAGAACCCGCGCGGCGGCATGGAGTACCTGCGGCACATGCTCTCCAAGGCGGGCGCCAAGGGCTTCACCGAGCTGACCAAGGTGCTCACCGTGGTCCAGGGAGCGGTCGACGGTGTGGAGATCTCGCCCGGCCTGACCAGCGGCAACAAGATGCTGGCCGCGGCCGGCAGCGACTACTTCAGCTACCGCTTCGACACCTGGTACAAGAAGCTCGACGACGAGGCCCGCGCCGCGACCAACGAGCTGATGTTCTCCGGCGGCACCGCCCAGAAGTTCTGTGACCGGATGCAGAAGGTCGCCGACGCGGTGAAGAGCGACTCCTCCATCGAGAAGTTCAGCCGCTGAGTCGAGCGTAGGACGAGCGGAGAGAACACATGCGGCACGGCAGGTACCCGTTCATCGTCGGCTTTCTGGCCGTACCGGTCGCGATCTACGTGACCTTCGTCATCGGGCCGTACGCCCAGGCCTTCTACCTCGCCACCACCAACTGGCGGGGGGTGAGCGCCAACCCGACGTTCATCGGCCTGGAGAATTTCGAGCGGCTGCTGGCCGACGACGTGTTCTGGAAGGCGGTCCGGCACCACGGGCTCCTGCTGCTCGCCCTGCCGCTGCTCACCATCGCGATCGCCCTCTTCTTCGCCTTCATGCTCAACGTGGGCGGTGGCGGCCGGGGCGGGGTGATGACCGGGGTCTGGGGGTCGAAGTTCTACCGCCTGGTGTTCTTCTTCCCCCAGGTCCTGGCGGTGGTCATCGTCGGCGTGATCTTCAGCCGGGTGTACGCCCCGGACGACAGCGGCCTGATCAACGGTGCGCTCGGCGCCGTCGGCATCGAGCCGGTGCTGTTCATGGCCGACCCGAAGATCGCCCTCTGGTCGATCATCGCGGTGCTGGTCTGGCAGGCCGTCGGCTTCTACGTGGTGCTCTTCTCCGCCGGCATGGCCTCGGTGCCGAAGGACATCTACGAGGCGGCCGTTATCGACGGGGCGGGTCGGGTGGCCATGTTCTTCCGGGTCACCCTGCCGCTGCTGTGGAACACCCTCCAGGTGGCCTGGGTCTACCTCGGCATCGCCGCGTTCGACGCGTTCGCCATCGTCCAGGTGCTCTCCGTCGACCAGGGCGGCCCGGACGGTGCCACCACCGTGCTGGGCATGGAGATCTACCGCAACGCGTTCAGCTACTCCCAGTTCGGCTACGCCTCGGCGATGGGCGTGGCGCTGTTCTTCCTGACGATCACGTTCGCGGCGCTCACCCTGCGCGTCAGCCGGCGTGAAACGATCGAGCTGTAAGGCGGGACCCGCAATGACGACCGACATCGCGCCCAGCGCCCCCGCCGCCCCGGCCGCCGATCCACCCGGTCCGGGACGGGCCCGGCTCGGCCGCGGGGGCCGCGACTCCGAGGTGGGCGTGCTCAGCGGCCTCGGCCACCTGGCCCTGCTGGTCTGGGCGATCCTGGTGATCGCGCCGCTGCTCTGGACCATCCTCGCCTCGTTCAAGACCAACACCGAGATCTTCCTCGGCAACCCGTTCGCCCTGCCCGGGACCTTCAACTTCGACAGCTACGCCCGGGCGTGGAGCGAGGCGAACGTCGGCCGGTACTTCCTGAACAGCGTCTTCGTGGTGACGCTGAGCACCGCCGGCACCATGCTGTTCGGGGCGATGGCCGCGTACGTGCTGTCGCGCTATCCGTTCCCGGGCAACCGGGTGGTCTACTACCTGTTCGTCTCCGGGCTGGCCTTCCCGGTCTTCCTCGCCCTGGTGCCGCTCTTCCTGGTGGTCAACAACCTGGGCCTGCTCAACACCTACACCGGCCTGATCCTGGTCTACATCGCGTACTCGCTGCCGTTCACCGTCTTCTTCCTGGCCGCGTTCTTCAAGACGCTGCCGCACTCGGTGGCCGAGGCCGCGATGATCGACGGCGCCTCGCACACCCGGCTGTTCTTCTCGATCATGATGCCGATGGCGCGACCCGCCCTGGTCAGCATCGGGATCTTCAACGTCATCGGGCAGTGGAACCAGTACCTGTTGCCGGTGGCGCTCATGCAGGGTCAGGGCGCCGAACAGAAGTGGGTGCTCACCCAGGGCATCGCCAGCATCTCCACCTCGGCCGGCTACGAGGCGGACTGGGCGGCCCTGTTCGCCGCCCTCACCCTCTCCATCCTGCCGATGATCGTGGTGTACGCCTTCTTCCAGCGCCAGATCCAGTCCGGCCTCACCGCCGGCGCGGTCAAGTAGCGCCTCGCCTGGTCACCGGTCCTTATGGGTATCTATCAATGTTGCTGGGTTGGGTGGAGGGCGAACTGACCTGGGCCGGCCGTGGCGCGGCAGCATGTCGGTGGGTGGGGGCAGGATGAGGGTGTGCTGGTCGCGGTGGTGGCGGGGGAGGGCGGTGCGGGCGTGCTCTGCCCGCTGCGCCCGGACGGGCAACGCGCCGGTCCGCCCGAGCCCACCACCGACCTCGCCGCCGCCGTCGCCGCGCGGGAGGCCGCCGGCCGGCCCCGCTGGGTCTGGGCCTCCGGCGCGGCCCTCTATCCCAGGCTGCTGCGCGCTGGAGTTCGGGTCGAGCGCTGTCATGATGTCGAGCTGACCGAGTCGCTGCTGCTCGGTCACGCCGGCCGCTGGGGCGAGCCGCGTTCGCTGGCGGCGGCCTGGGCCCGGCTCACCGGCGTGCCGGTGCCGCCCGATCCACCGCCTCGCCCGGCCGCGCCGCCGGGTGCCGGCCAGGGCGCGTTGTTCGACGCGCCGTCCGGCCCGCCCGGTCCGGGTCTGGCGGCGTTGACAAGCGTGTACGCCGACCAACTCGGCCGGATCGCGGGGACCGGCGACCCCGGTCGGTTCCGGCTGCTGGTGGCCGCCGAGTCGGCCGGTGCGCTGGTCGCGGCGGAGATGGGTGCGGCGGGCCTGCCGTGGCGCGCCGACGTGCACGACGCGGTGCTTACCGAGTTGCTCGGCGAGCCGTCCCCGGTGGGCGGGCCACCCCGGCGGCTGGCTGAACTGGCCGCCCGGATCGCCGAGGCTTTCGGCCTGCGTCAGTTGCACGCCGACTCCCCGGCCGAGCTGCTGCGGGCCTTCGCCCGCGCCGGCATCGACCTGCCCAACACCCGGTCCTGGGTGCTGCGCGGGGTGGACCATCCGGCGGTGCCGCTGGTCCTGGAGTACAAGGAGCTGTACCGGATCTGGACGGCGCACGGCTGGGCCTGGCGGGACGCCTGGGTCCACGACGGCCGGTTCCGTCCCGAGTACGTCCCCGGCGGGGTGGTCTCCGGCCGGTGGGCGACCCGGGGCGGCGGCGCGTTGCAGATCCCGAAGGTGATCCGCCGGGCGGCGGTGGCCGACCCGGGCTGGCGCTTCGTGGTGGCCGACGCCGGTCAGTTGGAACCCCGGGTGCTGGCGGCGGTCTCCGGCGACGCCCGGCTGGCTCGGGCGGGCGCGACCGGTGACCTGTACGAAGCGTTGGCCCGGGACGCGTTCGGCGGTGACCGGGGCCGGGCCAAGCTGGCCCTGCTCGGGGCGATGTACGGGCAGACCGGTGGCGAGGCGGTGCCGGCCCTTGCGGTGTTGCGGCGCAACTACCCGACGGCGTTCGGCTACGTCGAGGCGGCGGCGCGCACCGGCGAGGCCGGTGGGTTGGTGCGCTCGTGGCTGGGGCGTACCTGCCCGCCAGGGACGGCGGGTTTCGCCGCGGGCGAGGGTGTCGAACCGGAGCCGGCCGACGATCCGCGCTCGCCCCGGGCCCGGGCGGCCCGTTCCCGGGGGCGGTTCACCCGCAACTTCGTCATCCAGGCCACCGCCGCCGAATGGGCGTCGACGCTGCTGGCGGTGCTCCGGGGCGAGCTGGCCGGCACCGGTGCCGAGCTGGTCTTCTTCCAGCACGACGAGGTGATCGTGCACTGCCCGGCCGAGCAGGCCGAGCGGGTCGCCGAGGCGGTCGAGCGGGCCGGGCATCGGGCTACCGCGCTGCTCTTCGGCGCCACTGCGGTGCGCTTCCCGCTGGACCTGTCGGTCGTGCGGTGCTACGCCGACGCCGCCTGAGGCGTGCCCGCCCGGAAATCGGAGCGGGCCACTGCGGCGGGCAAGCCACATTATTATGAGTCCTATGCCGATTTCTCCATATTCATCCGTGTTCGGGGTGCGGTGGTGAGCCCCACCGGCGTGGTGGGCCGCCGACAGTCCCGTCTGGAGGGCCCCGCAAAGGTGACCGGCACGGCACCGTACGCGGTGGAGTACCCGGTGCGCCGCGTCGCGTACGCCCAGGTCGTGCAGGCCACGATCGTGCGGGGCACGATCACGGGGCTGGCCGCGGCGGCGGCGCTTGCGGTCGACGGGGTGCTGGCGGTGCTGCACCACGGCAACGCCCTCCGGCTGGCCCCGGGCGTGGACGCGGAGCTGTTCCGCCTCCAGGATCCGGCCGTGCACCACCGCGGTCAGATCGTCGCGGTCGTGGTGGCGGAGAGCATCGAGGCGGCCCGGGAGGCGGCCACGCTGATCCGCCTCGACTACGCCGAGCAGCCGCACCGCACCCGGTTGTCCGCCGAGGATCCGGCCCGCTACCGACCTGACCGGGTCAACCCGAGCTACCCGGCCGACGTGCTGGCCGGTGACTTCGACGCCGGGTACGCCGCCGCCGAGATCCGGCTGGACCTCACCTACCGGACGCCGTCGTACCACAACTGTCCGATGGAGCCGCACGCGACGACCGCGCAGTGGCGCGACGGGCGACTGCTGGTGCACGACTCCACCCAGGGTTCCGCGGCGGTCCAGGAGATCCTGGCCCGGTTGTTCGAGCTGCCGCCCGAGGCGGTACGGGTGGTGAACGAGCACGTCGGCGGGGGCTTCGGCGGCAAGATCTACGGCAAGGTGCAGACGGTGCTCGCCGCGATGGCGGCCCGGCACGTCGACCGACCGGTCCGGCTGGCGCTGACCCGTCAGCAGCTGTTCGGCCCGGTCGGATACCGCACCCCGACGATCCAACGGGTCCGGCTCGGCGCCGGCCGGGACGGGCAGCTCGTCGCGATCGCCCACGACGCGGTCAGCCAGACCTCGACCGTCACCGAGTTCGCCGAACAGACCGCGGTCTACACCCGCAACATGTACGCCGCAGCCAACCGGCGCACGACGCACCGGCTGGTCGCCCTCGACGTGCCCACCCCGTTCTGGATGCGGGCACCGGGGCACACCCCGGGTTCCTTCGCGCTTGAGTCCGCGTTGGACGAGTTGGCGCTGGCCTGCCAGCTCGACCCGGTCGAGCTGCGGCTGCACAACGACACCGCGATCGATCCGGAGAGCGGGCACCCGTTCACCAGCCGCAACCTGGCGGCCTGCCTGCGGGACGGGGCCCGGCGCTTCGGCTGGGCGGGGCGGGACGCGACGCCGCGCGCCCGCCGCGACGGCCGCTGGCTGCTCGGCACCGGAATGGCCGGCTCCAGCTATCCCGCCCGGACCCGGCCCGCCACCGCGTCGGCCGCCGCCCGCCCGGACGGCACCTTCGACGTCCGGATCAACGCGGCCGACATCGGCACGGGCGCCCGGACCGCGCTGTGGCAGGTGGCCGTCGACGCGTTGGGCGCGCCGCCGGAGCGGGTACGGCTGGAGTTGGGCGACACCGCCCTGCCCGTGGCCGATGTGGCCGGTGGTTCGACGGGTCTGCCCTCGTGGAGTTGGGCGGTGGTCCGGGCCTGCGAACAACTCTGCGACCGGATCGCCGAGCTGCACGGCAACGTGCCCGCCGAGGGGCTGCTCGTCGAGGCGAGCATCGACGACGAGTTGGCCGGCCAGGCCACCCTGCCGAGGTACGCGTACGGGGCCCAGTTCGCCGAGGTGCGGGTGGACGCGGAGACCGGCGAGGTCCGGGTCTGCCGGCTGCTGGGCGTCTTCGCCGTCGGCCGGGTGGTGAACCCGACGACCCTGCGCAGTCAGCTGATCGGCGGAATGACCATGGGCCTGTCGATGGCGTTGCACGAGGCCGGGGTCTTCGACGACCGGTACGGCACCTGGGCCAATCGCGACCTGGCCAGCTACCACATCAGCAGCAACGCCGACGTGCCGGCGGTGCAGGCGTACTGGGTCGACGACCACGACACCCAACTCAACCCGCTCGGGATCAAGGGCGCCGGCGAGATCGGCATCGTCGGTGCGGCGGCGGCGATCGCCAACGCGGTGCACCACGCGACCGGGGTCCGCGTCCGTGAGCTGCCCATCACCCTGGACAAACTCTTGACCGCCTGACCCGCCTGACCGCGCACGGGGCTCCTGACCGTGCACAGGTCTCCCTGACCGCGCACGGGGCTCCCCTGACCGCGCACGGGGCTCCCCTGACCGCGCACGGGGCTCCCTGACCGCGCACGGGGCGGTGTCGGGCGCTGGCGAGGCGCACCAACACCGCCGTCGTCACACCGCCGGGAGCAGCTTGTCGAGCGTGATCGGCAGTTCGCGGATCCGTACGCCGGTGGCGTGGTGCACCGCGTTCGCGATGGCCGCCGCCGCGCCCACGATGCCGATCTCCCCGATGCCCTTGGTGCCCATCGGGTTGACGTACGGGTCGTCCTCGGAGATCCAGTACGCCTCGACGCTGCCCACGTCGGCGTTGCTGCTGATGTGGTAGCTGGCCAGGTCGTGGTTGACCACGTGCCCGTAGCGCGGATCCAGCACGCTCGCCTCGTGCAGCGCCATCGACAGGCCCATGGTCATCCCGCCGATCAGCTGGGAGCGGGCGGTCTTCGGGTTCACCACCCGGCCGACCGCGTACACCCCGAGCTGGCGGAGCACCCGGATCTCGCCGGTCTCCTCGTGCACCCGCACCTCGGCGAACTGGGCGCCGAAGCTGTGCATCGCGTACTGCCCGAGGTAGGGATTCTCCGGCATGTCGACGGTGACCTCCAGACCCTCGGCCGGCACCGTCCCGCCGTGGTCGGCGAGCCGGCGGCGCAGCTCGTCGGCGCCGGCGCAGATGGTGGCGCCCCAGCTGGTGATGCCGGCCGAGCCGCCCTCCTGGGCGGCGGGTGGGTACGCCGTGTCACCGAGGCGCAGCTCGACCCGGGCCAGGTCGATCCGTAACGCGTCGGCGGCGACCTGGGCCAGGGCGGTACGGGTGCCGGTGCCGATGTCCACCGCCGCCATCTCGACGGTGTGCCGGCCGTCGGGTGTGACCCGGATGGTGACCTGCGAGCCGGGCAGCCGCATCACCGGGTAGGTCGCCGACGCCACGCCGGTGCCCACCAGCCAGCCGTGCTCCCGCCGGGCCCGCAGCGCGGGGTCACGCGACGACCAGCCGAACCGGCGCGCCCCCTCCCGCAGGCAGCCGGCCAGGTTCCGGCTGGAGAAGGGCAGCCCTTCCCGGGGATGCACGTCCGGCTCGTTGCGGATGCGTAGCTCGATCGGGTCCAGGCCGCAGGCGTGGGCGAGTTCGTCCATCGCCGATTCCAGGGCGAACAGGCCGGTCGACTCGCCCGGCGCCCGCATGATCGTCGGCGTCGGCAGGTCCAGCGCGGCCAGGTGCTGTCGGGTCCGCAGGTTCGGCGTGGCGTACATGCTGGGGGTGGCCCGGGTGGCGTGCTCGGCGAAGTCCTTGAGCCGGGAGGTCTGCTCGACCGATTCGTGGGCGACGGCGGTCAGCCGCCCGTCGCGCTCGGCACCGAGACGTACCCGCTGGATGGTCGGTGACCGGTAGCCGGTCTGCGAGAACATCTGCTGCCGGGTGAGCGCGAAGCGCACCGGTCGCCCCGGGACGAGCTGGGCGGCCATCACGGCGAGGATGAGGTCCGAGTGCCGGGGCAGTTTCGCGCCGAACCCGCCGCCGACGTGCGGCGAGAGCACCCGGACCCGGTGTGGTTCGAGCCGGAACGCGGTGGCCACGGTGTTCTGCACCCCCGCCAGGTACTGGGTGGAGACGTGGAGCGTGACGCCGTCGGAGGTCCAGCAGGCGATGGTGGTGTGCGGCTCCAGCGGATTGTGGTTGTACCACGGGGTGCGGTAACTCCGGTCCACCTGGATCGGGGCTGCGGCGAGCGCCGACTCGACGTCACCCTTGTCGGTCTCGATCGGGAACATCGGCCAGATCTGCCCAGGTACCCGTAGCTCACCCCGCTCGCGGCTGGACTCCAGCTCGACCTCGGGTGGCCGGACCCGGTAGTCCATCCGTACCAGTCCGGCGGCGTGCCGGGCGATCTCCGAGGTCTCGGCGATCACCGCCCCGACGAACTGGCCACGGAACGCGACGTCGTCGGATTGCAGGATGCGCAGTTCGCCGTCGTCGATGGCGACCCGGGGCGCGTTCACTTGGGTGAGCACCGCCAGTACCCCCGGCTGCGCGCTGGCCTGGCTGCAGTCGATGCCGACGAGCTGGCCGGCCGCGACGGTGCTCCGGATCGCGGCGACGTACGCCGGGTCCGGCACCGGATGCTCGAAGGCGTATGGCGCCAGCCCGCGTACCTTGTCGGCGGCCTCGACCCGGTCGAGTGCCTGGCCCATCGCGTGGGCCGCAATCCGGTTCATCGCGCCTCCACCAGGTCCAGCACGGTACGCACGATCGCGTTGCGGGCCAGGGGGATCTTGAAGGCGTTCTCCGACTGCGGCTGGGCGTCGGCGAGTTCGGCCTCGGCGGCCCGGCGCAGCCGCTCCTCGGTGGCCGGGCCACCCCGGAGCAGATCCTCGGCCCGGCTGGCCCGCCACGGTTTGTGCGCCACCCCGCCCAGCGCGATCCGGACGTCGCGGATCTCGTCGCCGGCCAGGTCGATCGCGGCGGCCACCGAGACCAGTGCGAAGGCGTACGAGGCCCGGTCCCGGATCTTGCGGTAGTACGAACGGGTGGCGAAGGCCAGCGGGGGCAGGTCGACGGCGGTGATCAGCTCGCCGTGTGTCAGCACGTTGTCGTGCTGGGGTTCGGTGCCGGGCAGCCGGTGCAGCTCGGTCAAGGGGATGGTGCGACCGCCGTCGGCCGCCACGGTCTGCACCGAGGCGTCCAGTGCGGCCAGCGCGACCGCCAGGTCCGACGGGTGGGTGGCGATGCACTCCGGGGAGGTGCCGAGGATGGCCAGGTCCCGGTTGCTGCCCTCGATAGCCGAGCAGCCGGTGCCGGGCGCGCGCTTGTTGCAGGCGGTGGTGATGTCCTGGAAGTACAGACACCGGGTGCGTTGCAGCAGGTTGCCGCCGACGGTGGCGAGGTTGCGCAGCTGGGTGGAGGCGCCGGCCAGCACGGCGTGGGCCACCACCGGATAGCGGCGCCGGATCAGCGGATCGGCGGCCAGGTCGCTGTTTGACACCCCGGCGCCGATGCGTACGCCGCCGTCGGGCAGTTCCTCGATCACGCGGGAGGTCACCCCCCGGACGTCGACCAGCAGATCGGGGCGGGCCACGTCGAGTTTCATCAGATCCACCAGGTTGGTGCCACCGCCGAGGAAGGCGGCCTGCGGTGACCGGGCGAGCAGGGCGACGGCGCTGGCCGGGTCGCTGGCGCGTTCGTACCGGAACGGCCTCATGGCCGGGCCACCTCCTGGATCGCGGGAACGATGTTCGCGTACGCGGCGCAGCGGCAGAGGTTGCCGCTCATCCGTTCGCGGATCTCGTCGGGATTGTCGGCGAGATCGACCGGCGGCACCCTGGTGTCGCCGCCGGTGCCGTGGAGCGTCCCGTCGGCCGGGTGAAGCGTTCCGTCGGCCGGCCGGAAGCTCACCGCGCTGGGCCAACCCGCCGCCGCCTCGTCGAGCATGGCGACCGCCGAGACGATCTGCCCCGGAGTGCAGTAGCCGCACTGGAAGGCGTCGTGCGCGATGAAGCTGCGCTGGAGCGGATGCAGCTGGCCGTCGGCGGCGAGCCCGGCGGCGGTGACGATCTCGGCACCGTCGTGGGCGACCGCCAGGGCGAGACAACTGTTGGCCCGCCGGCCGTCGAGCAGTACCGTGCATGCGCCGCACTGGCCGTGGTCGCAGCCCTTCTTGGGGCTGGTGTTGCCCAGCCGTTCGCGGAGCGCGTCGAGCAGGGTGGTCCGGGTGTCGACGGTGATTCGATGATCGGCGCCGTCCACCCGCAGGGTGATTTCGGTGTCCATGGTGTTCAGCTCCCCTGAGGATCGCGAGTCGTCGACCAACTTATAAGGATCAGACGGATCTAATCCGTAATATCTGCCAAAGTTGGAAAAACTTACACAAGTTCCAATCGGGGGTGTCGATAGATGTTGGCGGAGGTGTGGCCGTTCGTCGCCCAGCGGCGCGGTGCCGGGCAGCGGGTGGTGCTGGTGCGGTTGGTGGCCCGGGCCGGCCGCGGTTCCCGACCGCTGGGCGCCACCATGGCGGTGGCCTCGGATGGCGGCTGGGTCGGGTCGGTCTCCGGCGGCTGCGTGGAGTCCACACTGCTCGGCGAGGCCCGTGCGGTGCTCGACGGTGCCCACCCCCGGCTCACCGTGATCAACCCCGGTGCGGAGCTGCTGCCCTGGGAACCCGCACCGGCCTGCGCCGGTGACCTGACCGTGCTTATCTGTCCCGCGCCGACCGGTCGGGTCCACGCCGCCATCGGCGCGGCGCTGGCCGCCCGGCGTCCACTGGCTCTGGGCATCGAACTCCGGCCGCCGTTCCGCTGGTCGGCGGCGGCGAGCCGGGACGGGCTGCCCGGCGGCGACGAGCACTTCGTGGAGGAGTTGCCGGCCGGCGCGACGCTGCTGGTGGTCGGTGCGACGGATCTGGCCGCCGCGCTGGCCACCCTGGCGGTCCCGCTCGGGTACCGGGTGGTGGTGGTCGATCCGCGACCCGCGTACGCCCAGCCGGAGCGGGTGCCGGCGGCCGACGAGGTGATCTGTGCCTGGCCGGACGAGTGGCTGGCCGCTGCGGGCACCCTCGACGCCGGGGACGCGGTGCTGGTGGTGACCCACGACCCCCGGATCGACGACCGCGCGCTGCGGGCCGCGCTGGCCGGTCCCGCCGGCTACGTCGGGGCGCTCGGCAGCCGGGAGACCCACGCCCGGCGACTGGCCCGGTTGGCCGGCGCGGTGGGCCTGCACCGGCTGGCGGGTCCGGCCGGCCTGGATCTGGGCGCCTCGTCGGTGGCAAAGACCGCGTTGTCGATGCTCGCCGAGGTGGTGGCGGTCGGCAACCGGCGGTCCGGCGGCCGGCTGTGTGCCGCCCAGGGCCGCCTCCGGACGGTCGAGGCGGGATCACTGGATCCGGTGGCGTGACCGGCTGCGGCCGGTCGGGTCGCGGTGGGCTGGGATCGGGCCGGCCGTTGTGGGCACGGACGCCCGGCCTGATTTCATCGGGAGCGGGTAACCGGCGGCCGGTACTGCTCGGATCGGCAGGTGGGACGGCAGCCATGCGGCCACTGGTGCTGGGAACGGTCGTGGCCACCGCGCTGGGGGCGACGGCGCAGGCCGTGCCGGCGGTGACCGCGAGCGCTCCGCTCCGCCGCCGGTTCTGGCCACGGCTGGCGGGGATCGGTCCGGTCTCCCGGATCGCGTTGACCTTCGACGACGGCCCCGACCGCGCGTCGACCCCGCAGTTCCTGCGCCTGCTGGCACGGGCCCGGACACGGGCCACCTTCTTCCTGCTCGGCTCGATGCTGGACCGCGATCCGGGGCTCGGTCGGGACCTGGTCGCCGCCGGGCACGAGGTCGGGGTGCACGGTTGGGAGCACCGGAACCTGTTGTGGCGCTCACCGGCGGCCACCTACGCCGACATCGCGCGGGCCCGGGACCGGATCGCGGCGGTGACGGGTGAACTGCCGCGCTGGTACCGGCCCCCGTACGGGGTGCTGACGCCGGCCGCGTTGCTGGCGTGCCGGCGGCTGCACCTCACGCCGCGACTCTGGACCGCCTGGGGACGGGACTGGGAGGCCAGCCGGCCACCGGAGTCGATCTGGCAGACGTTGAGCCGGGACCTCGCCGGCGGCGGTACGGTGCTGCTGCACGACTCCGACTGCGCTGCCAGCCCGGGTGCCTGGCGCGGA
Organism: Micromonospora sp. PRAS1; assembly: GCF_059553435.1. Classification (NCBI taxonomy): domain Bacteria; kingdom Bacillati; phylum Actinomycetota; class Actinomycetes; order Micromonosporales; family Micromonosporaceae; genus Micromonospora; species Micromonospora sp. PRAS1. The sequence continues at coordinate 57,017 of NZ_JCANNB010000034.1, forward strand.
GCGCTGGCGGCGCTGCCGCGTCTGATCGAGTGGGCGCAGGAGCGGAACGTGACGATCGGGACTCTCGGCGCGCACCGGGCCGACGCGGACGAGGTACCGCCCTAGCTCCGTCGGCGGCCGCAGCGGTGGGCATGGTGGCGGCCGGGGCGGGTAACCCCGGCCGGTGAACCAGCCGCGAAGGGTCACGCTCGCACCTGGTGCCGCCACGGTCGACGGCATCCGGGTCGGGACGCGCGGCGCGGTCGCCACGCCGACGGGTACCCGTGGCGGGCCGGGTGCCCCGGCGGCTGGCCCTGACCGGGTGCGGGTGCTGGTCATCTCCGCGGACATCGGGGCCGGGCACGATGCCGCAGCCGCCGAGCTGGCTGACCGGCTGGCCGCGCACGGGGTCGTGGTGGATCGGCTCAACTTCTTCACGACGCTGCCCCGGCCCCTGCACGGTCTCGTCCGGGAGGGCTACCGGGCGATGCTCCGCTGGCTGCCCTGGAGCTACGACGCCCTGTTCACGATCACCGACCGCTCGTCGCTGGCGGTCCGGGCGATCAGGGCGGCGTTGCGGTTGGCCGCGCGCCGGATGCTGTTGCGGCTCCCGGCCGGCACCAGTCTGGTCGTGACCACCTTTCCCTTCGCCAACCAGGTACTCGGGCCGCTGCGAAACCGGGGTCGACTGGACATGCCGGTGATCACCTACGTCACCGATTTCGTGCTGCACCCGACCTGGATATCGCCCGGCGTCGACACGTACTGCGTGATCCACGACGCGGCACAGCGACAGGCCGCCGCCCACGGTGCACCCGACGTGCGGGTGGTGAGCCCGTTGGTGTCCGCCCGCTTCACCTCGCTGCCGAGCGACGGCAAGCGGGCCGCGCGCGCCCGCTTCGGCCTACCCGAGCAGGACCGGCTGGCGTTGATCGTCGCCGGCGCGTGGGGGGTGGGTGACGTGGCCCGTACCGCCGCCGAGGTGCTCGCCACCGGCTGCGTGAAACCGGTGATCGTCTGTGGGCGCAACGACGACCTGCGCCGCCGGCTGCACGCCTTTCCCGGCCATGTCCTGGGCTGGGTCGACGACATGCCCATGCTGATGCGGGCGGTCGATGTCGTGGTGGAGAACGCCGGCGGGCTGACCTGCCAGCAGTCGCTGGTGGCCGGCCTGCCCACCGTCACCTACCGGCCGATTCCCGGGCACGGTCGAGCCAACGCCGAACTGCTGGCCCGGACCGGGCTGACCACCTTCGTCACCACCGCCGCACACCTGCGTCCGGTGCTCGCCACGCTGACCACCGCCGGAAACACCGCGTCATCTCCGGCGGTCGCTGCGACCGACATGGCCGCCGTCGTCTTCGAAGCCGTCCGGCGCTCCGGGCGGAGCAGCCGGCCATCGGCCGGCTGACCGGCCCGCGTCGTGATTCCCATCGCGCTCGCGGCGGCGTTCTGCTTCGCGCTCGCGTCCGCCCTGCACCAGCGCGCCGCGAAGGCGCAGCCGCGGTACGCGCATCCGGATCCCCGGCTGCTGTTCCGTCTCTTCCGTAGCCCGCTGTGGCTGTCGGGCTGGATTCCCGACTCCGCGGGCGTGGCACTCCAGGTCGTCGCCCTCCGACTCGGACCACTCGCGGTCGTCCAGCCGGTCATGGCCAGCGGCCTGTTCATGGCGGTCCTGATCGAGGCCGCGATGATCAGGCGTCGGGTCGCCGGGCGGGACCTGCTCGCCGTCGCGGTGGGGGTGGCCGGCCTGGCCGCGTTCCTCGTCCTCGCCGACGCCCGCGCCGGGCTGGACAGCCCCAGCCCGGCCGCCTGGGTGGTTCCGGGGAGCTGCCTGGTGCTGGCGACCGCCGGTGCCGTCGTGGTCGCGTACCGGTTGACCGGTGCCGCCCGTGGCGCGGTGCTCGGTGTCTCCGCCGGCCTCGCCTTCAGCCTGGCGGCGGCGCTGGTCAAGGACATCGCCGGCCGGTATCACGGCCCGGCCACCGTGGTCAGTTGGCGGGTGCCGGTCCTGGTGGTGCTCGTCACCGTCGGGCTGCTGCTGAACCAGACCGCCTTCCAGCACGGCCGGCTCGCCGCCCCGCTCACCGCGCTCACCCTCACCGACCCGGTCGCCAGCGTGGTCCTCGGCGTCACCGTCTTCCAGGAGACCCTGACTGTCGACCCGCTGCGGCTCGTCGGGCTCGTGCTGGCCGGTGCCGCGCTCACCGCCGGGATCTGGCTGACCGCAACGGCCTCCGCGCGGGAACCCGATTAGTTCAGCCTTTGCTTTATTCACAAGGCGCTGTACTGTCTGGGTATGGTGACACTGGCGTACGGAGACGTGCTGGCTCGTTTCGGGCATGCCCTCTCCGATCCCGTCCGGGCCCGGCTGCTGCTCGCGCTGCGCGAAGGCCCCGGATATCCCGCCGAGCTGGCGGAACTGCTCGGCACCAGCCGGCAGAACCTCTCCAACCACCTGGCCTGCCTGCGCGGCTGCGGCCTGGTGGTGGCCGCGCCGGAAGGCCGGCGCTCCCGCTACGAGCTGGCCGATCCCCGACTCGCGCACGCCCTGGGTGACCTGCTTGGCCTGGTCCTGGCCGTCGATCCCACGGCCTGTCCGACCAACGACACCGACGGCTGCTGCTGATGGCCGTCCCGCTGCCCCTGGTGCCGAGCACCGCGAACCGGCCGTCGGCCGTACGGCAGGCGGTGCTGATCCGCCGGATCCGCTGGTTCGTCGCCGCGACCATCACCTACAACGTGATCGAGGCGATCGTCGCGATCAGCGCCGGCACGATCGCCTCCTCCACGGCGTTGGTCGGATTCGGGCTCGACTCGGTGGTGGAGGTGTCCTCCGCCGCCGCCGTCGCGTGGCAGTTCACCGGCGCCGACCACGCGCGCCGGGAACGCGCCGCGCTGCGGGTCATCGCGGTCTCGTTCTTCGCGCTCGCCGGCTACGTCGGCGTCGAGTCGGTACGGGCACTGCTCGACGGTGACCGCGCGGAGCACTCCACGGTCGGGCTGCTCCTCGCCGGGTTGTCGCTGGCGGTCATGCCGGTGCTGTCGACCGCGCAGCGGCGGGCCGGCCGGGAACTCGGCTCCGCCTCCGCCGTCGCCGATTCCAAACAGACCCTGCTCTGCACCTACCTCTCCGGGGTGCTGCTGGTCGGCCTGGCGGTGAACTCCCTGTTCGGCTGGTGGTGGGCCGATCCCGCCGCCGCTCTGGTCATCGCCGCCGTCGCGGTCAAAGAGGGTCGAAACGCCTGGCGCGGTGACGCCTGCTGCGCCCCGATCGCTGTCAGCCCAGCCAGCACCGGCTCCGCCCAACTCGACGTCGACCCAGCAGCGGTGCCCGGCGACGGGTGCGCCGACGGCTGCTGCCAGCCCGGAAAGGAAACTCGATGATGGCCGGCTTCGCCCTCGTGCTCTACCTCGCCGCGTTGACGGCGGCGTTCGGTTGGCGCAGTTTCGCCCAGCGCCGTCGTACCGGCGACACCGGCCTGCGTCTGGACGCCGGTCGGCCCGGCTCGCTGCGCTGGTGGGCCAAGCTGCTCTTCGTCGCGGCCCTGCTGCTCAACGCCGCCGGCCCGGTCGCCGGCCTGGCCGGTCTTTCGCCGATCGGGCCACTCGACCGGCCCGGGGTCCAGTGGGCCGGCACCGTCCTGGCCCTCGCCGGTGTCGCCGCGGTCCTCGCCGCCCAGCAGCAGATGGGTGCCTCCTGGCGCGTCGGCGTCGACCCGGCGGAACGCACCAGCCTGGTCACCCACGGCGCGTTCACGCTCGTCCGCAACCCGATCTTCACGGCGATGGCGGTCACCAGCATCGGCCTGGCCGCCATGGTGCCCAACCCGGTCGGCCTCGTCGCGGCCGGCACGCTCGTCGCGGCGCTTCAACTCCAGGTACGCGCGGTGGAGGAGCCCTACCTGGCCCGGGTGCACGGCGACGCGTGGACCGCGTACTCGACCCGGGTGGGCCGGTTCCTTCCTCGGGTGGGACGACAGCTGCGCCAGCGGGATGCCTGACCGCCCGGCACCGGCTGTCCAATTTATGTGATTTGCCCGCCACTCTCCGCCAGGCGCGATCGTTGCTCACGGTGTGCGTCGGAGGGGACGGACAGCGCCACGGTGCCTGCCGGTCCCCACGCTGGAGGGAGCGCAGGTCTGAACCGGATCGCAGGAATGATCATCGCTGCGGGGGGTGGCCGTCGGATCGGTGGCCCCGAGGCCCTGCTGCACCAGGGCGGCAAGCCGCTGGTCGACCAGATGATCGACACGCTGACGGAGGCGGGCTGTGGGCAGATCGTGGTCGTCCTCGGTGCCGCGGCCGACCAGGTCCGGGCCACCGCCGACCTGGACCGGGCCACGGTGGTGGTGAACCGGGCGTGGGGCACCGGAGTCGGCTCGTCCATCCGCGCCGGTCTGGCCGGCGTCGACGACGAGGAGGTCGAGGCGGTGGTGGTGGTGCCGGTCGACATGCCGGGGCTGACCGCCGCGGCGGTACGCCGGGTGGCCGCGTTGCCCTTCCCCGACGTGCTGGTCTGCGCGACGTACCACGGACTGCGCGGCTACCCGATGCTGTTCGGTCGTCGGCACTGGCCGGGCATCGCCACCCTGGCCAGCGCCGACGTCGGTGCCCGCCCGTACCTGCTGGCGCACAAGGACCAGATCGTCGACATCGCCTGCGACTCGGTGGCCGACGGCAACCGGGTCGACAGCCCCGAACTGATGGCCCTCTACGGCCTCTCCGTCCCGGAACAACGCGTCGGTGCCTGACCCCCGCCACCCCGCCCCCCGCCCCCCGCCACCCCGCTCTCGCCGATCATGGAGTTCTGGTCGCCGGAATGCGCCTGGTGTCCCTTATGCGGGGACGGAAACTCCAAGATCGACGAGACGAGGCAGGGCGGGGCAGGGCGGGACGGGGGCAGGGCGAGGCAGGGCGGGACGGGGGCGGGGTGGGGTGGGTTAGGGCAGGCGGTTGGTGGTGGTCAGGCGGCGGTACCAGTGGGCGGAGTCCTTCCAGGTGCGGACCTGGGTGTCGTAGTCGACGCGGATGATGCCGAAGCGGCGGTCGTAGCCGTAAGCCCACTCGAAGTTGTCCAGCAGCGACCAGACGAAGTAGCCGCGCACGTCGGCGCCGGCGGCCATCGCCTCGGCCGTGGCCGCGATGTGCCGGCGCAGGTAGTCGATTCGCCGGTCGTCGTGGATCGCGCCGTCGGGGGAGACCTCGTCCTGGAAGGCGGCGCCGTTCTCGGTGATCATCAGCGGCAGATCGGGATACTCCCGATGCAGCCGCAGCAGCAACTCGGTCAGGCCGGCCGGCTCGATGTTCCAGCCCATCGCCGTGTGCGGGCCGGGCTGGGGCAGGAACTCGACCTGCTCCGAGCCGACCCAGGCCGAGTGCGCCGAGCGGCCGTGCCCGTCGGAGTCCGACTTGGGCGACACCCCGTCCCAGGCGCGGACCAGGGTGGTCGAGTAGTAGTTGACGCCGAGCATGTCCAGCGGCACGGCCGCGGTCCGCTCGTCGCCGTCGCGGACGAACGACCAGTCGGTGACCCCGGCGGTGTCGGCGAGCAGGTCCGCCGGGTACGCCCCGTCCAGCATCGGCCCGAGAAAGGCCCGGTTGGCCAGCGCGTCGATCCGGCGTACCGCGTCGGCGTCGGCCGCCGAGTCGGAGGCCGGGCGGATCACGTGCAGGTTCAACGTGACCGAGAGCTGCGCGGCGGGCGCCAGGTCGCGGATCACCCGCCCGGCCAGGCCGTGCGCCAGGTTCAGATGGTGTACGGCGGCGAGGGCGGCCGCCGGCTCGGTGCGGCCCGGCGCGTGCACCCCGGAGGCGTAACCGAGGTACGACGAGCACCACGGCTCGTTGAACGTCGTCCAGGTGTGCACCCGGTCACCGAGCGCCCCGACGATCTTCGTCGCGTAGTCGGCGAAGCGCGACGCGGTGTCCCGCGCCGGCCAGCCCCCGGCGTCCTCCAGCTCCTGCGGCAGGTCCCAGTGGTAGAGCGTGGCGACCGGCTGGATGCCCAGTTCGAGCAGCCGGTCCACCAGCCGGGAGTAGAAGTCCACCCCGGCCTGGTTGACCGGCCCCGAGCCGCCGGGCTGCACCCGCGGCCAGGCGATGGAGAACCGGTACGCGCCGAGCCCGAGCGCGGTCAACTGCTCGAGGTCGTCGGCCCAGCGGTGGTAGTGGTCGGCCGCCACGTCGCCGGTGTCCCCGTTCAGGGTGCGTCCCGGCGTGTGGCTGTAGGTGTCCCAGATCGACGGTCCCCGACCGTCCTCCTTGGCCGCGCCCTCGATCTGGTACGCCGCCGTCGCCGAACCCCAGACGAATCCCTGGGGAAAGACCACGTCACCCATGTTGGCTCTCCGCTCGCTCATTTCGCCACCTCCGTGACCTCGCAGCGGTATCCCGACGACTCGCCCGCCACCACCTCGGCGGTGGCCGTTCCGTCCTGGTAGTGCACGTCGAACTCGGTTCCCGGTCCGCCGTCGGGCGACGGGATCCGGACCCTGCTCCGCTGGCCCGGCGCGGGGGCGAAGAGCCGCAGCCGGACGTCGTCGGCCCACGGGTAGTCGGGCCGGTCGGTGACCGAGCCGAACGGAATGACCGAGCCCGGCCGGGCCAGCACCGGCAGGCTGTCGAAGCCGTGCTTCTCGGTCATCCAACCCGGCCCGGTGACCTGCGCGCCGGTCGTCAGGTGCGTCCAGGTGCCGGCCGGCACGTAGTAGGTCACCTGCCCGTCGGCGCTCATCACCGGCGCGACGAGCAGGTCCGGCCCGAGCATGTACTGCCGGTCGAGGTAGGCGGTGGTCGGATCGTCCGGGAACTCCAGCACCATCGGTCGCATCACCGGTACGCCCTCGCGGTGCGCCTCCTCGGCCGCCGCCGCCAGGTACGGCATCAGGCTCAGCTTGAGCCGGGTGAACCGGCGCAGCACCTCGACCGCCTCGTCGTCGTACGCCCACGGCACCCGGTACGAGCCGGAGCCGTGCAGCCGCGAATGCGAGGAGAGCAGCCCGAAGGCGATCCACCGCTTGAACACCGCCGGGTCCGGGGTGCCCTCGAAGCCGCCGATGTCGTGGCTCCAGTAGCCGAATCCCGACGCCGCCAGCGACAGCCCGCCGCGAAGCGACTCGGCCATCGCCACGAAGGTGGATTCGCAGTCGCCGCCCCAGTGCACCGGGAACTGCTGCCCGCCGGCGGTCGCCGAGCGGGCGAAGACCACCGCCTCACCCTCGCCGCGCTCCGCCGCCAGCAACTCGAAGACCGTCTTGTTGTAGAGGTACGAGTAGTAGTTGTGCATCCGTTGCGGGTCGGAGCCGTCGTGCCAGACCACGTCGGTCGGGATGCGCTCGCCGAAGTCGGTCTTGAAGCAGTCGACCCCCATGTCGAGCAGGGCCTTGAGCTTGCCGGCGTACCAGGCGGCGGCTTCCGGGTTGGTGAAGTCGACAAGCGCCATGCCGGCCTGCCACTTGTCCCACTGCCAGATCGACCCGTCCGGGTTGCGGACCAGGTAGCCGGCCTGCCGTCCCTCCTCGAACAGGTACGACCGTTGGGCGATGTACGGGTTGATCCAGACGCACACCTTCAGACCGCGCTCGTGCAGCCGGCGCAGCATCCCCTCCGGATCCGGGAAGGTGGCCGGGTCCCAGATGAAGTCGACCCAGTGGAACTGGCGCATCCAGAAGCAGTCGAAGTGGAACACCGACAGCGGCAGGTCCCGCTCGGCCATCCCGTCGATGAACTCGGTCACCGTCTTCTCGTCGTACGAGGTGGTGAACGAGGTGGAGAGCCAGAGCCCGTACGACCAGGCCGGCACCCGGGCCGGGCGGCCGGTCAGCGCGGTGTAGCGGCGCAGCACGTCCTTCGGGGCCGGGCCGTCGATCAGGTAGTAGGTAAGCGACTGCCCCGGCACGCTGAACTGGGTCTGCGACACCACCTCGGAGCCCACCTCGAAGGAGACGTGCTCCGGGTGGTCGACGAAGACGCCGTACCCGGCACTGCTCAGGTAGAACGGCACGTTCTTGTACGCCTGCTCGCTGGCGGTGCCACCGTCGGCGTTCCAGATGTCGACGGTCTGGCCGTTCTTGACGTACGCCCCGAAGCGCTCGCCCAGCCCGTAGATCGTTTCGCCGACGCCGAGGGCGAGCCGGTCGTGCACGTACTTGCCGCCCTCGGCGTCGGTGACCACGCCGATGCTGCGTTCGGTGGAGGAGGTGACCAGCCGGTCGCCGCGCAGGAAGTCGACCCGCCAGGGGCCGGTCAGCGCGACCCGGACGGTCAGCTCGCCGGTGGTCAACCGGGCGCTGAGCCCGGTGATCTCCACCTGCACCGGATGCTCGGTGCGCTCGGCGAGCGCGAAGCGGGGCTGTTTGGGCAGCCCACCGCTGTGGTGCCCGACGGTCACGCCGACCACCCCGGGGGCGGGGGAGAAGAAGCGTACGGTGACGACCGGCCGGTTGAGGGTGTCGCCGCGTCCGGTGATCTTTCCGATCGGCGCGAAGACGGTGAACGAGCGCTCGTCGGGCTCGACCGACTCGACCGCGCCGGGCCGCAGCACGGTGACGCCGGGACGCAGTTGCCAGTACCCGTCGGTGAACTTCACTTGTCGGCTCCTGCCGTGATGCCGCGCGCGAGGGTGCGCTGGAAGACGAGGAAGAACAGGATCGCCGGGAGGAGGCTGAGCAGCGCCCCGGCGTTGGTGGTGGGGGCGTCCATCAGCCGGTCGCCCTGCAACGACGCGAGCGCGACCGGGACGGTCTGGGTCTGGTTGTCGATCAACATCACCAGGGGGATGAGGAATTCGTTCCAGGTCCAGATGAAGAAGAACACCAGCAGCACCGAGATGGTGGGCCGGATGTTGGGCAGCACCACCCGCCACAGGATCCGCCACTTGCCGGCGCCGTCGAGCGCGGCGGCCTCCAGCAGCGTGCGGGGGAAGGCGCCGAGCACCGAGGCGAGCAGGTAGGTGCCGAAGGCGGCCTGGATTACGGTGAAGATGATGATCACCGCCAGCCGGGTGTTGTAGAGCCCGGCCTCCTTGGCGAAGTGGTAGAGCGGGTAGATCAGCGCCTCCTGCGGCAGCATGTTGGCCAGCAGGAAGAGGCCGATGATCCAGAGCCGGCCGCGGACCCGGCCGATGCCGAGCGCGTACGCGCTGAGCAGCGACACCACCACGGCGAGCACCGCGACCGAGCCGGAGATGACTATCGAGTTCCAGAGCTTGACCGGGAAGTCGACCTGCTCCCAGTAGGTCCGCAGGCCCGTGGTGTAGAACTCGGTCGGCCAGCTCAGCGGGCCGTTTGTCGAGTAGTCACCGGGCGACTTGAAGGCGTTGAGCAGCATGAACGCGAACGGCACGAGCATGGCCAGTGCGGCGGCGCCGACCAGGGCGAGCACGATCCACCGGCCGACGCCGCGGCGGTGCCGGTCGGCCGGTCGCCGGGTGACCCGGGGCGGTGTGGTGAGGGTGACGGCCATCAGAGCACTCCGTCCCGTCGCTCGGCGCGGTTCTGCGCCCGGATGAACAGCACCGCCACCACCACGATGATCAACGTCAGCACCATCGAGATCGCCGAGCCGTAGCCGACGTTCAGCCGCTTGAAGAAGGTGAAGTACGCGAAGTACGACGGCACGTTCGTGGCGTTCTCCGGTCCGCCGCGGGTCAGCGCGTAGATCGGGCCGAACACCTTCATCGCCGCGATGGTGCAGGTGAGGCCGACCACGAAGGTCTCCGGCCGGATCTGCGCCAGCGTGATCGCCCGGAATCGCCGCCACCAGCCGGCACCGTCGATCTCCGCCGCCTCGTACAGCTCCGGATTCACCCGTTCCAGGGCGGCCATGAAGACGACCACGGGATAGCCGATCTGCACCCAGATCATCACGGCCATCACCACGGGCAGCGCCGTGCCCGGATCACCGAGCCAGTCGTGGCTCAGCGCGCCGAGCCCGATCGCGTCGAGCAGTCCGTTGAGCGCGCCGTCCGGTCGCAAAATCCAACCCCAGACGATGCCGGCCACGACGACCGGCAGCACCTGCGGCAGGTAGAAGGCGGCCCGCAGCGCGGCGGCGGTACGCGGGCGGAACCGGCGACCGATGGTGTCGAAGAGCACCGCGGCGAGCACCAGCCCGACCAGGGTGGGCACCACCACCATCGCGACGATCATCGCGATGGTGTTCTTGAACGAGGTCCAGAAGACGTCGTCGGTGAGCAGGTTGCGGTAGTTGTCCAGGCCGATGAAGGTGGGCTCGCCGACCCCGGACCACTTGGTGAGCGACAGGTAACCGGTGTAGACCAGTGGGCCGCCGATGACGAGCAGGAAGAGCAGCGCGCCGGGCAGCAGGTAGAGCCAGTACGCGGCGTCGGGGCGGGCCGCTCGGCGCTTCTTCGCCGTGGCCGCCGGGGTCTGAGGTGACGTGGTCGTCTGCCGGCGGGCGGCGACGGTGTCGGGGACTGCCATGGGGGTCCTTCCACGCCTGGGGCGGGCGTACCGATGCGCCGGTCACGCCCGCCCCGGCCGCCGCTCAGTCGCGCTTGATCTCCGCGACGCCGTCCTGGTAGGGCTTGGCGATCGCGTCGAGGACCTGGTCGGGCGTCTTGGACTGGTTGATCAGGCTCTGGAAGCCGGAGACCAGTACGTCGTAGTAGCCGGGCACCGGCCAGTCCGGGTAGAACGCCAGGCCATCCTGGGTGCTGATGTTGTTGAAGTTCTCGACCAGCCGGCGGTCCTTCTCGTCGCTGATCGCCGCCGGGTCACCGGAGACCGGCACGCCACCGTTGTTGCCGATCAGCGCCTGGATCTCCGGACGCAGGGTGATGTCGATGAAGTCGTACGCCAGGTTCTTGGCCTTGCTGGTCTCCGGAACCACCCAGAGGTTGCCCGACGAACCGGCGTGCATGGTGTTGCCGGGGAAGAGGAAGCTGTCCCAGTCGAACTTGATCTCGCTCTTGAACCGGCCGTACCACCAGCTGCCCGAGACGATCATCGGCGCCTTGCCGGAGATGAAGGCGGTGCCCATGTCCTCGGCCTTGAGGCTGGCCGAGTCCTTGGCGATGTAGCCCTTGCCGACCCACTCGGCGAAGGCTTCCGCGCCGTACTTGATCGGGTCGGCCTTGAAGTCGACCGGGTTGGTGTAGAGCTGGTAGTTGTTGACGAACCCGCGGTCGGCCCGGGAGAGGGCGAGCTGGTAGAAGAGCTGGCCGGCCGGGTACTCGGCACCGGACATGCCCAGCGGGGTGACGCCCTTGGCGACGAAGGTGTCCATCGCCGCGGTGAACTCGGCCATCGTCGTCGGCACCTTGACGCCGTGCTCGGCGAACAACTCCTTGTTGTAGTAGACCATCACGTACTCGCCGTAGTTGGGCACGCCGTACCAGTTGCCGGAGCCCATCACGCCGTTGTCGTACCGGGCGGTGGTCTGGAGGCTGGGGCTGAGCGCCTTGTCCCAGCCGCGCTTGGTCGCCTCCTCGGTCAGGTCGGTGAGCAGGCCCTGCGAGGAGAGCAGTCCAGAGGTGGCGTTGCCCTTGTTGTACTCCATGATGTCCGGGCCCTCGGACGAGTTGATGATCATGCCGGCGTTCTGCTGGATCTGCTCGAACGCCTTGCGCTCGAAGCGCACCTCGACGCCCTCGTGCTCTTCCTTGAAGATCTCGATGGCCCGGTCCCAGGCGATGCCCATCGCGCTGTTCGCGCTCTCGTAGTGCCAGAGCTTGAGGACGTTGGCGTCACCACTGTCGTCACCGTCGCCGCCGCAGGCGGCCAGGCCGGTCGCCGTGAGCGCGGCCACCATGGCCACCACGGCTACTCTGCGGAATCGTCGCATTGCTAGTCTCCTTGATGAGTATCGAGCCGGTACTCCGTCAAGCCCGTCGTCGCGTGGCAGCGCGACGACGGGCTGCTTTCAATGTCGAGGGCCGCCCGCCCTCTGATAACTCGTGATCTCGCTTCCCGTACGCGGTGGCCCACTGGACCCGCGGACCTCCAACGTGCAGGGCAGCAGTTGTTGGTGAATCTCGCCGTTGCCGGCGTCGACGTGCCGCAGCAGCGTCTCGATGGCGATCCGGCCGAGCGCCGAGCCGGGCGAGTTCATCGCGGTCAGCGCCGGGGTGGCCAGCTCGGCGACCTGCGGCGAGGTGACCATCGAGACGACCGAGACGTCGCCCGGAACGCTGCGACCCCGGGCCGTCAACTCCCCGAGCAGGCCGAAGACGGCGCTCTCGTTCATCGCCAGGATCGCGGTCAGGTCGGGCGCCTGGCGCAGGGCGGTGGCCAGCGCCGCCCGGCCGCCGGTCGCACTGTCCTCGGCGGGGATCATCAGCGGGTCCAGCCCGTGCCCGGCCATCGCGGCGGTGAACGCGTCGCGGGTACGCAGCGCCGGGCCGTACCCCTCGGCGATGGTGGCCGCCGAGTGGTTGACGTAGACGATCCGGCGGTGGCCGAGGCCCACCAGGTGGCTGACGGCCGCCCGGATGGTCTGGTCGAAGTCGATGTCCACGTAGGACAGGCCGGTCGTGTCGGCGGTGCGCCCGATCAGCACCAACGGCACGCCCACCTCCCGCAGCACGTCCACCCGGGCGTCGTACAGCTGCACCTCCATCAGCAGCGCGCCGTCGAGCATCCGCTGGCTGGCCAACCGGCGCAGCTCGTCGAGGTCGCCGACCCCGATCGGGGCGAGCACCAGGTGGTAGCCGGCCGCGCTGGCGGCCGCCGCCGCGCCGGTGACGAAGGCGGTCTCGGTGGCGCCGAGCCCGCGCTCGTCCATCGGCAGCAGCAGCCCGAGGATCCGGCTGCGCCGGCTGGCCAGCCCGCGGGCCATGGCGTTGGGCTGGTAGTCCAGCTCGGCCATGGCGGCGAGGACCTTGTCCCGGGTGGCCTGGGAGATCGGGCGGGCGCCGGTCAGCACGTACGACACCGTGCTGACCGAGACCCGGGCGAGCCGCGCGACGTCCTGCATGGTGGCCATCGGGCGCCTCCCTCGCCGCGAGCCGGGACGCTAGTCGAAGCGCTTAGTCGAAACGCTTCGACTGGAAGGTAGGCCACCTGTTGCAACCACGTCAATAGCCCATGACAAAACCACCCCACCCCCAACTCCTCGCCCCGTGGATCTTGCACTTTCGGTCGCCGTAATGCCGGCTTGGGACGCATTTGTCCC